>NZ_PPPT01000219.1 GCF_006483445.1 Bradyrhizobium guangdongense | reverse complement strand
CACGTCGAGCTGCAGCGCGCCGACGACGCCGACCAGCGCCGGCGCACCGTCGCGCGGACGGAACACCTGCACCACGCCCTCTTCCGACATCTGCTGCAGCGCTTCCTTCAGCTTCTTCGCTTTCATCGCGTCGGTCAGTCGCACGCGGCGGACGATTTCCGGCGCGAAGCTCGGCACGCCGACGAAGGTGAAGTCCTCGCCTTCCGTCAGCGTGTCGCCGATACGCAGCGTGCCGTGATTGGGAATGCCGACGACGTCACCGGCAAAGGCTTCGTCCGCGACCGAGCGGTCCTGCGCGAAGAAGAATTGCGGGCTCGACAGCGGCATGCTCTTGCCGGTACGCACCAGCTTGGCCTTCATGCCGCGACTGAGTTTTCCGGAGCACAGCCGCGCAAAGGCGATGCGGTCACGATGGTTCGGATCCATGTTGGCCTGGATCTTGAACACGAAAGCACTCATGCGCGGATCCGTCGCTTCGACCCTGCGCAAATTGCTGTCCTGCGCGCGCGGTTCAGGCGCAAACTTGCCGAGCCCTTCCAGGAGATCGCCGACGCCAAAATTGCGCAGCGCGCTGCCGAAATAGACCGGCGTCAAATGGCCCTCGCGAAAGGCCTCCAGCTCGAACGGTTTTGAGGCTTCGGTGACGAGCTCGAGCTCGTCCTTCACGGCGGAGACATCGAGGTTCGCGTTGAGCTTGCCGAGCTCCTCGATCTCGATCTGCTGCGCTGCGCCGGTCTTGGCGCCACCGCCTTCGAGCAGGCGCACGCCGCCATTGAGGACGTCATAGGTGCCGAGGAAGTCGCGGCCGCGGCCGACCGGCCAGGTCATCGGCGTGGTGTCGAGCGCCAGCGTCTTCTCGATCTCGTCCAGGAGCTCAAAGGTGTCGCGGCTCTCGCGGTCCATCTTGTTGATGAAGGTGATGATCGGGATATCCCGAAGACGACACACCTCGAACAGCTTTCGCGTCCGTGCCTCGATGCCTTTTGCGGCGTCGATCACCATGACGGCGGAGTCCACCGCGGTGAGCGTGCGATAGGTGTCTTCCGAAAAGTCCTCGTGGCCGGGCGTATCCAGCAGGTTGAACACGAGGCCCTCGAATTCGAAGGTCATCACCGAGGTGACGACCGAGATACCGCGCTCACGCTCGATCTTCATCCAGTCCGAGCGCGTGTTCCGCCGCTCGCCCTTGGC
>NZ_PPPT01000021.1 GCF_006483445.1 Bradyrhizobium guangdongense | reverse complement strand
GCAGCAGCTTGCCGTATTCCTGCTTGCCCGCGAACCAGCGGGAATCCCAGGTCCGGTTGATGCCGAGACGCAGACCGATCGGATTGATCTTTTGACCCATCGTATTCTCCTGCGCCCTTACGCGGCCGCTTCGGCTTCGACCTGACGAACAATGATCGTCAGTTGCGAAAATGGTTTGTAGACACGGCCCGAGCGGCCGCGGCCGCGCGCGGCGAAGCGCTTCATGACGAGACCGTTGCCCACGAAGGCCTGCGCCACGACGAGATCGTCGACGTCGAGGTCGTGGTTGTTCTCGGCGTTGGCGATAGCCGATTCCAGGCACTTCTTCACGTCGACCGCGATCCGCTTGCGCGAAAACTGCAGGTCGGCGAGAGCCGCAGACGCCTTCCGGCCGCGAATGAGCTGGGCGACCAGATTGAGCTTCTGCGGGCTCACCCGCAGCATCCGGGCGACCGCCTTGGCCTCGTTGTCGGCGAGGCTACGCTCGCGCTTAGGTTTGCTCATCGTTCAATCCTCAAGCCTTCTTGGCTTTCTTGTCGCCCGAGTGACCATGGAAGGTCCGGGTCGGCGAAAACTCGCCGAACTTGTGACCGACCATTTCCTCGTTGACGTTCACCGGCACGTGCTTCTGGCCGTTGTAGACGCCGAACGTCAGGCCGACGAACTGCGGCAGGATGGTCGAGCGACGGCTCCAGATCTTGATGACGTCGTGACGGCCGGACGCACGCGCGGCATCGGCCTTCTTGAGCAGCGAGCCCTCGACGAACGGGCCTTTCCAGACTGAACGAACCATGTCCGCCGTTCCTTACTTCTTCCGCTTGTGGCGGCTTAGGAGAATGAATTTGTTGGTCGACTTGTTGGTGCGGGTCTTCTTGCCCTTGGTCGGCTTGCCCCACGGGGTAACCGGGTGGCGGCCGCCCGAGGTACGACCTTCACCACCGCCGTGCGGATGGTCGATCGGGTTCATCGCAACACCGCGGTTGTGCGGGCGACGGCCCATCCAACGCGTGCGACCGGCCTTGCCGATCGAGGTGTTCATGTGGTCCGGGTTCGACACCGCACCGATGGTACCGCGGCAACGGCCGTGCACCAGGCGCTGCTCACCCGAGTTGAGGCGGATGATGACGTAGTCCTGATCGCGACCGACGAGCTGGGCGTAGGTGCCGGCCGAACGGGCGAGCTGGCCGCCCTTCCCGATCTTGACCTCGATGTTGTGGATGATCGTACCGACCGGCATGTTGCCGAGCGGCATGACGTTGCCCGGCTTCACGTCGACATAGTTGCCGGCAACCACGGTGTCGCCGACGGCCAGGCGCTGCGGCGCCAGGATGTAGGCGAGCGTGCCGTCCTGGTACTTGATCAGCGCGATGAACGCGGTGCGGTTCGGATCGTATTCCAGCCGCTCGACGGTCGCGGGCGCATCGATCCTGTCGCGCTTGAAGTCGACGGTGCGGTAGGCCTGCTTGTGGCCGCCGCCGCGGAAGCGCACGGTGATGCGACCGGTGTTGTTGCGACCACCCTTGGACTGCTTGCCCTCGGTGAGCGCCTTGACCGGCTTGCCCTTGTAGAGGGCCGAACGATCGACCATGACCAGCTGGCGCTGGCCCGGCGTCGTGGGATTGAATGTCTTCAGTGCCATCGTCGTGCGACCTTACAGACCGGTGGTAACGTCGATGCGGTGGCCCTCTTCGAGGGTCACGATCGCGCGCTTGGTGTTCGACTGCGAGCCGAGATTGCCGCGGAAGACCTTGGTCTTGCCCTTGCGGACGAGCGTGTTGACGCTCTTGACCTTGACGTCGAACAGCTTCTCGATCGCTTCCTTGATCTGCGGCTTGGTCGCCTTGGCGGCCACCTTGAACAGGACCTTGTTGTGCTCGGAGGCGATCGTCGCCTTTTCGGTCACGACCGGCGCGACGATCACGTCGTAGTGGCGAGGCTCGATGTTCTTCGTCATTTGAAGCGCGCCTCCAGCGCATCGATGGCGGCCTTGGTCAGAACGAGCTTCTGACGGCGCAGGATGTCATAGACGTTGATGCCCTGGATCGGCAGCACATCCATGTTCGGGATGTTGCGGGCGGCCGAGGCAAAACCGTTGTTGAGCTCGGCGCCGTCGATGATCAGCGCGTTGGTGAGCCCGAGGCTGGCGAAGTGACCGAGCAGCGCCTTGGTCTTGGCGGCTTCCAGCGCGGCCTTGTCGATCACGAGGAGATCGCCGTCCTTGGCCTTGGCCGAGAGCGCATGCTTGAGCGCAAGCGCGCGGACCTTCTTCGGCAGGTCGGAGGCGTGCGAACGCACCACCGGACCGAAGGCACGGCCGCCGCCGCGGAACTGCGGCACGCGGGCCGAGCCGTGACGAGCACCGCCGGTGCCCTTCTGCTTGTACATCTTCTTGCCGGTGCGCCAGATCTCGGCGCGGCCCTTGGCCTTGTGGGTACCAGCCTGACGCTTGTCGAGCTGCCACTTCACGCAACGCGCGATGATGTCCTCGCGCGGCTCCAGGCCGAAAATGGCGTCGGAGAGCTGGACGGAGCCTGCTTCCTTGCCCTCGAGGGTCGTGACCTTCAATTCCATCTCACGCCTCCTGCGCGGCCGGAGCGGCGTCCGCTTCGCCGGCAACCTTGAACTTGCCGGGCTTCGGAGCTTCCTTCGGCAACGGCTTCTTGACGGCGTCGCGCACGCGGATCCAGCCGCCCTTGGAGCCGGGAACGGCGCCTTCGACGAGGATCAGGCCACGCGCGACATCGGTCTGGACGACGCGAAGGTTGAGCGTGGTGATGCGATCGACACCCATGTGGCCGGGCATCTTCTTGTTCTTCCAGGTCTTGCCGGGATCCTGACGGCCGCCGGTCGAACCGATCGAGCGGTGCGACACCGACACACCGTGCGTGGCGCGCAGACCGCCGAAGTTCCAGCGCTTCATGCCGCCGGCGAAGCCCTTACCGACCGAGGTGCCGGTGACGTCGACGAACTGGCCGACGACGAAGTGGTCGGCCTGGATCTCGGCGCCGACCGGGATCATCTGATCGGCGGTGACGCGGAATTCCTCGACCTGCCGCTTCGGCTCGACCTTGGCGACCGCGAACTGGCCGCGCTCTGCCTTGGGCAGATACACGGTCTTGCGGGTGCCGGCGCCGAGCTGCAGCGCGACATAGCCGTTCTTCTCTTCGGTGCGGTGGCCTACGACCTGGCAATTGCCGAGCTTCAGCACGGTCACGGGGATATGTTCGCCGGCCTCCGTGAAGACCCGCGTCATCCCGACCTTTTGTGCGATCACTCCGGAGCGCATCGGCTTGCTTCCTGTTCTTTCTGTCCGCTTGCGCGAACGGGATCCAAAAATTTTAGAGCTTGATCTCGACGTCGACACCGGCGGCCAGGTCGAGCTTCATCAAAGCATCGACGGTCTGCGGGGTCGGATCGACGATGTCGAGCAGGCGCTTGTGGGTGCGCATCTCGAACTGTTCGCGGCTCTTCTTGTCGACGTGGGGCGAACGGTTGACGGTGAACTTCTCGATGCGGGTCGGCAGCGGAATGGGTCCGCGAACCTGGGCGCCGGTGCGCTTCGCCGTGTTCACGATCTCGCGGGTCGACGTATCGAGGATACGATGGTCGAACGCCTTGAGACGGATGCGAATGTTTTGGCCGTTCATTGCCGTGGTCTTTCTTTGAGCAGAGTGGCGAGCAGCGAATAGCGAATGTCACCATTCGCCACTCGCCAATCTTCAATTCGCGTAATTACTCGATGATCGAGGCGACGACGCCGGCGCCGACGGTGCGGCCGCCTTCGCGGATCGCGAAGCGGAGCTTCTCTTCCATCGCGATCGGCACGATCAGGTGCACTTCCATCGCGATGTTGTCGCCCGGCATCACCATCTCGGTGCCTTCCGGCAGGTGCACGACACCGGTCACGTCGGTGGTGCGGAAGTAGAACTGCGGACGGTAGTTGGTGAAGAACGGGGTGTGGCGACCGCCCTCTTCCTTGGTGAGGATGTAAGCCTCGGCCTTGAACTTGGTGTGCGGCTTGACCGAACCCGGCTTGCAGAGCACCTGGCCGCGCTCGACTTCCTCGCGCTTGGTGCCGCGGAGCAGCGCACCGATGTTGTCGCCGGCCTGGCCCTGATCGAGCAGCTTGCGGAACATTTCGACGCCGGTAACGGTGGTCTTCTGGGTCGCACGCAGACCGACGATCTCGATTTCCTCGCCGACCTTGACGATGCCGCGCTCGACACGGCCGGTCACGACGGTGCCGCGGCCCGAGATCGAGAACACGTCTTCAACCGGCATCAGGAACGGCTGGTCGATCGGACGCTCCGGCTGCGGGATGTACTCGTCGACGTTCTTCATCAGCTCGAGGATGGCGTCGTGGCCGAGCTTCTTGTCCGAATCTTCGAGAGCGGCGAGCGCCGAACCCTTGATGATCGGGATCTTGTCGCCCGGGAATTCGTACTTGGAGAGCAGCTCGCGGACTTCGAGCTCGACGAGCTCGAGCAGTTCCGGATCGTCGACCATGTCGCACTTGTTGAGGAACACGACGAGCGCGGGCACGCCAACCTGGCGGGCGAGCAGGATGTGCTCGCGGGTCTGCGGCATCGGGCCGTCAGCGGCCGACACGACCAGGATCGCGCCGTCCATCTGGGCAGCGCCGGTGATCATGTTCTTGACGTAGTCGGCGTGGCCGGGGCAGTCGACGTGGGCGTAGTGACGGTTCGGCGTCTCGTACTCGACGTGCGCGGTCGAGATCGTGATGCCGCGCGCCTTCTCTTCCGGCGCCTTGTCGATCTGGTCGTACGCGGTGAACGTCGCACCGCCGGCTTCGGCGAGAACCTTGGTGATCGCCGCGGTCAGCGACGTCTTGCCATGGTCGACGTGACCGATGGTGCCGATGTTGCAGTGCGGTTTGTTACGTTCAAACTTTGCTTTGGCCATTTGACTCTCCGTTCAATCGTCAGCTTAGGACCGACGATAATCAGGCAAACTTCTTCTGGACTTCTGCCGACACGTTTGCCGGCGCTTCTGCGTAGTGGTCGAACTGCATGGTGAAGGTCGCGCGACCCTGGCTCATCGAGCGCAGGTTGTTCACGTAACCGAACATGTTCATGAGCGGCACCATCGCGTTGATGACGTTGGCGTTGCCGCGCATGTCCTGACCCTGGATCTGACCGCGCCGGGAATTCAGGTCGCCGATGACCGAGCCGGTGTAGTCTTCCGGGGTCACCACTTCGACCTTCATGATCGGCTCGAGCAGGACGGACTTGCCCTTCTGCAGCGCTTCGCGGAACGCCGCGCGCGATGCAATTTCGAAGGCCAGTGCCGACGAGTCGACGTCGTGGTACTTGCCGTCGACGAGCTGAACCTTGACGTCGACCACGGGGAAGCCCGCGACCACGCCCGCGCCCATGACGCTGTTGAGGCCCTTTTCGACGCCGGGGATGTATTCCTTCGGAACCGCACCACCGACGATCTTGGACTCGAACTCATAGCCCTTGCCGGGCTCGTTCGGCTCGACCACGATCGACACTTCGGCGAACTGACCGGTACCGCCGGTCTGCTTCTTGTGGGTGTACTTGACCTCGGCCCTCTTGGTGACGCGCTCACGGAACGCCACCTGCGGCGCGCCGATGTTGGCATCGACCTTGTAGGTACGACGGAGGATGTCGACCTTGATGTCGAGGTGGAGTTCGCCCATGCCCTTGAGGATGGTCTGGCCGGACTCCTGGTCGGTCGAGACGCGGAAGGACGGATCCTCCGCGGCGAGCTTCGCCAGCGCCACGCCCAGCTTCTCCTGGTCGGCCTTCGACTTCGGCTCGATCGCGATCTCGATGACCGGCTCGGGGAATTCCATCTTCTCGAGGATGACCGGCTTGTCGGGATCGCACAGCGTGTCGCCGGTGCGCGCTTCCTTCAGGCCGGCCAGCGCGACGATGTCGCCGGCATAGGCTTCCTTGATGTCTTCGCGGTTGTTCGCATGCATCAGCAGCATGCGGCCGATACGTTCTTTCTTCTCGCGGGTCGAGTTGACCACGCCGGTACCGCTCATCAGCACGCCCGAATAGATGCGGCAGAAGGTGATGGTGCCGACGAACGGGTCGTCCATGATCTTGAACGCGAGCAGAGCCAGCGGCTCCTTGTCGTCGGCCTTGCGGACGACTTCGTTGCCCTTATCGTCGACGCCCTTGATCGCGGGCACGTCGACCGGCGACGGCAGGTAATCGACGACGGCGTCGAGCAGCGGCTGCACGCCCTTGTTCTTGAAGGCCGAGCCGCACAGCACGGGATAGAAGGCGCCGGTCAGCACCGCCTTGCGGATCAGCCGCTTCAGCGTCGCCTCGTCGGGCTCCTTGCCATCGAGATAGGCGGCAAGCGCGTCGTCGTCGAGCTCGACGGCGGCTTCCAGCATCTTCTCGCGGTATTCCTTCGCCTTGTCGGCGAGGTCCGCGGGAATGTCGATGTCCTTGAAATTGGCACCGAGTGCCTCGTCTTCCCAGACCACGCCCTTCATGCGGACGAGATCGACCAGGCCCTTGAAATTATTCTCGGCGCCGATCGGAAGCTGGATCGCGATCGGCTTGGCGCCGAGGCGATCGACGATATCATCGAGGCACTTGTAGAAGTCGGCGCCCGTCTTATCCATCTTGTTGGCGAAGACGATACGCGGAACCTTGTACTTGTCGCCCTGGCGCCAGACGGTCTCGGTCTGCGGCTCGACGCCCTGGTTGCTATCGAGCACGCACACGGCGCCGTCGAGCACGCGGAGCGAACGCTCGACTTCGATGGTGAAGTCGACGTGGCCGGGCGTGTCGATGATGTTCAGGCGCTTGCCGTTCCAGAACGCGGTGGTCGCAGCGGAGGTGATCGTGATGCCACGCTCCTGCTCCTGCTCCATCCAGTCCATCGTCGCGGCACCTTCGTGCACTTCGCCGATCTTGTGGCTCTTGCCGGTGTAATAGAGGATGCGCTCGGTGGTCGTGGTCTTACCGGCGTCGATATGCGCCATGATACCGAAGTTGCGGTAGTTCTCTATGGCATGAACGCGAGGCATGGATTGTTCCTTAGTCCGTTGGTCGCCGTTACCAGCGATAGTGCGAGAAGGCGCGGTTGGCTTCCGCCATCCGGTGCACGTCTTCGCGCTTCTTGACGGCGTTCCCGCGGTTGTTCGATGCGTCCAGGAGCTCGGCGGAAAGCCGCTCCATCATCGTCTTTTCGTTACGTTCACGTGCAGCAGCGATGATCCAGCGAATGCCGAGCGCCTGACGGCGAACGGAACGCACTTCCACCGGCACCTGGTAGGTGGCGCCGCCGACGCGGCGCGAACGCACTTCGATGGTCGGCATGACGTTTTCCAGCGCCTGCTCGAACACCGGCAGCGGGCCCTGCTTGGTCTTGGTCTCGATCATGGCGAGCGCACCGTAGACGATGCTTTCGGCGGCAGACTTCTTGCCGTCGTACATGATCGAATTCATGAACTTCGTGATGATGATGTTCCCGAACTTCGGGTCCGGGTTCACTTCACGCTTTTCGGCAGAATGGCGACGAGACATGGAAGAGGTTCCCGCTTACTTCGGACGCTTCGCGCCGTACTTCGAACGACGCTGCTTACGGTTCTTGACGCCCTGGGTATCCAGAACGCCGCGGAGGATGTGGTAGCGCACGCCGGGCAAGTCCTTGACGCGGCCGCCGCGGATCATGACCACCGAGTGCTCCTGGAGGTTATGGCCCTCACCGGGGATGTAGCCGATGACCTCGAAGCCGTTGGTCAGGCGGACCTTGGCAACCTTACGAAGCGCCGAGTTCGGCTTCTTCGGCGTCGTGGTGTAGACGCGCGTGCAAACGCCGCGCTTCTGCGGCGACTGCTGCAGCGCCGGCACCTTCTTGCGCGACTTCTGCACTTCCCGCGGTTGTGCGATCAGCTGGTTGATCGTCGGCATCCTGGCCTTACCCTTTTTCTGCACGGCCCCTTCCGGGTCCGCTTTCTTGCCGCGAACCGTCATCGGGCCCGCAAATTCTTCTCCGGACGACCCGTCCGAGGGGGTCCGCGCTGCGCGAAACGATCCGCGCAAAGCGAAATCGCGCCATCCGCTCGTCACTGAGCAGAAAGCGCTTCGACGCCACAGAGGACCGCGATGTTTCGGCCGTTCGGCGGTTAAGCCGGCGGTCGCATACCGAGGTCATGCATCCGAGTTCGATCTCATGAGGACGTGCTCAAGAGAACTAATATCGTCCTGGCATTGCCTAGCTATCATCGACAGCGTTTGAGCGGCATTCGTCGAGGTTGGTGCCCGCGAGGCGGTCCTAAGGGACCTAACGGGTGCTCCGTTCCGACGTTGGCGACACTCACCGCCTGTCGTTAAGTGAGGCGCTTTCTATAAGTGGGAATCGGTCAAGTCAAGGCGAAACAACTGCGCGAAAGCGCTTATCGCGCCTGTAGAATTCGCTTGTTTGGCGCCCTGACCGCGCATGCCCGATATGGGTGCTGTGCCCCGGCTCCGCCAGCCCAAAACATATTATACCCGGATAAAATGTACTTTTATAACCGACGCTAAGGCTTTTTTTCCTGTTCGTGCGCAGTGATGGCGTTTCTCGCGGAGAAATACCCATGCGGTATACCGACATTGCGATCATCGGCGGGGGCCTGGCCGGCTCGACCGCCGCCGCAATGCTCGGCCGGGCCGGCATTTCGGCCATCCTGATCGACCCTCACCGCGACTATCCGCCCGACTTCCGGGTCGAAAAAATCAGCGGCGGCGAGCAGCTCGAACGCTTCCGGCGCACCGGAATCGCCGAATCGGCGCTGCGGCACACGACCTTCGTCGGCGAGAACTGGATCGCGCGCTTCGGCCGTCTCCTCGACAAATCGCCGAGCCAGCAGTTCGGTTTCCATTATCACAGCCTGGTCAATGCGATCCGCGGCGAAATTCCTGCAGCGGTTGAGACGATCTGCGCCAAGGCGCTGTCGGTGTCGACCAGTGTCGACCGCCAGAGGATCACCCTCTCCAACGACGAGACCGTGTCCGCGCGGCTGGTCGTGCTCGCCAACGGGCTGAACGTCGGCCTGCGCCACCAGCTCGGCCTGCAGCGCGACATCATCAGTGCCGGACATTCGATCTCGGTCGGCTTCGACCTGGTGCCGGTCGGACGTCCCTCGTTCGACTTCCCCGCCCTGACCTACTTCTCGGAGCGGCCGAGCGATCGCATCCCCTACATCTCGCTGTTTCCGATCGGGCCGCGCATGCGCGCCAATCTGTTCGTCTACCGCGCCTTCGACGATCCCTGGCTGCGGGAGCTGCGCCGGGCGCCGGTCACGACGCTGAACGCGGCCTTGCCGCGGCTGAAACGCATCACCGGCGCATTCGACGTCTCGGGCGAGGTCAAAATCCGGCCGGTCGATCTCTACCGGCACAGCGCGATGCGTCAGGCAGGAATCGTGCTGGTCGGCGACGCCTTCGCGACCTCCTGCCCCGTCGCGGGCACCGGCACCGACAAGGTGTTCACCGACGTCGAGCGGCTCTGCAACGTCCACATTCCGGCCTGGCTTGCGAGCGACGGCATGGAGGCAGCCAAGATCGCCGCTTTCTACGACGATCCGGTCAAGCGCGACTGCGACGCCTGGTCCGCGGCAAAGGCCTTTGATTTCCGCGAGGTCTCGACGTCCGCGAGCCCCTATTGGACGGCGCAGCGTTGGGCGCGCTTCATGGCCTGGTTCGCGCAAGGCGCGCTACGGCGCCTGGGACGGCAGTTTCACATTGAGCCGAACTTCCTCGGTCACTCCTCATCGTCGTCCTCGTCATCATCGTCGTCGCTGTCGTCGTCATCGACCTGACGCGCACTGCCGTGCGGCTTGTGGAGCTGATCGTCCCACAGCTTGCGATAGACGCCGTTCTTGGCCAGCAGCTCGGCATGCGACCCGCGCTCGATGGCACGGCCGCCCGAGATCACGATGATCTCGTCCATCTCGACCACCGAGGTCAGGCGGTGCGTCGACCAGATCATGGTGCGGCCCTTGGCGACCTTGAGCAGCGTGCGATTGATGGCGGCTTCCGTGGTCTGGTCCAGCGCCGAGGTCGCCTCGTCCAGGAGCAGCACCGACGGGTTGCGAATGATCGCGCGCGCGATCGCGATGCGCTGGCGCTGGCCACCCGACAAGGTGTCGCCGCGCTCGCCGACCGGCGTGTCGTATTTCTGCGGCAGGCTCATGATGTAGCGGTGGATCTCGGCCTTCTTCGCCGCCTCCTCCACCTCCGCGTCGGTGGCGCCCTCCTTGCCGAGGCGGATGTTCTCGCGGATCGACATGTTGAACAGCATGTTTTCCTGGAACACCACGGCCATGCTCTGCCGCAGCGAGGTCAGCGTGACCTTGCGGATGTCGACGCCGTCGATGGTGAGGCGGCCGTCATCCGGCACGTAGAGCCGCAGGATCAGGTTGAGCAGCGTGCTCTTGCCCGAGCCGCTGGGGCCCACGATCGCGATGCTCTTGCCGACATTCAGCTTGAGGCTGAGATTGTCCAGCACCGGCGTCTGGCTGCCTTCGTACTGGAACGTGACGCGGTCGAAGGTGATGTCGTTGGTGATGCGCGGCAGGTCCGGCGCGCCGGCGCGATCGGCGCCGCGGGTCGGCTCGTCCAGGAGGTCCTGGATGTGGCGCACGGCGGCGGCCGACGAGATCGACACCGGGATGAAGTGCATCACATGGGCGATGTTGTAGGACACCTCCCAGAACGCGCTCTCGAAGGTCACGAAGGTACCGATCGTGATCTGGCCCTTGGTCGCCAGATACGCGCCGATCGCGAGCACCACGAGGTGCAGCAACAGCACCGAGATCGTGACCGTCCGCTCCACCATGGTGGACAGGAAGGTCGCTGACGCGATCTTGTTGCGGGTCTCGTTGTTGCGGAAGGTGAAGAAGCCGAACATCCTGCGCTGCAGGCTGAAAGCCTTGATCACCGCCTGCGCGCCGACATTCTCCTGCACCATGCCGAGCAGCGCGGCTTCGTTCAGCTTCTGCTCGTAATTGGCCTGCACCGCTTTCGGGGTGAGGATGCGCGGGCCGATCAGGGTAATCGGAAACACCAGCAGCGCCACCGCGGCGAGTTGCCAGTTCAAAAATACCATCAGGATGATGCCGGCGATCAGCTCCAGGAACGGCAACGCCGCGCTGTTGGCAAAGGTCTTGATCGAGCCTTCGACGGCGGAGAGATCGACCGAGAAGCGCGACAGGATCTCGCCGCGCTTCGTGCGCTGGAAATAGGAAGCCGGCAGGTCCTGGACGTGCTCGAACAGCCGCTTGCGGATATCGGAGATCAGGCAGGCGGCGAGCCGCGCATCCCAGCGCTCGTACCAGACCGCGACGATCGATGTGAAGATGCCGGCCACCGCCAGCACGGCGAGGATCTTGTAGAGCGCCTGGAAGTCCTCCTCACCGAGCGCGTCGTCGATCAGGAATTTCAGGCTCAGCGGCATGATGACGTTGAACAACGTCTCGATCATGACGCCGAACGCCACGAAGGAGAGCATGCGCTTGTAGTTGCCGAGATAAGGCCGGACGAAGCTGACGATGGTCGAGAGCGCGCCGGCGGCCTCGCGGGCGGTAAAGACGACGAGGTCTTCGTCCTCATCGTCATCCTCGAGCTCCGCTAGCTCGTCCTCATCGTCCTCGCCATCGTCTTCGTCGTCCTCAGCCTCGGCCTGCTTGGGGGCGAGCTTGTCCTCGAGCTCGGCCGCCGCTTCCGCGACAGCGGGCTTCTCTTTGTCCGACGAGGGAGATCTGGGCGCCATGAAACCAACCGATGCTGACGGCCGGCATGACCGCAGAGAGATCGAGGGGAAAGCGGGAAACCGCTATGGCACCGATTCTATGCGATCAAAATGAATTCGGCAAAACAATTGGCGAATGCACGTTTCTTCCCGGACCGCGGCTAGTCGTCGTCCTCGTCCGCGACCTTGTCGAAGAACGAATAACGCAAGGAGTCGGCGTCGGCGTACCATTGGCCCGGGCCCTTGTTGGCGGACAGCGTCGCCGTCCAGAGCGCATCGGTGCAATCGTTGCGGTGCATCGACAGGTCGAACCCGTTGCCGAAGAACAGCTCCGACCACTCCCACCAGGTGCCGAGCTTCTTGACGCCGCGCAGGAGGTCGTAGCGGTCGATCAGCGCAGGCGCCATGTCCGATGTCACCGAGCCGAACACCAGGCCGGTCTTGACCACGCGGTTGAGCTCGCGGATCGCGCGCGCCACCTGCTTCTCCGTGACGTGGCAGAGGCTGGTTTCGAACACGAAGTCGAACGCGTCGTCCTTGAACGGCATGTCGGTGATCGAACCGAGCTTGTTGTACTTCTTCAGCGCCTTCGGCGTCTTTGCGTGGATGGCGCGGTTGTTCTCGATCCCCCAGGCATCGATGCCGCGCTCGCGTAGCGCGCCGACCAGCTCGCCGCTCGCGGAGCCCGCGACCAGGAGTTTTGCGCCCTTCGCCTTGCCCCAGACGATGCCGATCAGCTTGGTGAGATAATCGGGGTCGGTGAACTGGCGCCACGCCTCGCTATAGGGACCGACGCCGCGATAGTTCTCGAAATAGTCGCGGTCGATCTTGTCCGACAGCGGCTTCTCGCCCTGGCTGCGCGCACGGCGCAGCCGCATCATCTCGGTGAGGATGATGTCGGTCGCCGCATCCGAGGAGTCCAGCAGACCGTTCAGCGTCGAATCGAACAGATAGTCGCCGACCAGCACGATGCCGGGATGCTCCTTCGGCTCCGGCCGGTGATTGGTCATGACGTCGCGCACGGGCAAACCGCCCGGGATCGCATTCACCGAGGACAGCCAGCGGTGGATCTTGCCTTCCATGAAATGCGCGCGGGCATCGCCGAGCGAGGCCGGCAGCGATTTCAGGGCCGCATCGATCAGCTCCTGATCCGAGAGGTTGGCGAAGGCCAGCGCGTCCGAACCCGGAATGAGCCAGTTCAGCACGCCGTGCCTACCGACGTCGTGGCGCGCACCTTCGTTGTAGACGCAGCAACCGCCAAAGGCCTCCGACATGAACCAGGCGCCGGGAATCCTGTCGCCCCAGAACGGCTCGTCGAACAGGATCGAGACCCGCAGGTAATGCGCGGGACGGTCGAAATAAGAGACGTGCTTGACCATCGACTTGCGGAGCTGTTCGCCTTCCCAGCCCATCGTGTGCAGCCAGGAATGCGGCAGGCAAACCAGCACGAGGTCGAAGTCGCGCGTCTCCGGTCCCTTCCCGTTCATCATCTTGAGCTGGTAGCGGCCGGTCTCGGCCTTGCCGACGGCGAGCACGCGATGATTGAGCTGGATGTCGGCGTTGACCTCGGACTGCAGGCACTCGATCAACTGCTCATTGCCGTTCTGGATGGAATAGAGGCCGATATAGCCGTCGAGATCCATCAGATAGTTCTTCAGCGCGTTGAGGCCGTTGGTGTTGTGGCTCTCGGTCGCGATGTCGGAGCGCGCCATCACCTTGAAGAAGCGCTTTGCGGTTGCGTCGTCGACCTCCTCGTCGAGCACCTGCTCGGCGGTCTTGTGCGCCCAGGGGTGCTCGTTGTCGTGCGCGCCGACGCCTTCGTAATATTCAACCGGCGACATCAGGTCGGAGCAGCGCTTGCGGAAGGCTTCGATCGCGGCCGCAGTCTTGGCGCCGTATTTGCGGCGCATGCCCGGCACGTCGTTCAAGAGCTCGCCGCCGAACTGCACCTGCTCGGCATCCATCGGAATGGTCTGCAGCCCGAAGTGCTGGATCAGCTCGCGCAGCGGGTCCGGGCCCGTCATCGAGTAGTCGTAGATCTCCGCGACGCCGGCCTCGTACATCGCGGGCGCGGAATCGAATTTGCGCGTGACGATCTTGCCGCCGAGGCGATCGGACGCTTCGTAGATGGTGACGCGGCAGAGATCGCCGAGCTTGCGCTTCAGATACCAGGCGCTCATCAGCCCGCCGGGGCCGCCGCCTACGATTGCGAGATCAAGCATGTGAGTTCCGTGGTCTCCGGCCGCCCCCTGCTCGGGACCTCCGGTCTAAGCCGTCTTAGCAAAAGCGCTTTTCAGGCTGAAGGGAAGATGAACGAAAGGCGTCCCTGCACTGCAACAAGCAAAGAAAGCAGCAAAAAGGCCGGCGTGAGCCGGCCTTTTCGTCGTCCTCGGTAATCGTACGGAGGAGCTATTATTCCGCAGGCGGCAGCGCCACCGGTTCCGCTTCCGGCGCCGGCGAGACGATGGAGGCCTGCTTCTCGCGCTCGTCGAGGATCATCTTGTCGCGCTTCACGGCGACTTCGCGGATCTTGGCCATGGAGGCGCCGGTGCCCGCCGGGATCAGCCGGCCGACGATGACGTTCTCCTTGAGGCCTTCGAGCGGGTCGACCTTGCCGTTGACCGCCGCTTCCGTGAGGACGCGGGTGGTCTCCTGGAACGAGGCCGCCGAGAAGAAGGAGCGGGTCTGCAGGCTCGCCTTGGTGATGCCGAGCAGAACCGGCGTTCCCGTGGCGGGCTTCTTGCCCTCTTCCTTCGCCTTCTCGTTGAGCTGGTCGAACTCGATCTTGTCGACCTGCTCGCCGGAGATCATGTCGGTCTCGCCCTGGTCGGTGATTTCCACCTTCTGGAGCATCTGACGGACAATCACCTCGATGTGCTTGTCGTTGATGAGCACGCCCTGCAGCCGGTAGACCTCCTGGATTTCGTTGACCAGGTAGGCTGCGAGCTCCTCGATGCCCTTGACCGCAAGGATGTCGTGCGGTGCAGGGTTGCCTTCCACGATGAAGTCGCCCTTTTCGACGACGTCGCCGTCCTGAAGGTGGATGTGCTTGCCCTTCGGGATCAGGTACTCGCGCGGCTCGTCGGTCTTGTCCATCGGCTCGATCGAGATGCGACGCTTGTTCTTGTAGTCGCGTCCGAACCGGATGGTGCCCGCGATTTCGGCGATGATCGCCGCATCCTTCGGACGCCGGGCCTCGAACAGTTCCGCCACCCGCGGCAGACCGCCGGTGATGTCACGCGTCTTGGCGCTTTCGGTCGAGACACGGGCGAGAATGTCGCCCGGATTGACCTTGGCTCCGACGTCGACCGAGAGAATGGCGTCGACCGACAGCATGTAGCGGGCATCGCCGCCACGGGCGAGCTTGAGCACCTTGCCGTCCTTGCCCTTGACCACGATGGCCGGACGCAAATCCGCGCCACCACGGGTCGAGCGCCAGTCGATGACCACGCGCTTGGCGATACCGGTCGCCTCGTCGAGCGTTTCCGAGATCGACTGCCCCTCGACCAGATCCTCGAAGCCGATCGTACCTTCGACTTCAGTGAGGAGCGGACGGGTGTAGGGATCCCACTCGACGATGCGCTGGCCGCGCTTGACGTTGTCGCCCTCGTCGACGTGCAGGCGCGAGCCGTACTGGACGCGGTGCGTCGCACGCTCGGTGCCGTCGGCATCGACGATCGCCACCACCATGTTGCGCACCATCGCGATCAGGTGACCTTCGCTGTTGCGGGCGATGGCCTTGTTCCTGATCACGATCTTGCCGTCGAAGTTGGCTTCGACGAAAGACTGCTCGTTGAGCTGCGCCGCGCCACCGATGTGGAAGGTGCGCATGGTGAGCTGGGTGCCCGGCTCGCCGATCGACTGCGCCGCGATGACGCCGACCGCTTCGCCGTGGTTGACCGGCGTGCCGCGGGCGAGGTCGCGGCCGTAGCACTTGCCGCAGATGCCGTTGACGAGCTCGCAGGTCAGCGCCGAGCGGATCTTCACCTCCTGCACACCACCCTGCTGGATGGCGTCCAGATGGCTTTCCTCCATCAGCGTGTCGCGCTTGATGATCACCTTGCCCGAGGCGTCCTTGACGTCTTCGCAGGCCGTGCGTCCGAGGATGCGCGAACCGAGCGAAGCGACCACGGTGCCGGCATCGACGATGGCGCGCATCTTGATGCCGAGCTTGGTGCCGCAGTCGGACTGCGTGATGATGCAGTCCTGCGCGACGTCGACCAGACGACGGGTCAGGTAGCCCGAGTTCGCGGTCTTCAACGCGGTGTCCGCGAGACCCTTGCGGGCGCCGTGGGTCGAGTTGAAGTACTCGAGAACCGAGAGGCCTTCCTTGAAGTTCGAGATGATCGGCGTCTCGATGATCTCACCCGACGGCTTGGCCATCAGGCCGCGCATGCCGGCGAGCTGGCGCATCTGGGCCGGCGAACCGCGGGCACCGGAGTGGGCCATCATGTAGATCGAGTTGATGTCGGCATCGGCTCCGCTCGCCGTCTTCTTGGTGGCGGAGATCTCCTTCATCATCGCCTTGGCGATTTCTTCCGTGGCCTTCGACCAGGCGTCGACGACCTTGTTGTACTTCTCGCCATGGGTGATCAGGCCGTCATTGTACTGCTGCTCGAAATCCTTCGCCAGCGTACGGGTGCTGTCGACGATCTTCCACTTGCCGTGCGGCACGACCATGTCGTCCTTGCCGAACGAGATGCCGGCCTTGAACGCGTTGTAGAAGCCGAGCGCCATGATGCGGTCGCAGAAGATCACGGTCTCCTTCTGACCGCAGTGACGGTAGACCTGGTCGATGACGCCCGAGATCTCGCGCTTGGTCATCAGCTTGTTGATGATCTCGTACGAGATGCGCGGGTTGCGCGGCAGCAGGTTGCCGAGCATGACGCGACCGGCGGTGGTCTCGATCCAGCGCTTGGAGATCTTGCCGGCCTCGTCCATGCCTTCCCACCGGTACTTGATCTTGGTGTGGAGGTGGATGACCTTCGCATGCAGGGCGTGCTCGAGCTCGGCCATGTCGCCGAACACCTTGCCCTCGCCGGGCAGGCCTTCGCGCATGATCGAGACGTAGTAGAGACCCAGCACGATGTCCTGCGACGGCACGATGATCGGCTGGCCGTTCGCCGGATGCAGGATGTTGTTGGTCGACATCATCAGGACGCGCGCTTCCAACTGCGCTTCGAGCGACAGCGGAACGTGCACGGCCATCTGGTCGCCGTCGAAGTCGGCGTTGAACGCCGAGCAGACCAGCGGGTGAAGCTGGATCGCCTTGCCCTCGATCAGCACCGGCTCGAACGCCTGGATGCCGAGGCGATGCAGCGTCGGCGCGCGGTTGAGCAGCACCGGATGCTCGCGGATGACCTCGTCCAGGATGTCCCAGACCTCGGGCCGCTCCTTCTCGACCAGCTTCTTGGCCTGCTTCACCGTGGTGGACAGACCCTTGGCGTCGAGCCGCGAATAGATGAACGGCTTGAACAGCTCGAGCGCCATCTTCTTCGGCAGGCCGCACTGATGCAGGCGCAGCTCGGGACCGACCACGATCACCGAACGGCCGGAATAGTCGACGCGCTTGCCGAGCAGGTTCTGACGGAACCGGCCCTGCTTGCCCTTCAGCATGTCGGCGAGCGACTTCAGCGGACGCTTGTTGGCGCCGGTGATGACGCGGCCGCGGCGGCCGTTGTCGAACAGAGCATCGACCGCTTCCTGAAGCATGCGCTTCTCGTTGCGGATGATGATGTCCGGCGCGCGCAGCTCCATCAGCCGCTTCAAGCGGTTGTTGCGGTTGATGACGCGGCGGTAGAGGTCGTTGAGGTCCGACGTCGCGAAGCGGCCGCCGTCCAGCGGCACCAGCGGACGCAGATCCGGCGGGATCACGGGAACGACGGTCAGGATCATCCATTCCGGCTTGTTGCCGGAGTGGCGGAATGCCTCGACGATCTTCAGGCGCTTGGCGAGCTTCTTGTGCTTGATGTCCGAGTCGGTGTCGGCCATCTCGGCACGCAGCGTCACCTCGAGCTTCTCAAGGTCCATGCCCTTGAGCAGCTCGCGGATCGCTTCCGCGCCGATCATGGCGGTGAAGGAATCCTGGCCGTACTCGTCCTGCGCCTTCAGGTACTCGTCTTCCGACAGCAGCTGACGGTCCTTCAGCGCGGTGAGGCCCGGCTCCAGCACGACGTAATATTCGAAATAGAGGATCCGCTCGAGATCCTTCAGCGTCATGTCGAGCAGCAAGCCGATGCGCGACGGCAGCGACTTCAGGAACCAGATGTGGGCGACGGGCGCTGCGAGCTCGATATGGCCCATGCGCTCGCGCCGGACGCGCGACAGCGTGACCTCGACCGAGCACTTCTCGCAGATGATGCCCTTGTACTTCATGCGCTTGTACTTGCCGCACAAGCACTCGTAGTCCTTGATCGGCCCGAAGATGCGGGCGCAGAACAGGCCGTCGCGCTCGGGCTTGAAGGTACGGTAGTTGATGGTCTCCGGCTTCTTGATCTCGCCGTAGGACCAGGACAGAATCTTCTCTGGAGACGCGATCGAGATCCGGATCTGGTCGAAGACCTGAGCCGGCGTCGTCGGGTTAAAAAGATTCATAATTTCTTGGTTCATCGTCTTCTCCTCGCGTGCCGGTCGAGGCCGGCAGCAAATTCGAAAATCACTTTGCGGGGCGCCCTGCCCTCACATCGGGGCGAAGGCGCCGATGCCCGGCCGCGAGGCCGGGCATGAAAAGTCGCGTTACTCGGCCGCCTCTGACGTCGGCGCCGGGCCGACCTTAGAATTGTGCAGGTCGACGTTGAGGCCGAGCGAGCGCATTTCCTTGACCAGCACGTTGAACGATTCCGGAATACCGGCCTCGAACGTGTCGTCGCCGCGCACGATCGCCTCGTACACCTTGGTTCGTCCCGCGACGTCGTCCGACTTCACGGTCAGCATTTCCTGCAGCGTGTAGGCCGCGCCGTAAGCTTCGAGCGCCCACACCTCCATTTCGCCGAAGCGCTGGCCGCCGAACTGCGCCTTGCCGCCCAGCGGCTGCTGGGTGACGAGCGAGTACGGACCGATCGAACGCGCGTGGATCTTGTCGTCCACGAGATGGTGCAGCTTGAGCATGTAGATGTAGCCCACCGTCACCTTGCGATCGAAGGGGTCGCCGGTACGGCCGTCATAGACGGTCGACTGGCCCGAAGCGTCGAGACCCGCGAGCTTCAGCATCTCCTCGATGTCGGCTTCCTTGGCGCCGTCGAACACCGGCGTCGCGATCGGCACGCCGCGGCTCAGATTGCGGCCGAGCTCGATCAGTTCGCCGTCGTTGAGCGACTTGATCGTCTCGTCCTCGCCGTAGACCTTCTTCAAGGTCTCCTTGAGCGGCTTGATGTCCTGCTTCGACAGATAGGCATCGACGGTCTGGCCGATACGCTTGCCGAGGCCGGCGCAGGCCCAGCCGAGATGCGTCTCGAGGATCTGACCGACGTTCATGCGCGACGGCACGCCCAGCGGATTGAGCACGATGTCGGCATGCGTGCCGTCTTCGAGGAACGGCATGTCCTCGATCGGCACGATCTTCGACACCACGCCCTTGTTGCCGTGGCGGCCGGCCATCTTGTCGCCGGGCTGGATCTTGCGCTTCACCGCGACGAAGACCTTGACCATCTTCATCACGCCGGGCGGCAGCTCGTCGCCACGCTGCAGCTTCTCGACCTTGTCGAGGAAGCGCTGCTCGAGCCCCTTCTTCGACTCGTCGTACTGCTTCCGCATGGCCTCGATCTCGGCCATCAGCTTGTCGTTGGGCGATGCGAACAGCCACCACTGCGACTTCGGGTACTCCTCGAGCACCGCACGGGTGATCTTGGTGTCCTTCTTGAAGCCCTTGGGGCCGGCAATGCCCTGGCGACCTTCGAGAAGGTCGGCCAGACGGCTGTAGACGTTGCGGTCCAGGATCGCCTGCTCGTCGTCGCGGTCCTTGGCGAGACGTTCGATCTCTTCCCGCTCGATCGCCAGCGCACGCTCGTCCTTGTCGACGCCGTGACGGTTGAAGACGCGGACTTCGACGATGGTGCCCTGCACGCCCGGAGGAACGCGCAGCGAGGTGTCACGCACGTCGGAGGCCTTTTCGCCGAAGATGGCGCGCAGAAGCTTCTCTTCCGGCGTCATCGGGCTCTCGCCCTTCGGCGTGATCTTGCCGACGAG
Source organism: Bradyrhizobium guangdongense (assembly GCF_006483445.1). Classification (GTDB taxonomy): domain Bacteria; phylum Pseudomonadota; class Alphaproteobacteria; order Rhizobiales; family Xanthobacteraceae; genus Bradyrhizobium; species Bradyrhizobium guangdongense_A. The sequence goes on along the minus strand of NZ_PPPT01000021.1, from coordinate 109,317 downwards.
GATGTCGCCGGCGCGCACTTCCGCACCGATATAGACGATACCGGCTTCGTCGAGGTTCTTCAGCGCTTCTTCCGAGACGTTCGGAATGTCGCGGGTGATTTCCTCAGGTCCGAGCTTGGTGTCGCGGGCCATGACTTCGAATTCCTCGATGTGGATCGAGGTGAAGACGTCGTCCTTCACGATCCGCTCGGAGAGCAGGATCGAGTCTTCGAAGTTGTAGCCGTTCCACGGCATGAACGCGACGAGCACGTTGCGGCCGAGCGCGAGCTCGCCGAGGTCGGTCGACGGACCGTCCGCGATGATGTCGCCCTTCCTGACGATGTCGCCGACCTTCACCAGCGGACGCTGGTTGATGCAGGTCGACTGGTTCGAGCGCTGGTACTTCATGAGGCGGTAGATATCGACGCCCGACTTGGTCGGATCGAGATCTTCCGTGGCGCGGATGACGACGCGAGTGGCGTCGATCTGGTCGATCACGCCGGAACGGCGCGCCGCGATCGCAGCACCCGAGTCACGCGCAACCACGCCTTCCATGCCGGTGCCGACGAACGGCGCCTCGGCGCGAACCAGCGGCACCGCCTGGCGTTGCATGTTCGAGCCCATCAGCGCGCGGTTGGCGTCGTCGTTCTCGAGGAACGGGATCAGCGCCGCGGCGACCGAAACGAGCTGCTTCGGCGACACGTCCATGTAGTCGACCTTGTCCGGCGTCACCGGCAAGACTTCGCCGGCGTGACGGCAGACCACGAGGTCTTCGGTGAAGCGGCCCTTGGCGTCGAGCGGCACGTTGGCCTGCGCGACGGTGTAGCGGCCTTCTTCCATCGCCGAGAGGTACACGACCTCATCGGTGACACGACCGTCCTTGACCTTGCGGTAAGGCGTCTCGACGAAGCCGTACTTGTTGACGCGCGCGAAGGTCGCGAGCGAGTTGATCAGACCGATGTTCGGGCCTTCCGGCGTCTCGATCGGGCAGATACGGCCGTAATGCGTCGGATGCACGTCGCGCACTTCGAAGCCGGCGCGCTCGCGGGTCAGACCGCCCGGTCCAAGCGCCGAGAGACGGCGCTTGTGGGTGATCTCCGACAGCGGGTTGGTCTGGTCCATGAACTGCGAGAGCTGCGAGGAGCCGAAGAACTCGCGCACGGCGGCAGCCGCGGGCTTCGCGTTGATCAGGTCCTGCGGCATGACCGTGTCGATGTCGACCGAGGACATACGTTCCTTGATCGCGCGCTCCATGCGCAGCAGGCCGATGCGGTACTGGTTCTCCATGAGCTCGCCGACCGAGCGCACACGGCGGTTGCCGAGATGGTCGATGTCGTCGATCTCGCCCTTGCCGTCGCGCAGGTCCACCAGCGTCTTGATGACGGAGAGGATGTCTTCCTTGCGCAGCGTGCGCTGGGTGTCGGGCGCATCGAGGTCGAGGCGCATGTTCATCTTGACGCGGCCGACCGCGGACAGGTCGTAACGCTCGGCGTCGAAGAACAGCGACTGGAACATCGCCTGTGCCGAATCCAGCGTCGGCGGCTCGCCCGGACGCATCACGCGGTAGATGTCGAACAGCGCGTCTTCACGCGTCATGTTCTTGTCGGCCGAGAGCGTGTTGCGGATATAGGCGCCGACATTGACGTGGTCGATGTCGAGCAGCGGCAGTTCCTTGTAGCCGTGCTCGTTCAGGACCTTCATGGACTTGTCGGTGATCTCCTCGCCGGCTTCGGCGTGGATTTCGCCGGTCTTCGGATTGACGAGGTCCTCGGCGAGGTAGTTGCCGACGAGCTCCTCATCCGACAGGCGCAACGCCTTCAGCCCCTTCTCCTGGAGCTGGCGGGCGGCACGGACGGTGAGCTTCTTGCCGGCCTCGAGCACGACCTTGCCGGTGTCGGCGTCGATCAGGTCGTTGATGGTCGAGTAGCCGCGGAAACGATTGGCGTCGAACGGAACGCGCCAGCCTTCCTTGGTCCGCTTGTAGAGGATCTTCTTGTAGAACGTGGACAGGATGGTTTCGCCGTCGAGGCCGAGGGCGAACATCAGCGACGTCACCGGAATCTTGCGGCGACGGTCGATACGCGCATAGACGATGTCCTTGGCGTCGAACTCGATGTCGAGCCAGGAGCCGCGATACGGGATCACGCGGGCAGCGAACAGCAGCTTGCCCGAGGAGTGGGTCTTGCCCTTGTCGTGGTCGAAGAACACGCCGGGCGAACGGTGCATCTGTGAGACGATGACGCGCTCGGTGCCGTTGACGATGAAGGTGCCGTTCATCGTCATGAGCGGGATGTCGCCCATGTAGACGTCCTGCTCCTTGATGTCCTTCACCGACTTGGCGCCGGTTTCCTCGTCGATATCGAACACGATGAGGCGCAGCGTCACCTTGAGCGGGGCCGCGAAGGTCATGCCGCGCTGGCGGCACTCGTCGACGTCATATTTGGGCTGCTCGAACTCGTAGCGGACGAATTCCAGCATCGAGGTGCCCGAGAAGTCGGAGATCGGGAACACGGAGCGGAACACGGCCTGCAGGCCCTCGTCGAGGCGTCCGCCCGCGGGTTCGTCAACCATCAGGAACTGGTCATAGGACGCCTTCTGAACCTCGATGAGGTTCGGCATCTCGGCGACTTCCTTGATGTGTCCGAAGAACTTGCGAACGCGTTTGCGACCGGTGAATGTCTGCTGCGCCATCGTGGCCTCTCATTTCGGCGCCCGATCTGGGCGCGCCATCCGGGACACGGCTGCCACCGCTCCCCGGGTTGAATTTTTCGAACCCGTTTCGAGAGCCAGAAGTCCAATTCAGGACGGAAGAGTCCTGAACTGTTCTTCAGACCTTCAAAACGCAAAACGACGCGCGGGGCGCGAAGGCGCACCCGCCCGTCACAACGATTGTCTTCACGGACTGCAAAAGCCCGAAATAGCCTGCTCTCCCAACGGCTTGCGGAGAAACTCGCCTTTCCCGCCGCCGCGCTTTCGTGCTGCCGACCCGATATGGGGCGACAATAGTGGAGATTCGAGGGGTAAGCCCTCAAATCCCCACACTTTTTCGTGTTCGGCCTGCGTCGGGTTGTCCCGTCGCACGCCTTTTGCATTGGAACCGCCTGCCCACGGCCGGAACCCGGCCACTGAACTTGCGGACCAAGATCCCGGGTCTCGCTCGCGCTCGCCCGGGATCCCGCTCAAGTGAGCCGTGCTTACTTGAGCTCGACCTTCGCGCCAGCCTTCTCGAGCTGGACCTTGATCTTCTCGGCTTCGTCCTTGTTCACGCCTTCCTTGACAGGCTTCGGCGCGCCCTCGACGAGGTCCTTTGCTTCCTTCAGGCCCAGGCCGGTGATGGCGCGGACTTCCTTGATGACCTCGATCTTCTTGTCGCCAGCGGAGGCGAGAACGACCGTGAACTCGGTCTTCTCTTCCGCCGGAGCGGCGGCAGCGCCACCACCAGCCGGGCCGGCCACGGCGACAGCCGCGGCAGCCGAAACGCCCCACTTCTCTTCGAGGAGCTTCGCGAGTTCGGCAGCTTCGAGCACGGTGAGGCTCGAGAGGTCGTCAACGATCTTCTGCAAGTCAGCCATTGTTCAGTTTCCTTACGTGTATGTCTGGTTCGGGTTTGAGTTTTGCGAAGGGCGTCAGGCCGCTTCGCCCTTTGAGGCATGAGCCTGGATGACGCGCGCGAGCTTGCCCGCGGGCGCGTTGGCGAGCTGGGCCAGCTTGGTCGCCGGGGCCACGATGAGGCCGACGATCTTGCCGCGCAGTTCGTCAAGCGACGGCAGCGAGGCAAGCGCCTTCACGCCGTCGACATTCAGGACGGTCTTACCCATCGATCCGCCAATGATGACGAACTTTTCGTTCGCCTTGGCGAATTCGATGGCGACCTTCGGCGCCGCTACCGGATCGTTCGAAGTGGCGATCACGGTCGGTCCCTTCAGCATAGGACCGATGGCAACGACGTCAGTGCCTTCAAGAGCAATTTTGGCGAGACGGTTCTTCGAGACCTTCACCGAGGCGCCAGCCTGCTTCATCTGCATGCGCAGCTTCTGCATCTGGGCAACGGTCAGGCCGGAATATTGGGCAACGACCGCGACGCTCGTGGTCTTGAAGACCCCATTGAGCTGTTCGACCGCTTCCTTTTTTGCCGCTCGTTCCACAGCAAGCTCTTTCCGGTTGGCGGTCATCGCAAAAGCGGGACCGCCGGGTTGCACCCATCGTCCCACCCAAACCTGAACCTCTGGGTCAAAACCCTTTGGACACGCCGGGGCGAGACGACAATTGAAGCCTGCCCTCCCGAAAGCCTTTTGGGCCCGCGGGGTGTCGAGGTCCGAACCAGACCCTTCCGAGCCGCCCAAAGGCAAGGCTGCGGAGTGAAATCCGGTCTTCACCCGTCTGTGCAGGCCATGCGATTAAGCCGTTGAAGAACCTAAGTTCTCCGCGGGCGCCTGCAGTCTTGGACAGGACGAGGTCATCCGGCATGCCGGCTAACCCCTGCGCGCCTTCCACCTACCGATGGGTTCTCTTTCCTTTCGGGCAAATCCTTTCGGACGTCCTGAAAAGGAATGATCTCCTACCGTGTCGGGTTTTCGGAATGCGCGCACGAACGCGCCAGCAACGGCCAGCACGTCCGGAGGCGGTTCTTTAACCGCTCCGGCGGCGCTTGCCAAGAGCAAAATTCACACCAGTTCCAATCGATTGGCCGGATCACTTGACCCGGGCCCAAAGCGTCCGATTCAGGACGATTTGCCCCCTTCGCGGACCGCATAAGGTAGCGGCTTGCCGCCGAAGAACGCGGTCAGGTTGGCCAGCACGCAATTCTGCATCGCGACGTGCGAATCGAGGGTGTGACCACCGATATGGGGGCTGAGGACCACGTTGGGCAGCGCCGTCAGCGCGTCGGGCGCGTGGGGCTCCCTGGCGTAGACGTCGAGGCCGGCGCCCGCGATCGTCCCGTCGCTTAGCGCCGCGACCAGTGCGGCCTCGTCGATGACCGAGCCGCGGGAGATGTTGACGACGTAGCCGTCGGCACCCAAGCGCTTGAGGATGTCGGCGTTGACGAGGTGGTTGGTCTCCTCGCTCGCCCGTACCGCCACCATCAGCACGCTGCACCAGTCGGCCAGCGCCTCCAGCGTCGGAAAATACTGGTACGGCACGTCATGCCGGCTGCGGCTGAAATAACCGACCTCTGACTCGAATGCGGCACAGCGCACGGCAATCTTGCGGCCGATCTCGCCCATGCCGTAGACGCCGATGCGACGGCTCGGCATCCCCGCCTGCGGCCGCATCAAGGGCGATTGCTTTGAGCCGGCCCAGTCGCCGCTCCGGACATATTGATCGGCGACCAGGATCCGCCTTGTCGTCGCCAGCATCAGCGTCATCGCGATGTCGGCAACCGAAGCGGCATTGGCGCCCGGACTATGGCCCACCGCGATGTTGCGCGCCGCGGCCGCCTTCAGGTCGACGCCGTCATAACCGGTGCCGTAGCAGACGATCGCACCCAGCTTCGGAAAGCGATCCATCTCGGCGGCGCCAAGCGGCGTGCCGCCCGCGGTGAGCATCGCGCGGACATTCGCGATCTCGGCCGGAAACACCTCGTGCGCCGACTTCCCCGCGGTGTCGAGCAGTTCGAACGCTTCCGCAAAGCGCGTCATCATCGTCTTCGGAAAGCGCGAGTAGATCAGGACCTTGTCAGCCATTGTTGTTGTTTCTCCCGAAGCTCGCCTCACAAACGGAAGGGGCGGAATCGGTTGCCCAATTCCGCCCCTGCCTTCATCTCTTTATATATCGCCTTAGCCGAGGATGGTGCCCGGCTCGACCTTCACGCCGGGGCCCATGGTCGAGGACACCGCAACGCGCTGGATGTAGGTACCCTTGGAACCAGCCGGCTTCGCCTTGGCGACCGCATCGGTCAGCGCCTTGACGTTCTCGACCAGCTTCTCCTCGGAGAACGAGGCCTTGCCGACGCCGGCCTGCACGATGCCGGCCTTCTCGACGCGGAACTCGACCGAACCGCCCTTGGCGCCCTTCACGGCATTGGTGACGTCCATGGTCACGGTGCCGATCTTCGGGTTCGGCATCAGGCCGCGCGGGCCGAGCACCTTACCGAGACGGCCGACCAGCGGCATCATGTCGGGAGTGGCGATACAACGATCGAAATCGATCGTGCCTTCCTGCACCTTCGCGACCAGGTCTTCGGCGCCGACGACGTCGGCACCCGCGGCCTTGGCTTCGTCAGCCTTGGCGCCACGGGCGAACACGCCGACGCGCAGCGTACGGCCGGTGCCGTTCGGCAGGTTGACGACGCCGCGAACCATCTGGTCGGCGTGACGGGGATCGACGCCGAGATTGATCGCGATCTCGATCGTCTCGTCGAACTTCGACTTGGCGCGCTCCTTGACCATCTTGATGGCCTCCGCGAGCGGATAGAGCTTTTCGCGGTCAACGCCCTCGCGGGCCTTCTTCAAACGCTTTCCGATTGCCATGACCGCTTACCCCGCCACTTCCAGACCCATCGAACGGGCAGAGCCCTCGACCATCTTCATGGCCGACTCGATGGTGTCGCAATTCAGATCCTTCATCTTCTTCTCGGCGATCTCGCGCACCTGCGCGCGTGTCACCTTGCCGGCCTTGTCACGGCCCGGCGCCTTCGAGCCGGACTGGATCTTCGCAGCCTGCTTGAGGAAGTAGGACATCGGCGGCGTCTTCATCTCGAAAGTGAAGGAACGGTCCGCATAGATGGTGATGATCACGGGGATCGGGGTGTTCTTCTCTTCCTTCTGGGTCTGGGCGTTGAACGCCTTGCAGAACTCCATGATGTTGAGACCGCGCTGACCAAGCGCGGGACCGATCGGTGGCGACGGGTTCGCCGCACCGGCCGGGACCTGAAGCTTCAGGTATCCGGTCACTTTCTTTGCCATGTATCACTCCTGTTGTGCCGGCCTCATCGGCCAGCGGTTTCAGGTTCCGTGGTTGGGATCGAGTGCAGCTGGCAACCGCCCTCTTCCTCCCACGGCCTTGTTTTGTGTGAAGCCCTCGGCCTCACACGTACCCGATCAGACCTTCTCGACCTGACCGAATTCCAGTTCGACCGGCGTTGCACGGCCGAAGATCGACACCGCGACCTTCAGGCGCGAACGCGCCTCGTCGATTTCCTCGACCACACCGGAGAACGATGCGAACGGGCCGTCGGCCACGCGCACGTTCTCGCCGATCTCGAACGACACCGACGCCTTCGGCCGCTCCACGCCCTCCTGCACCTGATGCAGAATGCGCATCGCCTCGTTCTCCGAGATCGGCATCGGCTTGTTTTCGGCGCCGAGGAAGCCCGTCACCTTCGGCGTGTTCTTGATGAGATGGAACGCCTCGTCGGTCAGCTTCATCTTCACCAGCACATAGCCCGGGAAGAATTTCCGCTCGGCGTCGATCTTGCGGCCGCGGCGCACTTCCGTGACCTTCTCGGTCGGCACCAGGACCGCCTCGAACAGATCCTCGAGGCCGCGCTGTTTCGCCTGCTCGCGGATCGATTCCGCGACCTTCTTCTCGAAGTTCGAGTAGGCGTGGACGATATACCAACGCTTGTCAGACAATTGAGCCGTTGCTGTTGCCATCAGTGAACGCCCAGAAGGAGGGTGACGAGGTAGCGGATGATCTGGTCGGCGGCGAAGAAGAAGATCGACGCTAAGGCGACCATGACGAACACCATGATGGTGGTGATCGTGGTCTCACGGCGGGTCGGCCAGGTGACCTTGGCGGTCTCCGAGCGCACTTCCTGCAAGAATTTAAACGGGCTGATCGCCATCGTTCGGTGTCCAACATCCGTCGCGAGACGGCTCAAGAATTTCAGGGGATCCGAACAGCCGCCTTGGGCCCAGCCCTCAATCAGAAGGATGAGCCGGAAACCGGGCTCGATTGTTCGGGGATTTCAAAGCCGCGCCGGAGATCCGCGTTTAACGGGCCGGCTGCAGGTGGCGGCTATCTACTGCGGATGGGGCCAAAGGTCAAGGTCGCGCCCGGTGCAGCCGATACGCCCGGCTACGGGAGGTCAGCTCGGAAAGGTTCGGGGATCAACGGGTTAGAGGCGGGGTTCGCTGGCAGGAGTGGCAGGGCTCGAACCTGCGACCCCCGGTTTTGGAGACCGGTGCTCTACCAATTGAGCTACACTCCTAGCGCGGACCGCGTCGCCGCGGATCAGCGCCGCTTTCAAGCACAGGGGGCGGCCGGATTGCAAGGGAGAAGCGCGAGGAGACGGCTTGTTCGGACCGCGACTTCTGAGCCACAGTTCATCTTCAACAAGAAGAGCAACCCGGGAGAGACCATGAACCCCCAAGCCGCCGCAAAACCCGCGACCGCCCCGCAGACCCCATCCCTGCCGCAGGCCAAGCCCGAAACGATCGGTTTGTCCCCTGCCCGGCTGCAGGTGATGTCGGACGCCTTCAAGCGCGAGATCGACAAGGGAACCATTCCCGGCGTCACCGTGCTGGTAGCCCGCCGCGGCCAAGTCGGCTGGTTCGAGGCGCTCGGCAAGCAAAACCCGGCCTCGCCGGCGCCGATGGCCCATGATTCGATCTTCCGCGCCTTCTCCATGACCAAGCCGATCGTCTCGGTCGGCATCATGATGCTGATTGAAGACGGTCACTTTCTGCTCAGCGATCCCGTCTCAAAGTTCATCCCGGAATTCGCCGACCAGAAGGTCGGCATCGTCGTGAACGGCAAGCTCGAACTGGTTCCACCGGCGCGCCCGATGACGGTCCAGGACCTGCTGCGCCATACCTCGGGCCTGACCTATGAGCACCAGGGCGATGGCCCCGTGCACAAGCTCTACCAGGAGTCCCGGGTCCGCAGCCGCAAGATCACCAATGCCGAGCACGCGGCGCTGGTCGCGAGCTTCCCCCTCGTCTGCCATCCGGGCGCGGAGTTCAACTATAGCCGCTCGACCGACATCCTCGGCCGCATCATCGAAGTCGTCAGCGGTAAGTCGCTCGGCTCTTTCCTCGACGAGCGCATCCTCGCACCGTTGCAAATGATCGACACCGGCTTCTCGACCAACGAGGCCAATGCCGGCCGGCTCGCAGAAGCCTTCCCGACCGATCCCTGGACCGGCGACAAGGTGGCGCTCTTCAATATGCTGGAGAAGCCGGTGATGGAGTCGGGCGGCGGCGGTCTCGTCACCACCACGATGGACTACGCTCGCTTCTGCATGATGCTGCGCAATGGCGGCTCGCTCGACGGCAACAGGATCATCGGCCGGAAGACGCTGGAGCTGATGGCGTCAGACCATCTCGGCACCGACGTTCCGACCAACGGCACGCTGCTGTCGCCCGGCCACGGCTTTGGTCTCGGCTTCGCCGTGCGCCGCGAGGCCGGGATTGCGCCGTTCCCGGGCAGCGTCGGTCAGTATTTCTGGAGCGGCATTGCGGGCACCTTCTTCTGGATCGATCCGCAGGAGGATTTGTTCACGGTGTTCATGAGCCACGGCCCCGGCCAGCGCGACTATACGCGCACGCTGGTGCGGGACCTCGTGAACGCGGCGGTGGAGTGAGGTCTCGTGCCCCGGACGCGCTGCAACGCCGTAGCGTTGCTGCGCAGAGCCGGGGCCCATGCCTCCGTGATCTCCGTGACTTTCTGGGTCCCGGCTCTGCGGAGCGGCACTGCGCGCCGCACCGCGTCCGGGACACGAGCGTGCGTCAGCTGATCGTGGCGCCGCCGTCGATCACCATGGTCTGGCCGGTCATGAAGTCGCCGGCCTTGGAGCCCAGAAACACCGCCGCGCCCGCGATCTCGTCGGGGATGCCGATGCGGAGCAGCGGCGAGCGCGAGGTCGATGCCTTCAGGTTCTCCGGATTGTCCCACAAGGCCTTCGCGAAGTCGGTCTTGATCAGGCCGGGCGCGATGCAGTTAACGCGGATATTGTGCTTGCCGTATTCGCAGGCGAGGTTGCGCGCGAGCTGCATGTCGGCGGCCTTCGAGATCGCGTAGGCACCGAGGATGGTCGAGCCCTTGAGACCGCCGATCGAAGATACGATGATGATCGAGCCGTCCTTGCGCTCGATCATCTGCGGCACCACCATCGAGATGATCCAGTTGTTGGCGACGATGTTGTTGTCGAGGATTTTTCGGAACTGATCGTCGGAGATGCCGGCGAGCGGACCGTAATACGGATTCGACGCGGCGTTGCAGACGAGAACGTCGATCTTGCCGAAGGCGCGGTTGCTCTCGTCGATCAGGTTTTGCAGGTTCTCCTTCGAGGAGATGTTGGCGGCGATCGCGACTGCCGTGCCCTTGCCGAACTTGTCGTTGATGCCTTTGGCGACCTCTTCGCAGACATCGGCCTTGCGCGAGGAGATCACCACCTTGGCGCCGTGCTCGGCCATGCGCTCGGCGATCGCGAGCCCGATGCCGCGCGTCGAGCCGGTGATGACGGCGACTTTTCCCTTCATGTCGAACAAGGTCATGTTTCTCTCCCGATTGACGACGTTAGTTTGATTTTGAACTCAAGCGAGCTTCTTGACTTCCGGCCCCGCCGGCTGATGCATCGCCGCATGCGCGTCATCGTCGATCCACGGCTGCTGATTGACCATCGGCAGGCGCCAGACCGAGCGCTCGGGCGCCTGGAAATAGTCGAGCCGCGTCACCGAGCAATTGTCGATATCGAAGGACAGGCCCCGCTCCGGCTGACCGTCGAGCGCGAAACCGAGCGCCGCCTTGATCGTGCCGCCATGCGCGACCGCGATGATGTCCTGTCCGGCCGCCTCGACGTTGATCCGCTCGATGGTACGGCGGGTGCGGTTGTAGAGATCCATGAAGCTTTCGCCGCCGGGCGCGGGCACGTTGATGTCGGCGAACCAGCTACTGCCCGGCGGACGGCTGGCCAGGAACGCGGCGCGGCTGGTGCCCTGCCACTCGCCGAGATGCTGTTCGGCGAGATCGGCCTCCCGCGTCATCGACGCAGGCTTCGGATAACCGGCCGCCCAGATCGCTTCCGCAGTCTGGTGCGTGCGCATCAGATTGCTGGAGTACCAGACCGCGTGACGCGGCAGAACCTTTGCGACCGCGTTGAACACGTAGGTGTCGCTGGTGTCGCAGGCGAGATCGCTCTGCCCGTAGATGTTGCCGCCGTCATTGCGCACCGGCGCATGACGGACCCACCACCATCGTGTCGTGACCACTTTCGGCTTGTCCATCGAAACTCTTCCATCCCGTTTCATGTCGCTGTACGTCAGTAGCGAACGCGTCTCAAGTCGCTAGCGTGTTTGAAATTCTGTTTGAAATTCCGTCGCGCGGCAAGCGTCGCGCGCGAGCCAAAAGGGAGAAACGCATGGGCCGCCTGCAAGGGAAATCCGTCATCATCACTGGCGCAGGCAGCGGCATCGGTCGCGCAGCCTCGCTCCTGTTCACGAAGGAAGGCGCCAAGCTCATCGCGGTCGATCGCACCGAGGCGGTGAAGGAGACTGTCGAGGAGGTGAAGAAGGCCGGTGGCGTCGCCGAGGCGATGCTGGCCGATGCGGGTTCCGAGAAGGACGTGATCGCAGTGATCGACCGCGCGGTGAAGACGCATGGGCGGCTCGACGTGATCTGGGCCAATGCCGGCGTCTCCGGCGGGCTGGTGCCGCTCGGCGAGCAGACCGTTGAGCAGTGGCAGGAGGTGCTGCGCATCAACCTGATCGGACCGTTCCTCGCCGTGAAGCACGCGATGCCGCACATGGTGAAGCAGCAATATGGCGCGATCGTTCTGACCGCGTCGGTTGCGGGCCTCAAGGCCGGCGCCAGCGGCCATCCCTACGCCGCCAGCAAGGCCGGCGTGATCTCTCTGGTGCAGACCACCGCCTACTCGCTCTCAGGCACGGGCGTGCGCATCAACGCGGTGTGCCCCGGCCTGATCGAGACCGGCATGACCAAGCCGATCTTCGACCGCGCCAAGGAGCGCGGCACCGCCGACAAGATCGGCCAGCTGAACCCGCTGAAGCGCCCCGGCCAGCCGCACGAGCTCGCGGCCATGGGGCTGTTCCTGGCGAGCGACGAGGCTTCCTACGTCAATGGGCAGGCCTTCCCGGTCGACGGCGGGCTCACCGCGTCGATGCCGTATACGGGCAAGCCGGTCTAGGCACCTGCTCTTCGACATGCCCGGGCAAGGCCCGGGCATTTTTCGGTCGAAAACAACCCCATGCACAGTAGGAACGCGGCAGCCGCGTGACGACGTGGATCGTTGCGCCGATCGGGCTGATTTGCCCGCCACACCATGGGGTTGGTATGGTTCGTGCCTCCCGTCTGGCGGTCGATCCGACCAGACATTCGAAAACGAACTGGACCATGCAAATTCCAACATCTGACCGCATCCGCACGCTGCTTTCCGACCTCGTTGCGTTCGAAACCGTCAGCGATCGCTCCAACCTCGCCTTGATCGCCTATATCGAAACCTACCTCGCCTCCTTCGGCATCAGGGGACAGCGGATCGTTGACGAAACCGGGCAGAAATCGTCGCTTTGGGTGACGATCGGGCCACAGGACCGCGGCGGTTTCGTTCTGTCGGGACATACCGATGTCGTGCCGGTCGCAGGGCAAAACTGGACGCACGACCCGTTCAAGCTGGTCGAGCGCGACGGCCGTCTCTACGGCCGCGGCACGACAGACATGAAGGGCTTTGTCGCGGTCTGCCTCGCCATGGTGCCAGAGATGGTCGAGGCAAAACTCAAGACCCCCATTCACCTCGCGATCTCCTATGACGAGGAGATCGGCTGCGTCGGCGTGCGCCCGATGCTGCGCGAGGTCGACCGCAAGCCCGTCAAGCCGATCGGCTGCTTCGTCGGCGAGCCCACGGAGATGAAGGTCATCATCGGCCACAAGGGCAAGCACGGCGTGAAGGCAACGTTCAGGGGCCTTGCAAAACACTCCTCGATCGCGCCCGACGGCGTCAACGCGATCGAATATGCGGCCGAGCTGATCACCGAGATCCGCCGCCGCGCCGAGGCACTGGCCGCAAAGCGCGAGGCGAACAGCCTCTACGACGTGCCGCATTCGACGCTACTGACCTCGATCGTGCATGGCGGCGCCGCGCTCAACATCGTGCCCGATACCTGCACCGTCGAATTCGAATGCCGCGGCATAGGCATCACGGAATCGAAGGAGGTGACGGATGCAATCGTAGTCTGGGCGAAGGCCGAGATCGAGCCCGCGATGAAGAAGCGCCATCCCGATTGCGGCATCGATTTCGAGGAGATCCTCGACTATCCCGCGCTCGATACGCCGGCCGACGCCGCCATCGTCACGCTTGCGAAAAAGCTCGCAGGGCGCAACGAGCACGCCAAGGTCGCCTTCGGCACCGAGGCGAGCCTGTTCGTCAGCATGGCCGACGTGCCCTCGGTGGTGATCGGCCCCGGCGGAATCGCGCAGGCGCACACGCCGGACGAGTTCGTGGAGATGTCGGAGCTGTTGAAGTGCGGGGAGTTCGTCGCCGGGCTGATCGCGCATTGCGCGGCGACGGAAGCATAGCTTCGTAGGTGGGCAAAGCGAAAGCGTGCCCACCTCATGTGCTTCAACAGACGCGGTGGGCACGTCGCGCGAAGTGCGCGCCTTTGCCCACCCCACGAATTGCGTTCTGCTCCGGCAGTCTTGCTCGCCTCATTCCGTGCCCGACGCACCTGCCTGCTCGCGCAGCGCCTTCGGAGTGATGTCGAAGGCGGCGCGGAAGGCGCGGTAGAAGCTCGATACGTCGAGGAAGCCGCAGCGGAAGGCGATGTCGGAAATCGACAGATCGGCGTTGACGGGATCGAGCAGGTAGACGCGGGCCCGCCGCAACCGCGCCGCCATCACGATTTGCGAAAAGCTCTCGCCGGCCTTGGCCAGCATGTGCTGGACGGTGCGGGACGGCATGCCGAGCCGGCGCGCCACCCGCGCCAGGCTGACCTCGGGATCGAACGCCTGCTTGCTGATCGTCTGCCTGACAAGAGCGAGTCGGGCCTGGTAGACGGCCTCCTCACCTTCGGCGCCTTCCACACCGTTCACGGCGCCGAGCCAGCGGCCGGTGAGCCGCACCAGATGCTCCGTCGCCTCCGCGGCGCCCTTTGCATCGAGCCCCGCCCCGTTGGCGATGAGCAGGCGCGCATATCCGGTCAGGAGCTGATAGTCGGCGCCGGTGCAGTCGAGCGGACGGCAGGCCAAGTCGACCGGAGACAGGCCCCATTCCCTGAACACCGCATTCGGCATCTTCAGGCTCACGCAGTAGCCATCTCTCGGCGCGACGGCCTGCATGCTCGCGTCCATCACGACCAGACCGGCCTGCTCCGGACGAATCTCGAGCTCCCTGCCGAGCTGCCGCGCGATCTGGGGCGTCGAGCCGATGTTGAAGCTTAGATAGACGTGATCCTCGTCGTCGCGGTTGATGTGCTTCCTGGTTCGCGCGCCGCAGAAGGACGAGCTGAACATCTCGCCGAGGGCGATTTTGTCGTTGAGCAGGAATTTGTGCGACCCGATGATCCGCGCATCGTCCTCGGCAAAGCCCATCTCCATGTTGGTGACGATCTGGTCGAAGAATTGGGCCCAGATTCTGGCCCGGACTTCCGGATCACTGACATTTTCAAGCGCGGTCGTGTCGAAGGCCAGACTTTGAAAAACCGACATCAATGCTCCGCTGGCAACCAAGACAAGAAGACCGGGAGGGAGAACTTCGCACCCTCCGGCAATGATTTGCAATAGACGCAACGTGCTTGCGCCCCAGGCGGTAGTGACTGCCCGGCGCACATTTTAGACTGGGGCCGGCACGACGGCGGCTGAGGGGACGCTGAACCGAAGCACGAGTTGAGTTTGCATTGTTGCCCGGTGGTTAGAGCCGCGCTCCGATCCAGCAACTGACGTCGTACGCAATTGTGGAATTGGGCTGGGGCATGATGATGCTGGTGCGGTTGGGCTCGGCGACGAGCGGCGGTATTTCCGTCGGGGTCTGGCAGGCAGGTCTGGTGCGAGCCTTCGCGAGCCGGCGCCTGAGGTATCTCGCCTGGGCCTTGTTTGCCCTCGCCGCCGCGGGTCAGTTGCTGGCATCGCGGCCGGCCGCGGCCCAGTTCATCTGCGGTCAGGCCGGGACCGGGTCGGATGGAGGAGCCAATGCGTCCGGCGGCAGCAATTTAGCCTGCGGCATCAACGCCAATGCAAGCAGCCCGTTTGCCTCCAACTCCCAAAACACGGCGCTCGGAACGTCCAGCTCCGCGACGGGAGATATCGGTAGAAACGTGGCGGTCGGTGTCTCGGCAACCGCCAACGGAGACCTGGGTTTCAACATCGCTGTGGGCGGGAACGCGAACGCGAACGGGAATTTCGGCAACAATATCGCGATCGGCCGGAATGCCGACGCCAGCGGCGACTCCAATTCCAGTGTCGCGGTGGGCGCCATTTCGGTTGCAACCGGCTTCCTTTCGTCGGCCTTCGGCCCAATCGCACAGGCGCTTGGCAGCCGGAGCACGGCCCTTGGGGTCAGCAGCGTCGCCAACGGCAACAACAGCACGGCCGTGGGCTCCAGCAGCACCGTTACCGGTGACAACATCGGCGCCTTCGGCACCGGACAGACCGTCAACGGCAGCAACAGCACGGCGGTTGGCTCCAGCAACACCATCAATGGCAACAACAGCGGCGCGTTCGGCACCGGGCAAACCGTCAACGGCAACGGCAGCTTCGCCATCGGCGATCCCAACACCGTCAACGGCAACGGCTCTTTCGTGCTCGGCGACAACAACACGGTGAACGGGCCCGCCGTCGCCGGCAATGGCGACAACATCCAGCTCGTCGGCTCCAACAACGCCATTGCGGGCACCGCAAGCGCCGCCGGCTCTTCCGTGTTCGGCAGCGGCAACGCCGTCAACGCAACCAATGCGGTGGTGATGGGCAACAACGGCACGGTCTCGGGCGCCAATGCGATCGCGATCGGCCAAGGGACGTCGGTCACCGGCGCGAACGCGATCGCACTCGGCACCGGCGCCAGCGCCAATTTCGCCAACTCCACCGCTGTTGGCAGCAATGCGGCAACGACGCGCGCCAACCAGGTCGCGGTCGGCACCACAACCAGCACCTACACGTTGGCCGGCATCACCTCGGCTGCGAGCAAGGCCGCGCAATCCGGCACCACGCAGATCGTGACGTCGGATGGAGCCGGCAACCTTGCGACGACGACGGCGGCAAGCCTCGGGCTTGCCTCCACCGCCGACATCAACGGCATCAACGCCCAATTGGCTGCCCTCAACGGCCGTGTCGACAACCTGACGCGGGAATCGCGCGGCGGCGTTGCGTTGGCGCTCGCGGCCTCCGGCCTGCAATTCGACCCCCGCCCCGGCAAGGTCTCGATCTCAGGCGGCTTCGGCAATTTCCAGGGGCAGTCCGGCCTCGCGGTCGGTCTCGGCTATGCCTATTCGATGAACACGCGCTTCAACGCGGCGTTCACCGCCGCCCAGCAGGGCGCCATCGGCGTGCGGGCCGGCGCATCGTGGACGCTGAATTGACGGAATGAAACGGCCGATTCTGCGCTGACGGTCGCGGCCGGCAGGCTGCGCGGCTCCGTGGACGGCGGAAGCCAGCGGATTATTTTCCTTGTGTGGCGCAGGCGCCATAGCTCGACTCCCCAGCCCTCAATAAAGTCAGAAACGTTCCGGAAACACAGTGGTGCGCAATGTCACGGGTGCACCTGCTGCCTGTTGGCACGGACCGGCCAAGGCGGGCACAGGAGAATCGCGAGCCATGACTTTCGCAAAATGCCGGGCGACATGGCTGCTGGCGATGAAGTTGCTGGTGATGAACGTCCTCGCGATCTGCGCCGTGCTCGCCCCGCACCCGGCGGTGGCGCAATTCTTGTGCGGTCAGGCCGGCACCTACGCAGTGGCCGGCGGCAACGTGACCGTCCCGGATGGTGCCGCCACTGCGACGAACACATCCGACCTGGGCTGCGGCCCCGGCGCCAATGCGTTCGGTCTGGGCGGCGCTACCTTCAACACTGCAATCGGCTCCAGCTCGAATGCCAGTAGCTCCGTCGGAGTCACCGTCAACGTCGCGACCGGTTACGCCGCTGATGCGCATGGCGATTCCAGTTTCAATACCGCAACGGGCGGAAACGCGCGGGCCTATGGCAACAGCAGCTCCAACGTTGCGATGGGGATGAACTCCTTCGCCAACGGCAACAGCAGCAGCAATATTGCGATCGGTTATCAAGCCAACGCCACCGGCAACAATGCGCACAACACCGCGGTGGGCAATCAATCGCGGGCGACGGGCACCGACAGCTCGGCGTTCGGCCATAACGCGCAGGCGTATGGCAGCCAGAGCGCGGCCTTCGGCACTTACAGTTTCGCCAACGGCAGCAACAGCACGTCCGTCGGCTCGCTCAACAGCATCGTCGGCAACAACAGCGGCGCCTTCGGCACCGGGCAGACCGTCAACGGCAACGGCAGTTTTGCCATCGGCGATCCCAACACCGTCAACGGCAACAACAGCTTCGTGCTCGGCGACAACAACACCGTGAACGGGCCGAACGTTGCCGGCAATGGCGACAACATCCAGCTCGTCGGCTCGAACAACGTGATTGCCGGCACGTCGAGCGCCGCCGGCTCCTCCGTGTTCGGCAACGGCAATGCCGTCAACGCCACCAATGCCGTGGTGATGGGCAACACCAGCACGGTATCCGGCGCCAACGCGATCGCGATCGGCCAGGGCACCTCGGTCACCGGCACCGATGCAATCGCGATCGGCACCGGCGCCAGCGCCAATTTCGCCAACTCCACCGCCGTCGGCAGCGGCGCGGCGACGACGCGCGCCAACCAGGTCGCGGTCGGCACGGCCACCAGCACCTATACGATGAGCGGCATCACCTCGGCCGCAAGCAAGGCCGCGCAATCCGGCACCACGCAGATCGTGACGTCTGACGGTGCCGGCAATCTCGCGACGACGACGCTCGCCGGCCTTGGGCTTGCGTCGGCGGGCGATGTCTCGGCGATCAATGCCCGGCTGGACGACCTCAACACGCGCACCGGCAAGGCGACGACCGGCGTGGCAATGGCCTTCGCGATGGCGGGTGTGCCGACACTGATGCCGCAGGAACGCTTCGCGGTGACCGCGAACTGGGGCAATTTCCAGAGCGCCAACGGGCTCGCGTTCAACGCCGCGGCGCGCGTGACCGACCAGGTGCAGCTCAATGCCGGCGTCGGTTACGGCGCCAACCAGAACCTGTTCGGCGCGCGCGTCGGCGTGCGGCTCGGGTGGTAGGGCGGCAGACCGAGATGCACTCGCGCATGCGCGTTACGCGCTCCCTGCTGGCTCCGGCCGCGACCGTCGTGGTGGCCCTTGCGCTGGCGCTGGCAGTCGCCGTGGCCGTCACCCATTCGACGCTGGCCCAGAGTGACAAGCCTGCGCCCGCTCCGCAATGGCCGCAGCAGCCGCAGCTCCCGGTCAGCGTGGAGCAGGCGCTGTATCTGATCCGCTCGACCCTGCTGACGCTGAACGACGCCAACCGCACGGGCAACTATTCCGTGCTGCGCGACCTCGCCGCGCCCGACTTCCAGGCCAAGAACACCGCGGCCGACCTCGCGCTCGGCTTCACCGACCTGCGGCGTCGAAATTTTGACCTGTTCTCGGTCGCGCTCGCCGCGCCCCAGCTGTCGACGCCACCCTTTCTCGACCCCGGAAAGATGCTGCGGCTGACGGGCTATTTCCCGACCCGTCCGCTGCAGATCAATTTCGACCTGACGTTCCAGAACGTCGGCAATCAATGGCGGCTCTACGGCATCTCGGTCGCAACACCGCAGGCGCCGCCGGAGACGGCCGCAGCCACGCCACCAGCCAATGCCAAGAAGAGCGCCAGCGCTCCGAAACCGTGAGCGCGCTCAACGCTCCTGCAGCGCCAGGCGGACCCCGATCGCGCAATAGATCGTCCCGACCACCCTGCCCTGCCACTTCACGACCGTCGGATGGCGACGAAGCAGGTTGCCGAGACGGCCCGCGCCGACCGCGAACACGATGGTGCTGACGAGGCCAAGCAGCACGAAGATGACGCCGAGCGTGGCGAGCTGAAGCGGAATCGGTCCGTTCGCGGGATGCACGAACTGCGGCAGGAAGGCGAGGAAGAAGAGTGCCGTCTTGGGATTGAGCACCTCGGTCACGACGGCCTGGCGAAAGGCCCGCCCCGCAGTAATCGGCGATGCGCGCTCCACGGTGTCCATCGGCACCCTTTCGAGAATCGCGCGGATGCCGAGATAGACGAGAAAGGCCGCGCCGGCATATTTGATGATGCTGAACAGCAGCGCGGAGGTGGCGATGATCGCCGAGAGGCCCGCGATCGCCATGGTCGTATGGACGAGATCTCCGGCCGCGATCCCGGCGCCCGTCGCGATCCCGACCTTCGTTCCGGAACTGGCCGCCCGCGCCATGGTCAGCAGCGTCGCCGGCCCCGGAATGAAGACGAAGCCGAGCACGATGAGGATGTATGTGATCAGGGTGGTCAGATCGATCATGCGCCTGTTCCCGGGAGGATGATGAGCGTAGCAGACTGTGGGCCGGTGAATAGTCCACTGGCACGAGCAAGCGGTCGTCGATCTACCCGACCATGAATCCGCGTTCCGCGTGCGTCACCCGCTTGATCTCGGTCCACTCCGCATCGGCCATGAAGGCGGCCCACGCGTTGCAGGATGACGAATATGCGCAAAACCTTGAGCACATGATGCGCCCACAATGGTCCATTGCGTGACCGGCCGACCTCTGCGAGTTAGTCTCTCCAGACCAATCCAGGAACGCTTAATTATGCTCTGCCAGGCCACCAAGGCATGGGCCGCGAGATCACCGGGATTGTAGCTACGGTGCCCGCATGAGCCAACGGGTCGGCGCAAAGCGCCGCCCGATGACGGGCTCCGCGACATGCGCGGTGCTTAACCCGGATATCGCTGCGCTCATCCGGGCTACGAAGCTACGAAGCGAGCACCGCGATGAACAGCACTGACGCCCCCAACGAGGCGACCGTGCGGGCGTGATTCCAGAACGTCCAGTCCTTCAGATATGTCGCCCACAATGACGCCGCCTCGGCGCTCGACGGCTGCACGGCGGCGAGCGCGTTGTTCAGAGGCACGTTGAACACGGCCGTCACCACGAACATCCCGATCACATAAGCGGTGCCGCCGATGATCATGGCGGCTGCGCCCGGCTCGTTCAGACGCAACAGGCCCATCACGACGAGCACGGCGCAGGACAGCGTGGTGCCGAGAAACACCGGCATGAACAGCGAGCGCACGATCTCGACATTGATGCTGTTCATGGCGGCGATGCCGGCCGCCTGATCGATACGGCCGAGCGCGGTCATGATGAAGGCCGAGAAGGCGAAATAGAGCCCGCCGATCAGGCCGCAGCCGATCGCCGACAACCAGAGCAGGCCCGTGGTGAGAAGCTGGCGCATGCGGCACCTCCAATAATACGATAGTTTCTCGCATTTGATAAAAGCGATAAACTCTCGTATTCTTGCCGTCAACTCTTTTTGGGCGAGGAGCCGATGGCGGGACGACGCGTGAACAAGAAGGCTGCGCCTGCGGGCCGGGCGGCGCTGGTTCCGACCCAGGAGCGCAGCCGCGAGCGTTTCGACCGCATCCTCGCCTGCGCGGCCGAATTGATCAGCGAAAAGGGCAGCGACGCGTTCCGGATGAGCGATATCGTCGAACGCACCGGCATCGCGTTCGGCTCGCTCTACCAATATTTTCCCGACAAGAGCGCGATCATCAAAACGCTGGCCGAGCGCTACAATGCGATCGGGCGCGACTGCGTGCGGCGCGACCTCACCGAGATGAAAAAGCTCGGAGACCTCCACCCAGCCCTGTGCCGGATCACCGACGGCTATGTCAGGATGTTCCAGGAGCACCCGACCATGCACCACATCTGGCAGGCCACGCAGGCCGACCGCGCCCTGCAAAGGATCGACCAGGACGATGTCGCCTACCTCGCCGGCCTGCTCCGCGAGGCCCTGCAGCGCGTCGCGCCGAAGGCGCCGGCCGTGGCGCTCTCGAGTTTCGCCGAGCTGACGATGGTGCTGATCGCAGCCGCGGTCCGCCAGGCAATCGCGCTGCCGCCTGCCGAGGCCCGCCGGACGCTCGCGCTGTTCAAGGCGCTGCTGCCGAAGGACTTGACGGCAGTGGAACGCTTGACGCGTGGCACTTAAAGGGAGCCGGATGCAGCCCGCAATTCCCCGGGCATCTCGGTTAAGATTCCCTTAAGACGAATCAACGCCACTTGGCGGCCTGCCAACGGGCGCGTTCGCTGCCCGTTGCGCGGCTCGTCTTCGTACCCGTGCGTGTACCTGCGTCTGTGCCTGGCTGTATCTGCCGTCGGAAAATCAAGGGTGCATCTTGTCCAAGACCACAAAACCCGCCGCTCCCACCCAGTTTGAGGCCGTGACCGGTCAGCTCAGGGACCTCGGCAACAAATACATCGAGGACAAGGACTACATCAGCGCCCAACTGACGTTTCGGAAGCTGCTTCAGCTCGACAGCAAGGACGTCAACGCGCGCTTCATCTACGCGCATCTGATCGAGGACGGCACCCACAAGAAGCACGCCGAGGCGCGCGACCTGCTGCTGTCGATCCTGGACGATCACCCCGACATCTTCAACAATCCGACGGAAGACAATCTCAACCTGATCCGGGGCGCGGCGCTCAGGTGCAGCAATATCGGGCCCAATGTCAGGGCCATCGATCTGTTTCGCAAGCTGGCGCGCGCGTCGAACCGCGCCGACGACTATTTTCATCTGAGCGAAGTTCTGGTCCGGTGCAATGCCTTCGAGGAGGCGATCACGAGCCTCGAAAAGGCGATTGCGCTGGACCCTGCGCGCTTCGGCACCGAGGCAAACTGGGAGACGCTGCGGTCCGCAAAGTCGCAAACCGGAAAGTCGTCCGGGGCGGCCGACGCGAGGAAGGTCGGCCGTTACCCTGAAACCACCGACTTCACCGGCGATCTCGGCAAGCTGATCCGCAACCACATCGCCGTGAACCTGAACGGCGCGCCGAAATTCATCGCGAAGACGACCCGCTTCTTCACCATGGGATCGTGCTTCGCCAGGAACCTGTCGAAGAACCTGAGCGACAATGGCTACGCCAGCCAGCACATGGAGATCTCGGAATACGTCAATTCGACCTACGCCAACAAGGTGTTCGTCGACTGGCTGCGCGACGCTCCGATCGACGACGGCATCCTGCGCAGGTTCGTCGAGCTGCTGCCGCCGGGCTGGAGCAAGGAAACCACGCTCGAGGCCATCAGGAAGAGCGATGTCTTCATCCTGACGCTGGGCGTTGCGCCCGCCTTCTTCGACAGGGCAACCGGCGCGTTCGTCCTGCCGCGGCCGTCGGCACTGAATTCCAGGGCGCTGGCAGAGAAATATCTGTTCCGGACGACGAGCGTGCAGGAGAACGTCGACAACGTCCGCTATCTCATCGACTTTATCCGGCAGACCGCCCCCGGCATCAAGATCGTCGTCACGGTCTCTCCGGTGCCGCTGCAGGCCTCGTTCGAATTCGAGTCGGTGGTCCAGGCCGATTGCCTGTCCAAGAGCACCATGCGGCTGGTCGCCCATGAAGTCGTGAACAACTCGGATATTTCCGACATCTTCTACTGGCCATCGTTCGAGGTGTTCCGATGGGCAGGCTCGAATGCCAGCGATTTCTACGCCGCCGACGACGGTGCGGCCTGGCACGTCTCCGAGGACAAGGTGTCCGGCACGATCAGGGCGTTCGTCGAGATGTTTTCGTCGACGTGATGCGGGACGCGTAGCCCGCATGAGCGCAAGCGACATGCGGGACGCTTGACCCGGGTATCGCTGCGCTCACCCGGGCTACGACCCTGCCCGGCACGACATGTCCCGCAGGAGCGCGAGCGCCTCATCGGCCTTCTCGACCGGCACGAACAGATGATCGTGATGGAACGCCGACACGGCATTGACGCTGATGCCGGCATCCGCCAGCCGCGCCGTGACCGCCGCGAGGAAGCCGACCGCGTCGAGCGCGGAATGGACGTTCAGCGTGATCAGGCGCGAGGCGAATTGCCAGGACAGGCCGATGCTGTCGGCGTCATCGCGCCGGAGGACGAGCGTCGTGCCCTCGCGCTCGCGGAAGGTCAGCAGCGGGTTGATCGTGTCGGCGATCTTTTCGTCATCAGGTAACGTGGCGAAGACAAAGACGCCGTCCTGCATCTCGGGCTGCATGTGTTGCAGCAGGGTTTGAAGATTGCGTTCGGCTGACATCATCCGCACAGGAGCCTGGCTTCGTAGGGTGGGCAAAGCGGAAGCGTGCCCACCGCGTGTGCTTCTGCAGAAGCGGTGGGCACGGCGCTTTGCACCTTTGCCCACCCTACAGGATCGGATCAAAGACAGATATCGTGTCCCGGACGCGGTGCGGCACGAAGTGACGCGCCGCTGAGCCGGGACCCAGAAAGCGTTGGCAGCACCGCCGAAATCTGCAACTTTAGGCGGTAAGGGGCAGCCGACGACAGTTCCATGCAGACATGCTTCTTCGTCTACATCCTAGCGAGCAAGCGAAACGGGACGCTCTATGTCGGCGTCACCAACGATCTCGTCCGGCGAATTGCCGAACATAAGGCGAAGCTCATCCCCGGGTTCACCCGGCAATACGGGGTGACCTTGCTAGTCTATTTCGAAACGTACGAATCCATCCTCGAAGCACGGGCCCGCGAGCATTCGTTAAAGCGTTGGCGGCGCGCCTGGAAGCTGACGCTGATCGAGAAGCTCAACCCAACTTGGCGTGATCTGACAGAGGAACTGAACTCCTTGGCGACCTGACTGGGCCCCGGCTCAGCAGCGCAGCGCTGAAGATGCGCTGCGCTGCGTCCGGGGCACGACACAGCCCTACTTCTCCGGCAGCCCCAGCATAAGATGCATGTTCTGCACGGCAGCACCCGATGCACCCTTGCCGAGATTGTCGAGCCGCGCGACCAGCACTGCCTGGTGGTACTTGTCACTGGCGAAGACGTAGAGCTCGAGCTGATTCGTCTCGTTGAGCGCTTCCGGCTCGAGTCGGCCGGTCTTGCTCGCCTCGTTCTGGAGCGGCATCACCGAGACGTATTTCGATCCCGCGTAGTGCTTGGCGAGCGCGGCCTGCAGATCGGCGCCGCTGGGCTTGCCCGGCAGCGCGTCGAGTTGGAGCGGTACCGAGACCAGCATGCCCTGCCGGTAATTGCCGACGGAGGGAATGAAGATGGGCCGCCGGGTCAGCTTCGAATAGAGCTGCATCTCCGGCAGATGCTTGTGCTCGAAGCCGAGGCCGTAGAGCTCGAAGGACGGCGCGCTGCCATCCTCAAAGCTCGCGATCATCGACTTGCCGCCACCCGAATAGCCGCTCACCGCATTGACAGTGACGGGATAGTCCGGCGGCAACAAGCCGGCATCGACGATCGGCCGCAGCAGCGCGATCGCGCCGGTCGGATAGCAGCCGGGATTGGAGACCTTTTTCGCGGCCTTGATCTTGTCGGCCTGGTCGGGCGCGAGCTCGGCAAAACCATAGGCCCAGTCGGGCGCGACACGGTACGCGGTCGAGGCGTCCAGCACCTTTGGACCCGCAGCGCCCATGCTGTCGATCAGCGCGACGGTTTCTTTCGCCGCATCGTCCGGCAGGCAGAGGATCACGAGATCGACCTCCGCCATCAGCGCCTTCTTTGCCGCGGGATCCTTGCGCTTGTCGTCGGGGATCGTCTTGACCACGACGTCGTTCGAGAGCCGCAGCCGCTCGTTGATGCCGAGCCCGGTGGTGCCGGAGCCGCCATCGACGAACACTGAGGGCTTTGTCGTGGCCCCGGCGGTGGGCGCCTGCTTGGTGTCGGTGAGGCTCATGGTACGCTCCTTTCGAGCTTGTTGGTTTCACCTGCAAACGCGTCGGGCCGCGCCTGCCGCATCAGGCCCGCAATCGCCTGCGAGCCGGGATCAGTCTGCGACGCCAGCGCGCCGGCGATTTCGGCGTAATCGGCCTCGGATTTGTGCTGGCTGAACTTGAAGCTTCCTTCGACTTCTTCCACCGTCATGAGCAGGGCCACGATCCCCTTCTTCAGGGCTTGCAGCCGCCCGGCCGTCATCTTCGCCGACGTCCAGGGCTTTTTCGGTAACAGCCGGTCCTCGAACTTGGCGCTGAGCGTGTCGATCTGCACCGTCAGCTCATCGTCCGACAACGCACGCACCGATCCGCTCAGATGCACCGCCTGATAGAGCCAGGTCGGCACCTGATCGGGCGAGACGTACCAGTCCGGCGAGACATAGGCATCCGGACCGTTGACCGCGAGCAGCCAGGAGGTCGCGCCGTCCGCCAGCTTTACCAGCGGATTGTGACGGGCGACATGAAAGGCGGCCTGCGGCGTGCCGTCGGCGGCATAGGTCAGATAGAACGGCAGCGCGGAGGCGGCCGGCTTGTTGCCGTCGAAGGCGCAGAAGGTGCCGAAACCGCGTGCCTCGGCAAAGGCGAGGCTCGCGGCGCGGTCCTGCTTGAAAAAGGGTGGCGTGTACATCGTGGTCTCCTGCTCGGCCTCCTGTTGGGGGCCGCCGGATCAGATCGCGCTGACAGGAGAGAGAATGCCGCGGATCGAGTCCAGCGGCAAAGACGATGATCTCAAACGCGATCGACCGCCCAAACCGCAAAACTGCGGCGGCGGCGACGGGCGAACAAAATGGTCGCGGCGTTGATCATGGCGCGCGGCTATAACGCCGGCGGGTTCCGCGGTCAAGCCAAAATTGCTGCGACACGACAGCAGCATGGTCTTCCGCAAGATGCGGGCTAAATTGGAGGTTGCAGCGGAATTTCCTTTCGCAAAGGGGGTTCCGGAGAGGGACTGACGCCGCCAAAGCTCCAGTCCGTGCCTTCAGCGCAACAACGTCTCAGGACCCCGCCATGACCGAGATCACCCGTCGTGCCACGCTAGCCGGCGCCGCCGCCTCGGCGCTCCTGCCTTTCACGGATTTGCCCTTCGCGAAGGTGCCGCCCGCTTACGCCGCCGCGCCCCTGGCCGAGAAGCAGAATGCGAGCTTCTACCGCTACAATGTCGGCACCCATCAGGTCACGGTGGTCTGCGACGGCGTCGCCACCGTCAACCTCGCCGACAATTATGCGGCCGGCGCCACCAAGGACGAGATCAACAAGATCTTTGCAGAGAACCATCTGCCGACCGACAAGGTCACGCACACCTTCAACCCGGTCGTCGTCAATACCGGGCCGAAACTCGTCGTGATCGACACTGGCCTGGGACCGGACCAGTTCGTGCAGACCAAGGGCAAGGTCGGCCAGTTCCACAACAACCTTGCGGCGGCCAGCATCGACCGCGCGGCGGTCGACACCGTCATCATCTCGCACTTCCACGGCGACCACATCAACGGGTTACTCGCGGCCGAGAACAAGCCGGCCTTCCCCAATGCCGAGATCATGGTGCCGGCGGTGGAATGGAAGTTCTGGATGGACGACGGCGAGATGAGCAAGGGAATGGGCAATCCCATCCTCGAAAACAACTTCAAGAACATCCGCCGCGTGTTCGACGCGCTCGGCCGCAAGGTGACACAATATGAGAGCGGCAAGGAGGTCGCGCCGGGCATCACCTCAGTCGCGAGCCCCGGTCATACACCGGGTCACAACTCGTTCGTGGTCGCGTCCGGCTCGGAGAAGGTGCTGGTGCAGGTCGACATCACCGCCGGCGCGGCGTTCCTGTTCGTCAAGCATCCAGAGTGGAACATCGCCTCCGACGTCGACAAGCCGCTGGCACAAGCGACGCGGCGCAAGCTCTACGACATGGCAATCGCCGAGAAGATGCCGATCCAGGCTTTTCACGCCGCCTTCCCCGGCCTCGTACGCGTCGAGAAGGACGGCAATGGTTATCGCTGGATCCCGTCGATCTGGAACGCGTCGCTGTAGAAGCTCTGCAGGCTCTGACCGGGCAGCGTGCCTGCCCGGTCAGAACAGGCGCCAGATCCATTCCATGATCTTGGCCATGACGTCGCCGAACAAGAGCAGCGCTGCCGACCACACCAGCGCCGAGATGAAATTGGCGGTCTGAAAGCTCCAATAGGGCATCTCGAAAATGCCGGCGGCGAGCGGCACCGAGGCGCGCAAGGGGCCGAAGAAGCGGCCGATGAAGATGCTCGGTACGCCCCAGCTTCTGACGAAGGCCTCGCCGCGCGGCAATAGCTCCGGATAGCGCGAGAGCGGCCACATCTGCGCGACGTGCTCCTTGTAGCGGAAGCCGAACCAGTAGGAGACCCAGTCGCCGAGCGCGGCGCCAATGCCGCCGGCGATCCAGATCGGATAGAAGCTGATGCCGCTGACGCCGATCAGCGCGCCGATCGCAACGAGCGCACCCCAGGCCGGGATGAGCAGCGAAATGAAGGCGAGCGATTCACCGAATGCCAGCAGGAACACAATCGGTGCCGCCCAGGCCTGATGCTCGCGCACGAATTCAGCCAGCGCGTGCGCATACTGCTCCATCTGCGAAAAAGCCTTCCCTGCCCCGCAATGTGTCCGAACCGCAGCCCCCGCCGCGTCGTCGACCGCTTGTCTTGGTCAACCGACCAAAACTGGTAAGCCAGCCCCTTGCGTGACTTCAAGTCACAAAGCCCGGCAACGGGCGGCTTCGCCCCGGCCACAGCGTCACATTGCCGGGATATTGGACCCATTGTGCGTAAAATCGCCGGGATTGACCGGCAACGACGCGCCTCTCCGGCCCGCGACGGTCACCTTTTCAGCCCATCCATGGCATAGTCGGCCCAATCGATTCGCCGCCGCGGCGCTGCTCCAGCTACATCAAGATAAATGTCCAAACCATTGAAAAAACCTGCAAAATCAAAAGACACCGACCTTTTCGAGGGGGCGGAGCCGAAGCCGCGCGCGCCGGTCAAAGTAGCCTCGCGTGGAACCGGCGGCGAGGCCGACTACACGGCTGCCGACATCGAGGTACTCGAGGGTCTGGAACCGGTGCGCCGCCGTCCCGGGATGTATATCGGCGGCACCGACGAGAAGGCGCTGCATCACCTCTTTGCCGAAGTGATCGACAACTCGATGGACGAGGCGCTGGCGGGGCATGCGACCTTCATCGGGGTGGAACTCAGCGCGGACGGGTTCCTCACCGTCACCGACAACGGCCGCGGCATTCCGATTGATCCGCACCCGAAGTTTCCAAAGAAGTCGGCGCTCGAAGTCATCATGTGCACGCTGCATTCAGGCGGCAAGTTCGACAGCAAGGTGTACGAGACCTCGGGCGGCCTGCATGGCGTCGGCATCTCCGTCGTGAACGCCCTCTCCTCATTGCTCGAGGTCGAGGTCGCGCGCAGCCAAAAACTCTATCGCATGACCTTCGAGCGCGGCCATCCCAAGGGCAAGCTCGAGGATCTCGGCAAGATCAACAACCGCCGCGGCACGCGCGTACGCTTCAAGCCCGATACCGACATCTTCGGCGCCAAGGCCGCGTTCAAGCCGCAGCGTCTGTTCAAGATGACGCGCTCCAAGGCCTATCTGTTCGGCGGCGTCGAGATCCGCTGGAATTGCGCGCCCGAGCTTCTCAAGGGCGTCGAGGACGTGCCGGCGGAAGCGACCTTCCACTTCCCTGGCGGCCTGAAGGATTATCTGGCCGCCGCGATCCACGCCGACACGCTGGTGCATCCCGACATCTTCTCCGGCAAGTCGGGCCGCAACGGCGCGCATGGCGCCTGCGAATGGGCCGTGGCGTGGACCGCGGATGCCGACGGCTTCCTGTCTTCCTACACCAACACCGTGCCGACGCCCGATGGCGGCACCCATGAATCCGGCCTGCGCAGCGCGCTGCTGCGCGGCCTGAAGGATCACGCCGAGCGTGTCGGCCAGGGCAAGCGCGCGGCCTCCGTCACGTCTGAGGACGTGATGGTGGGCGCGGCCGTGATGCTCTCTGTGTTCGTGCGCGAGCCTGAATTCCAGGGCCAGACCAAGGACCGCCTCGCCACTGCCGAAGCGCAGCGCATTGTCGAGCAGGCGATGAAGGATCCGTTCGACCATTGGCTGTCCGGCAATCCGAACATGGCGAACCGGCTGCTCGATTTCGTGGTCGATCGCGCCGAAGAGCGCCTGCGCCGACGCCAGGAAAAGGAAACCGCGCGGAAAACCGCGGGCAAAAAACTCCGCCTGCCCGGCAAGCTCGCCGACTGCAGCGACGCCGGCACCGAAGGCTCAGAACTCTTCATCGTGGAGGGTGACTCGGCAGGCGGCAGCGCAAAACAGGCGCGCGATCGCAAGACCCAGGCCGTGCTGCCCCTGCGCGGCAAGATCCTCAACGTCGCCTCCGCCGGCAAGGACAAGCTGGCGGCGAACGCCCAGCTCAGCGATCTTGTGCAGGCGATTGGGTGCGGCATGCTCGCGCAGTATCGCGAAGAGGATCTGCGCTACCAGCGCATCATCATCATGACCGACGCTGACGTCGACGGCGCCCACATCGCTTCGTTGCTGATCACCTTCTTTTATCAGCAGATGCGGCCGCTGATCGACCAGGGTCACCTCTTCCTGGCGGTGCCGCCGCTCTACAAGCTCACCCACGGCTCCAAATCGGTCTACGCCCGCGACGACGCGCACAAGGAGGCGCTGATCAAGAGCGAGTTCAATGCCAACGCCAAGGTCGAGGTGAACCGCTTCAAAGGCCTCGGCGAGATGATGCCGGCGCAATTGAAGGAAACTACCATGGACCCGGCGCGGCGCACGCTGCTGAAGGTGGTGCTGCTCGCCGATGACCGTGACACCACGGCCGATTCGGTGGAGCGGTTGATGGGCACCAAGGCCGAGGCACGCTTTGCCTTCATTTCGGACAAGGCCGAGTTCGCCAGCGAAGAAATGCTGGACGTGTGAGACAGGGCGGCGGCGCCGAAAGCAGGTCGCCCCGTCTAATCCATTGAAATCAAATCATAATGCCGTCCCACCGCGGGGCGCGGGAAAGTGTGTCCTCCGTACAACTGCGGAGCGTTTTCCGCTCACTGTGCCCGCCCGGCAACAGCATTTCCGCCGAGACCGTCTATGATCTGGGCATCAGTTGACACGGAATCGGTGCGCTCGCGCCATAGACGAACCAAGGTTGGGGATTTCGATATGAAAAAGATTTTGCTCGCTTTGACCGCGGCTGCGGCGATGACCGGATCGGCTTTTGCCGCTGATATGGCTCCGCGCACCTATGCCAAGGCTCCCCCGCCGGCTCCCGCGGCCTCGTGGACCGGTTGCTGGATCAGCGGCGGCGGCGGCTACGGACTGTTCCGCGTCAATCATGACGAGCGGGTTGCTGGCGTCGCCACCATCGACAACGCAACAGCGGGCGGTGACGGTTGGCTGGCCACGGTGGGCGGCGGTTGCGATTACCAATTCTCGAACCGCTGGGTGGTTGGCGCCTTCGCTGACGGCACTTGGTCCGACATCAAGGGCGACGGCATGGCCCGCATCTTTGGCGTCGGCGACGCCGCGATCGGCCGGCTGACCAACGACTGGAGCTGGGCCGTCGGCGGCCGCGTCGGTTACGTCGTGAACCCGAACTTCCTGACCTACTTCAGCGGCGGTTACACGCAAGCCCACTTCAAGCAGCAGAACTTCAACACCGCCTTCCTGCCTTCGACGGTGACCGGCGTTGCGCTGCCGGGCCAGACATTTGATGGCCTCTTCCTCGGGTCTGGTGTGGAATACGCGTTCGATTGGCTGCCGGGTCTCTTCATCAAGACCGAAGGCCGCGCAGCCTGGTACAACCGCAAGGACTCGGTCCCGTTCTGCGCCACGGCTGGTTCGATCTGCGCAGGTCCGGGCCTCCTGAACGGCGGCCTCGATACCGACTCGCGTAAGCCGATCGTCTACACGGCGAAGACCGAGCTGGTTTATCGCTTCAACTGGGGCGGTCCGGTCGTCGCGAAGTACTGATCCGACCTCGATCTCAAACGTCAAAAGCCCCGGCATCGTCCGGGGCTTTTTCGTTATGAGGCTCGGTTGCGGACACTCTCCTTCAGCGCCTGATAGGCCTTGCCGAGCATTGCCTCGATGTCGGCCCAATCGGCGTCGGTAATCGCAGAGCCCCTTGCATCGCGAAGCGCCATGGCCTCCGCGCGCAGCGTGCCGAACTGCTTGATGCCTTCATCATCGGCGCTCTTGCCATAGGTCAGCGAAGTGACGCGCGCGATGGTCAGCCCATAGGTCTGCGGAGCGATCGCCTCGCGTCGGGCCTGCCACCAGTCGAGTTCGAGGCGCGCGGCCTCCTCGACGTCGAAACCCACTGGCGCAGCGGACGCGAGATCCCAGTAATAGACGATCAGCGGCGGCAAGGCCGCATCGGCTTCAGCACGCGATCGTGTCGGCTGGAATAACTGCGCGGCATTGGCCGCGGCAAACGCGATGTGCAGGCTCCTGAGCGGCGAGAAGCCGAACTGGGTCCGCGTCGATTCATAGAGGTGGTAGAACAGCGCGCCATAGCGCTTGTCGTAATAGTCGCGCCACATCGCTGTCTCGAGCCGCGCCATGCCGGCGGGATCGAAGGCGCGCAGATCGGCCCGGCGCGGCACGGCCGCAT
This sequence comes from Bradyrhizobium guangdongense, assembly GCF_006483445.1. GTDB lineage: Bacteria > Pseudomonadota > Alphaproteobacteria > Rhizobiales > Xanthobacteraceae > Bradyrhizobium > Bradyrhizobium guangdongense_A. Next base: position 77,819 of record NZ_PPPT01000021.1, on the reverse strand, counting down.
AGGCCAGGATCAGCGCGCCAGCCAGCCCACCGACCAACACGGCGCGCAAGACGGTCTTTCGCATCGACGTGAGCACGCTCCTGCTTCCCCGGCCATTGTATCCAAACCGAAGCTACGGCTAGTCTGCGCTCCAGGTTTTCGCGACACGGCCAGCCACGAAGGCGTGGCGATGCTGCACCGCGACAAAGCAGACCATGGGAGGGACACATGCGCAGATTTCTGCTGATCGCAGGCTTGTTCGCGCTCGCCATCGGCTTGCTCTGGATCGGACAAGGCACGGGGACGTTTCCCTGGCCTCGATCGAGCTTCATGATCGCGCAACTGCAATGGGCCGGCTATGGCGCCGCCATGGCCGGTTTCGGACTGGTGCTGATCTGGCAAGCAACGACTTAAGAAAAGGAATGACAGCATGACATCCAGTCCATTCGATCTCCGCGGCAAGGTTGCGGTCGTCACCGGCGGCAATGGCGGCATCGGGCTCGGCATGGCCCACGGGCTCGCCGACGCCGGTGCCGATATCGCCGTGGTCGGGCGCAATGAAGCCAAATCGGCAGCGGCTGTGGCGGACCTCAGGCAGCGCGGTGTCAAGGCGATCGCGGTGACCACCGACGTCACCGACAAGGCGGCGGTCGCCGCGATGGTGGATCGCGTCGTGAAGGAACTCGGCCGTATCGACATCCTCATCAACAACGCCGGCATGAGCATCCGCAAGCCGCCGCACGAGCTCGAGCTCGACGAGTGGAACAAGGTGATCGATACCAACCTCACCAGCGCCTTCGTGTGTTCGAAGCTGGCCTATCCGGCGCTGAAGGCGTCGGGCAACGGCAAGGTGATCAATATCGGCTCGATGATGTCGATCTTCGGCGCGAGCTTCGCCACCGCCTATGCGGCAAGCAAGGGCGGCATCGTGCAGTACACCCGCGCCTGCGCCAATGCCTGGGCGCCCGACAACATCCAGGTCAACGCCATTTTGCCGGGCTGGATCGACACCGACCTCACCCGCGGGGCGCGCAAGGAGGTCACGGGCCTGCACGAGCGCGTCCTCGCGCGCACGCCCGCCGGCCGCTGGGGCCACATCGACGATTTCGCCGGCATTGCGGTGTTCCTGGCCTCGCCGGCCTCGAACTTCGTCACGGGCACCGCGATCCCGGTCGATGGCGGATTTTCCGTGATGGCGTGAGGATCCACACCGACAAAGAAAAGGCCCCGGACGATGCCGGGGCCTTCAGTTGTTGGCAGTGACCAGACTTCTTCGAGAATATCGGCAGCTTCGAAAATATCAGTAGCGCGCGACGACGGGGTTGCCGAACTTGTAGCTCGCGCGAACCACGGCCCACTGCATGTCGCGGGGCTTTGCGTCGAACGTGTAGGTGCCGGCCGCGGTGCCCGCGAGCTGATAGCTCTGGCTCGTGAAGGACGCGTAGTTGTATTCGAGGCCGACGATCCAGTTCGGGGTGATGCCGTATTCCCAGCCGGCGCCGACGGTCCAGCCATTGGCCCAGTGCGTCTGACCGCCCGAGCCGGTTGACGGGTTAGCGACGTTGTCGACGACGGAGAGACGGTTGTTCGCACCGGCGTAGCCGCCCTTGGCGTAGAACAGGTTGTTGTTCACGGCGACGCCGGCGCGGCCGACGATCGTCGCGAGCACGTTGGTGCGCCAGCTAAACTGGTCGTCGAGACCGACACCGAACACCGTGTTGTTGACGGTGCCGGAATTGCTCAGGCCGGAAATGGTGCCTTCAAGACCGAACACGAACTGGCTGGCCTGCCAGTTGTAGCCGATCTGCGCGCCGCCCAGGACGCCCGCGCCGCGCTGACGAAAGCCCTGCCCCGGCGCGAGATCGCCGAACGCCGTGGTGTTGGCGCTGTTGATCCACTGCTGATTGGTCCAGGCGCCGCCGACATGACCGCCGACATAGAAGCCTGTCCAGTTGAAAAGCGGCTCGGCGTAGATCGGCGCCTTCGTGTAGGGCCGCGCGCCAAGGTCGGCGGCGGAAGCAGCACCGCTCGCGACGAGCGCGGTCGTGCAGGCGAAGGCGGCAATCAACTTGGAACGCATGGTACACCCCGTTTCTTTGATGGGCGCACGCTCACAGACAGTTCTTACTCAAATTTGAATCAACAAAGTTAAGCCGCGGGATCGACGCGCGGCGCGCTTCGAATCCCCATGCGCTGTTGCACGCAGGCAACGATCGGCGCGCACTTTAACGCGCCGTTATCCTTACCAAATTGCGGCTGGGGTGCGCGCATGAGCCTCCTCCTATTTGCGCCGGTACGGGAGCAAAGCTTCATAGAACTCTGCGTCGCTTACAGGTCTGCCATCGAGATCGGTTATCTTGCAGTCCCAGTAACCATCGCGCTGGAAGTGACTGATGGCATCCCAAGCGCTAGGTGCGTCGGCAAAGGTCTCGCGATATGGCGCCGACTGTCCTTCCAAAATCCATTCGATGATATATCCCACCGACGCCCCTCACATCCTTGCCTGCTCTCTCGGCCGGTCGATCGCGCTCGCACTGCCGAACTCTCACATCGCCTTGACGACCGGGGAATGCACGTGTTCCGGCCGCACGCCAAGTGCGATGAAGCGCGCGGGAATTCCCTGCAGCCAGGGTAGCGCCGTGAGCAGCCGCACGACAAGCGGAACCTTCAGCGGTTGATTGCCTGAGGCAAGCGCGCCGCTGATGATGTTGTTCTGCACGACGATCTGCATGCGCTGCGTCATCTTCACGGGGAATTCTCGGCGCCGGCGCACGGCGTCGAGCTCCTCCTCGGACGGACAGCCGATCCTTATCTTGGCCGCCAGCAGATTGGCCGTCGCCACCGCATCCTGCACGGCGAGATTGACGCCGACACCGCCGACCGGCGACATCGCATGCGCGGCGTCGCCGATGCACAACAGCCCCGGCCGCGTCCAGCGCGCGAGGCGATTGATCGCAACGGTCAGCAGCTTGACGTCGTCCCAGCTCTTGACGTCGGCAATTCCGGTCTTGAGGATCGGCGCCATGCGGACGATGTCGTCGAGCAGCGCCTGAAGCCCCCTCGCCTTGACTGACTCAAACTGTCCCTTGGCGATGACGTAAGCGCATTGCCAATAGTCGCCGCGATCGAAGGTGATCATCATCTTGCCCGGTTCGACGCGGGCAAACACGTTCTCGGTCTCATTGGCCTTGCGGGCAGCGCGAAACCACAGCACGTCCATCGGCGCGCCGATCTCCTCGACGACGAGGCCTGCCCGCGCGCGCACCGTCGAATGACGACCGTCGCAGGCGATGGTCAGATCGGCTTCGATGTCGATGGGACCATCTGGCGTATTGGCACGCACGCCGGCGATCGCGTCACCGCGGCGGATCAGGTCGGTCGCCTCCGTGCTCATCATGACCTTGAGCGAGGTAAAGCGCTGGCCGGCCTCGCGCAGAAAATTCAGAAAATCCCATTGCGGCATGAAGGCTATAAAAGGGTATTTCGTGTCGAGCCGGGCGAGATCGGCGATCCGCACGGGTGTGCCGCCGAACATGCCGTCCATCTTCTGCAGGCGTTGATGCGGCAGCTTGAGGAAACCGTCGATCAGGCCGAGCTCGTCCATCACCTGAAGCGTCGAGGGATGCACGGTGTCGCCGCGAAAGTCGCGGAAGAAGTCGGCGTGCTTCTCCAGCACCACGACGTCGACGCCGGCGCGTCCCAGGAGATAGCCGAGCATCATGCCGGCGGGCCCGCCGCCGACGATGCAACAGCGGACTCTTTTGGCGCGACTTAAAGGCTGTCCTGGGGAGGTTGCATCCATGATCCGGCCTTTGGATTGATCTTCGGCCGGGATTGTAGCGCGAGTTTATGCAGCGCGCAGCACAGTCGATCCGTCATCCCCGCGCAACGGCACGAGATCAATTATTGCTGCGGTTCGCCGTGCGAAAGCTCTTGATCTCGGAGACGCTGCCGTCGCGGTAGGTCAGCTCGACCGAGATGAACTGCGTCGCCGGGTTGAGCTTCGCGTAGAGCGGCATGCCAGCGGAGACCGCGGTCGGGTCGCGCATGTCGCAGGGCGGCATGGCGAGGACCTGGTTGGGAACCGCGCTGTCGATGCCGATCTTCACCTCGCGGATCGCGCACCGATACGACACCAGATGGGTGTAGTAGACCAGCAGCCCGTTGAACTGGCGGAACGACAGCCAGCTATTGGCGGTCATGTCGAGGATCTTGCGCTGGTCGCGGATCAGCGCGGCTTCGGGGTCGAACTTGATCGGGAACGGCCCCTGCATCTCGCCGGAGGCGTCGACATAGCGCACCTGGATTGTGGCGGCCGGCGCGTCGGAGGGAAGCTCGATCGAGGGATTGGGCATGCGCTTGCGCGTGCGCGAATCCAGTGTGTCGAGGAAACCGGTCTCGCGGAAGTCCCCGCTCTCGCCCATGCGCCAGGAGATGCCGAGCGTGGGGTCGGCGATCGAGAACACGACGGTCCAGCCGCCATTGTGGCGCGAGAACATCGCGATCGGCGCATTGAGGGATTCTTCCTTCGGCACCTTCAACGGCGCAACCGGCGGCAGGGCTGCGACCTTCATCGGTGCATCGGCCGGCCGCGCGTTGGGATTCGGCGCCGACGAATCCGATGCAACCTTGTCAGATGCCGGCTTGGCCGTCCCGGTCAAGAACACGTCGTCGACCATCTGGTCGAAATAGACAGGCACCTGCTTGTGCTTCACGGTGTCGGCCAGTTCGCTGACCGTCCGGCGGGTGTGCTGCGCCACCTGCACGAGGTTGATGCCGGGCTGCAGCAGCTCCTTGGCGAAGGTGCGCGTGAACACCGAATTGGGATTGGCGTCGTCGTTGGAGAGACGATCGAGCGCGGTCTGGCGCGGACCTGCCGAAAATACCGAGAACACACCTTCTGGCAGTTGCACCATCGGCGCAAGTCCGCCGCTACCGGCGACCGCGCGCGTGCCGGAACGCTCGAACGGATTGTTGCGGCAGGCATCGAACACCAGGATCGAGGTGCGCGCCTTCTTGTTCTGCAAGCGCTCGACGATGCGGTCGGCGAGGATGGAGGAATCGCGCACCAGCTCCTCCTGACCTTCAGTCGCCGCCGGCACGTCGGTCGGCAGCAGGTAGTTCTGGCCCGCGATCTCGAAGCCGTGGCCGGCGTAGAAAAAGAACGCGGTGTCGCCGGGCTCGATCGCCTTGTCGAAGGCGAGCAGCGTCTCGGAGAATGCTTGCCGGCTCTGGTTCTCGGCGACCATCACGGCAAAGCCGAGCTGGCGCAGCGTATCGCCCATGGTGCGGGCGTCGTTCACCGCCTTCAGCAGCTTTGGCACGTTCCGGTAGTCATTGTTCCCGATGACGAGGGCCACGCGCTTTGCGGCCTCTGCGGGGACCGCTGACGACAGCAGGCCCGCGGCAACGCCGAGTGACGCCAGGATTCTGAAAAGCGGTCGCATCATCGAAGGTTATCCCGTTGCAGGAGAGGTTTGCGGTTCCTGCCGCCGCTGATGGATAGTCGGCCGAGGCATATCGGCGGTTCAAAAACCGCCCCAGGAGTTGACCGGGTCACCCTGCCGCATGATGTTAACTAGCGGGTTCGGCTGGAATCTGCTCTCTGTTTGGCCAATACCTGTCTCATCGAGGTTTTCCGTGTACTCCTGGTGTACAGACGAAGTCGAACCGCAGAACCGCTTCGACTATTGGCGTGAGGTGCGCTCCAAGGGACTGTTTGGCGTCACGGCTGAACTTGAACGCGAGCAGCGCGCGGACTTCTTCGGCGAGTTCTCACTGCGCAAGGTCGGGGATGCCGGTCTCGTCGAGTTGCGGGCCTCCCCATACCGCGTCGAGCGGAGCGAGGCGGACATTGCCGACGCACCGGGCGACAGCATCTGCGTCTATCAGCAGCTCGGCGGCGGCGGCTGGTTCGGCGGCCTGCCCGGCGATGATTTTGCCATCGACAGCGGCAGCTTCGCGACGAGCTATACCGACCTGCCCTACCGCACCGCGCCGCTTGGCAATGCCGGCTTTCACCTGCGCATCCTGAAGATCCCTGCAGCGCACGTGCCTGCGCCGGCGCGCCAATTGCGCGGCCTCACCGCGAAGACCTTTGCGGATGGCACGCTGGCGCCGCTCGTGACGTCCTGCTTCACAGATCTCGTCGAAGGCACCGCCGCCGGGGATCACGCCACGCCGCAGGTTCAGGCCCTGGCGCAACTGGCGCTGATCGAGCGCGGCGTCGTCAACCGCAACAGCCGCCGCGGACAGCACGCACTGCGGGTCGGACGGCTGTCGTTGGCGCGGCGGCTGATCGGGCGCCACATGGCCAACCCCGAACTGTCGCCCGCCATGGTGGCGGACCTGCTCGGCGTCTCCGTCCGCCACATGCACATGCTGTTCGAAATGGCGGAGCGGAGCTTCTCCCAGACCGTGACCGAGGCCCGCCTCACCCACAGCCGCCGACTGCTGGTCGATGCGCCTGAGCGGCTGATTGCCGACATCGCTTTTGCCTCCGGCTTCGAGAGCCTGGCGACCTTCTACCGGGCCTTCAACTCCGCTTTCGGCATGGCGCCGGGCGATTTCCGGAACCAGCAGGCGGCCTCGGCCTAGAGCCATTCCAGGCCCGAAAAGCTCAGCCTCGCCCGCAATTTGAGCAAAAACCTTAGGGTTTTTAGGACCTTCCCGCGGCTGCTCCATTGACTTTGGCCGATTCCACCCTATGTTCCGGGTCGACGCGGCTCGGTATCGAAAAGCGATTCCTGAGCTTGGCGCTTTGTTCGCGTGAGTCAGCACCCCCAGCTTCTTTGAGAGCGCGCCGTTTCGGGGTGGAACGCGACAGCCTTAATTACCCTCGATTCCGAACGGCGGTTTCGACCAGAGGCTCAATGTCCTTTTCCAATCTCGGACTATCCGAAAAAGTCCTCGCCGCAGTCGCGGCCACAGGTTACACCACCCCCACCCCCATCCAGGAACAGGCGATCCCTCACGTCCTTGCCCGCAAGGACGTCCTCGGCATCGCCCAGACCGGCACCGGCAAGACCGCGGCCTTCGTGCTGCCGATGCTCACCATCCTCGAAAAGGGTCGCGCCCGGGCACGCATGCCGCGCACCCTGATCCTCGAGCCGACCCGCGAGCTCGCAGCGCAAGTCAAAGAGAACTTTGACCGCTACGGCGCCGGCCAGAAGCTCAACGTCGCGCTGCTGATCGGCGGCGTTTCGTTCGGCGACCAGGACGCCAAGCTGACGCGCGGCGTCGATGTGCTGATCGCAACACCCGGCCGCCTGCTCGACCACACCGAGCGCGGCGGCCTGCTGCTCACCGGCGTCGAGCTGCTCGTCATCGACGAAGCCGACCGCATGCTGGACATGGGCTTCATCCCCGACATCGAGCGCATCTGCAAGCTCGTCCCCTTCACGCGGCAGACCCTGTTCTTCACCGCGACCATGCCGCCGGAAATCCGGCGCATCACCGAAACCTTCCTGCACAACCCGCAGAAGGTCGAAGTCTCCAAGCCCGCGACGACCGCCGTAACCGTCACGCAGTCCCAGGTGCCCGCCGGGCGCGAGGCGCACGAGAAGCGCGAACTGCTCCGCCGCCTGCTGCGCGAGGCCAAGGATCTCAAGAACGCGATCATCTTCTGCAATCGCAAGCGCGAAGTCGCCATCGTTCACAAATCGCTGCAGAAGCACGGTTTCAGCGTCGGCGCATTGCACGGCGACATGGATCAGCCGGCCCGCATGGCGGCGCTGGAGCAGTTCCGCAAGGGCGAGCTTCCGCTGCTGGTCGCCTCCGACGTCGCCGCCCGCGGCCTCGACATTCCCGAGGTCAGCCACGTCTTCAATTTCGACGTTCCCCACCATCCCGACGACTACGTCCATCGCGTCGGCCGTACGGGACGCGCGGGCCGCACCGGCACCGCGATCTCGATGGTGACGCCGCTCGACCAGAAGTCGATGGCGGCCATCGAAAAGCTGATCGGCCAAACCATTCCGCGCGCCGAAGGCGATTACGACATCCGCAGCGAAGGTGCTGATGCATCCGAACGTCCGCGCGAAGGGCGTGGCGGCCGGGAGCGCTCCCGTGGCGGCCGCGGCAGATCACCGCGCGGACACGATCGCGAGCGCGGCCAAGAGGCGCGCGAGCGCAATCAGGAGGCGCGCGAGCGCACCCACGAGCCGCGTGAAGCGCGCAGCCAGGAAGCGCGTGAGCAACCGCGTGAACGAAGCCAGGAGCCGCGCGAGCGCCATCAGGAATCGCGTGAGCGCAATCATGAGCCGCGCGAACAGCGCAGCCACGAGCACCGGCATGCTTCCGATGCGCGCAAGCGCGCGCGTCCGCAGGCCGATACGTCAAACGTGCCGTCGATCGGCCGTCCCGAGCCGCGTCGCGCGCAGCGTCCGGCCGACACCGAGCCCGGCGATCACTCCCACCTCCCCGCGTTCCTGCTGCGACCCGTTCGCACTCCCGCAGGTGCGTGATATGTGAACGGCCGCTGGCCGTAAATTTACGGGTCGTTCACACTCGTCCTCTAGTCTGAGACCATAATTTAAGCATTGCTGCGATCGGGTGAAACCGATCGCTGTGGGGAATGTTCTGTGGTCAAGGCGCTCGACGAACACGAACGCACGATGGCGTTTGCCGAAGTGGCCCTTGGCCAGATTCGCTCACTCCGGCAAACGGCGATTCCCCGCAACTACGAGATCTGGTACGTCTACGCGACCGGATATAATGCCCCCCTCAACAAGATCATCAACGAGACGCTGGCGCGCCACGGCAAGTTGACCGAGGCCGATCTCGAGCAGATCTACGAGACCTATCTCTCCCACATCAAGACCACCGACCGCATCGACAAGGTCGGCGCGCGCGTCATCGGCGAGATCGACGACGTGATGAAGCTGCTGGGCGAAGCGCTCGGCATGTCGGCCGTCTACGATGCGAGCCTGTCGGGCGCCACGAAAAAACTGTCCTCTGCCAAAGGCGCCGAGCAGGTCAAGGCGATCGTCGAGACGCTGATCAAGTCGACGCACGAGATGCGCGAGACCAACAAGGCGCTGGAGGACCGGCTGACGCTGTCCAAGAGCGAGATCAGCAATCTCCAGCAGAGCCTCGAAGCGATCCGCGCCGAGAGCCTGACCGATCCGCTCACGGGGCTCGGCAACCGCAAGTATTTCGACCGCATGATCGGCATGGCCGTGCAGAACGCGCTCGCCAGCGGCGAGCCGCTGTCGCTGCTGCTGTTCGACATCGACCATTTCAAATCGTTCAACGATTCCTACGGCCACCTCACCGGCGACCAGGTGCTGCGGCTCGTCGGCCTGTCACTGAAGCAGACGATCAAGGGCCAGGACATCACCGCGCGCTATGGCGGCGAGGAATTCGCTGTCGTGCTGCCCAACACCGCGCTACGCCAGGCGCTCACGGTCGCCGATCACATCCGCCGCGCCGTCATGGCGAAGGAATTGAAGAAGAAGTCGACCGGCGAGATTCTCGGCCGCGTCACCATCTCGGTCGGCGTCTCCATGCTCAAGCAGGGCGACGACACCTATTCACTGATCGAGCGCGCCGATGCCTGCCTCTATGCAGCGAAGCGCAACGGCCGCAATCGCGTGATCTGCGAAGTCGATCCGGAATACGTCAGCGAGACGCGCAGCCAGGTGGCGTGAGGCGCGAGCCGCCACTCGCACCCTTGACATCACCCTGAGACGACCGACATCCTCATCGCGCCATACCGCGCGCGAGGGTCTTGTCGTCGTGCCCAACCCACACGATTTTCACAAGCCGCAGCCGTCCTACACCAAGGACGAACTGCTGAGATCGAGCGAAGGCGGTTACTTCGGCCCAGGCAATGCGCAATTGCCGGCGCCGCCCATGCTGATGATGGACCGCATCACCGAGATCAGCTTGGACGGCGACGATTTCGGCAAGGGCCACATCATCGGCGAGCTGGATATTGCGCCGGAGCATTGGTTCTTCGACTGCCACTATCGCGGCGATGCGATGATGCCGGGAAGTCTCGGCCTGGACGCGATGTGGCAGATGGTCGGCTACTGGCTGGGGTGGTCGGGCTCACCGGGCAAGGGCCGCGCTATCGGCGTCGGCGAGGTCGAGGTGACGGGAGCCGTGACCCCACAGACGCGCTCCGTGCGCTACGAGGTTGCCATGCGTATGGTCCGGCGCGGCAAGCTGGTGCTTGGAATTGCCGATGGCCGTGTGCTTGCCGACGGCACTTGCGTCTTCACGGCGAAGGATATGCGGGTCGGCCTGACCAAGGCCGCGGACTGAAGTGCCGTAGGGTGGGCAAAAATTCCGGCATCGCTCGAAGAGCGAGACGGAAGCGTGCCCACCGCGTCTGCGGCAATCGTGGAAAGATGGTGGGCACGCGATGCCTCGCTCTTCGAGCTATGGCTTCGCTTTGCCCACCCTACGAACCGTTTTCTTGACCGGCCGCTTCTTGGCGGATTGCTTCTTCGGGACAACCTTCTTCGCTTTCTTCGGCCGCTTTTTCACCTTGGCGCGCTGGGCCGCGGCGAGCGCCGCCCTCGCCCATTGCGCAAGCTCCTCGGAATCGTCGAACAGCCGTGCCGGCAATTGCCAGTAGGAATTGACGGTCACCGTCTTGGCGCGGGTCTGGTACTGGAACGGCTTTGAACCCTCGGCCTCGAAGCTCGGGATCGTCACCTCGTCGGCACGGAAGTAGAGGCCCGCGCGCAGCGACAGCGCGAAATTGGTGCCGTCGGCGGAGATGCCGTGGCCGGAGAACATTTTTCGGATGGTGACGGGGCCGAAATCGGCGAACAGATCGATCAGGAATTCGCGGTCCATGGCAAACTCTCTCCGCAAGGTCGTCCTGGCGAACGCCAGGACCCATTACCACAGGGAGGAGTTTTGCGAAGACTTAGAGTCGTAAGATTGATTGGTACTGCCATCCCCCCGCCACGAGAGGTCACGCGGTATGGGTCCTGGCGTTCGCCAGGACGACAGCGGAGTGTTTGGCGAGAGACGGTCTAGCCGTCAACCTTGGCCGGCTTCAACTCCACGGACTCGCCGCAGCCGCAAGCCGAAATCTGGTTGGGGTTGTTGAAGACGAACTGGGCCGACATCTTGTCGGTCTTGTAGTCCATCTCGGTGCCGAGCAGGAACAGCACGGCCTTGGGATCGACCAGGATCTTGACGCCCTTGTCCTCGACGACCTCGTCGGTCGGGCGGATGTCGTGGGCATATTCGACCGTGTAGGACTGGCCGGCGCAGCCGCCGTTCTTCACGCCGACGCGCAGGCCGACGATCTCGGAGTCCGCGCGCTTGGTCAGCTCACTGATGCGCTCAGCCGCTGCGTCTGTGAGACGCATGACCTGCGGGCGGGGCCGCTTCGGCTTGACGGGAGCTGATGTTACCTGGGTCATATTGGTTATGTGGTCCGTTCGGATGTGAAATTCAATCCAGCAAGTTCAGTGCAACGCCTGCCTCACCCACACTCACCACATGTTGAGCACGAGGCGGGCCTCGTCACTCATGCGTTCCGGCGTCCAAGCCGGCTCCCAGACCACCTTGACGTCGACCACGCCGACGCCGGGGACGCTGGCGACCGCGTTCTCGACCATGGTCGGCAATTCGCCGGCGGCCGGGCAGTTCGGCGTCGTCAGTGTCATCTGCACGTCCACGGAGCGATCGTCCTTGATCTCGACCCGGTAGATCAGGCCGAGCTCGTAGATGTCGGCCGGAATTTCCGGATCGAACACCGTCTTGAGCCCTGCGATGATCTCGCGCGACAGACGCTCGGTCTCCTCCGGCGGCAGCGCCGAATGAGTCTCCATCGGATTGGCTTTGATTTCGGCCGTGTCACTCATGCGAACAAATCCCGCGCTTTCAGCAGCGCCTGTGCCAGATGGTCCACTTCTTCCCGTGTATTATACATGCCGAACGACGCCCGGCACGTCGCGGTGACGTTGAACCGCTCTAAAAGCGGCATCACGCAATGGGTCCCGGCGCGCACCGCGATGCCCTGGCGGTCGATCACGGTGGCGACGTCATGGGCGTGCGCCCCCTTCATCTCGAAGGAGATCACCGGGCCCTTGCCCCGGGCGGTGCCGATCAGCCGCAGCGAGTTGACCTCGCGCAGGCGGTCCTGGGCGTAAGTCAGCAGATCGTGCTCGTGTGCGGCGATGCGCTCCTTGCCGATCGAATTGACGTAATCGATGGCGGCACCAAGCCCCACAGCTTCGACGATCGCCGGCGTACCAGCCTCGAACTTGTGCGGAGGATCGCCATAGGTGACGACGTTCTGGGAGACCTCGCGGATCATCTCGCCGCCGCCATTGTAGGGGCGCATCGCGACGAGGTGGTCGTACTTGGCATAGAGCACGCCGATGCCGGTCGGGCCGTAAAGCTTGTGACCAGTGCAAACATAGAAATCGCAGTCGATGTCCTGCACGTCGATATTGAGATGCACGGCGCCCTGGCTGCCGTCGACCAGCACGGGAATGCCGCGGGCATGGGCGAGCTTCACGACGTCCTTGACGGGCACGATGGTGCCGAGCGCGTTCGACATCTGCGTGATCGCGACCAGCTTGGTCTTCGCGCTCAAGAGCTTCTCGAACTCGTCGATCAAAAAGTTGCCTTCGTCGTCGACCGGCGCCCATTTGATCACGGCACCGTGGCGTTCCCTGAGGAAGTGCCAGGGCACGATGTTGGAATGGTGCTCCATGATCGAGATGATGATCTCGTCACCAGCCTTGATGTTCGGCTCGCCCCAGGACGACGCGACCAGGTTGATCGCCTCGGTCGCATTGCGGGTGAAGATGATCTCCTCGGTGCGGTGGGCATTGAGGAACTGTGCCACCTTGGTGCGGCCGCCCTCATAGGCTTCGGTCGCGGCATTGGCGAGGTAGTGCAGGCCACGATGCACGTTGGCGTATTCGCTCGTATAGGCCTGCGTCATGCGGTCGAGCACGGCGAGAGGCTTCTGCGCCGACGCTGCGTTGTCGAGATAGACCAGCGGCTTGCCATAGACCTGCATGGCGAGCGCCGGAAAGTCCTGGCGCACGCGCGCGACGTCGTAGGCGCCGTTCTTGACTGCGGGATGCGTGCTCATGACCGGCGCTCCAGCCAGCGTTCGGCCATGCCGACCACATGCTCGCGCAGATCGTCATCGGCGATCTGCTCGATCGCTTCACCAACGAAGGCCTGGATCAGCAGCGCCTGGGCGTCCTTCTCGGGCAGGCCGCGGGCACGCAGATAAAACAGCAGCGTGTCATCCAGCGCGCCGGCGGTGGCGCCGTGGCCGCAGGAGACATCGTCGGCAAAGATCTCGAGCTCGGGCTTGTTGTCGGCCTCGGCTTCGTCAGAGAGCAGCAGCGCCCGGGTCATCATCTTGCCGTCGGTCTTCTGCGCATCGGGACGCACGATGATGCGGCCCTGGAACACCGAATGGGCGCGATCGTCGATCACGGCGCGGAAGATCTCGCGGCTGGTGCAGTTGGGGACGGCGTGGTCGACGACCAGCGTCAGATCGCCATGCTCGGTCTTCTTGAGCAGGTTCACGCCGTTGATGGAGAGCTCGCTGCCCTCGCCCGCCAGTTTGATAAAGCCCTGGAGACGGCTGACCGCGCCGCCGGTCGTCATGTTGAAGAAGTTCAGCTTGGTGTCGGCGCCGACCGTGACGAACTGCGAGGTGATGTTCACCGCATCGGGCGCGTCGTCCATCAGGCGGATATGCGCGACATCAGCGTTGTCGCCGATCTCGACGATAACGGCGTCGTTGACCTGGTAGGCTTTAGCGCCGGCCGCAACGAAGCTTTCGATGAAGGTGGCACGAGCGCCCTTCCCGATCCGCACCCGCGAACGGCTGTAGGCCGAGGCGGAAGCCGCAGTCGCGACATGGATGATCTGGATCGGCGCGGACAATTGCGCGCCGTCGGCGATCTCAAGCACCACGCCGTCGGTCGCCAGCGCCGCGTTCAGCGAGATCACGGCATCGGTCGAGCTGGTTGTGAGGATATCGCCGGCATCCTTTTCCAGCGTCTCGCGCAGCGTTTTGACGCTGGCCTCGGCGGCGATCGCCTTCACGTCGGACAGATCGGCGGCGAACACGCCATCCACCAGCACCAGCTTGCGGGCGCCCGCAATGGCATGGGCTTTCACCGCATCGGCCGCCTTCGACAGCGCACCAGCATCGGGGCTCGCCGCCAGCGGCAGCACCTCGCCGACCAGCGCGCGCAGGTCGGTGTATTTCCATTCCTCGATCCGACGATGCGGCAGGCCGAGACGTTCATAGGTCTCAAAGGCCTGGCGGCGCGCCGCCTTGATCGCGGGCGAACCCGGCAGCAGGCCTTCGGCGCTGGCGAAGAGATCGCTCACCGCGCGGCCGCTCCCGGTCTTGGCCAAAGCAACGTTCATCCCTCAAATTCCCTTACGCCGCGTCCTCGAACTGGGCGTAGCCGGAGGCTTCCAGCTCCAGCGCCAGATCCTTGCCGCCGCTCTTCACGACGCGGCCCTTCGACATCACGTGCACGACGTCGGGCACGATGTAGTTGAGCAGCCGCTGATAGTGGGTGATGACGACCATCGCGCGCTTGGGTGAACGCAGCGCGTTGACGCCGTCGGCCGCAATGCGCAGCGCATCGATGTCGAGGCCGGAATCCATCTCATCGAGGATACACAGGCTCGGCTCGAACAGCGCCATCTGCAGCACCTCGTTGCGCTTCTTCTCGCCGCCGGAGAAGCCGACATTGACGCCGCGCTTGAGCATGTCCTGCGGAATGTTCAGCGATTTCGAGACTTCGCGGACTTTCTTGAGAAAATCCGGTGTCGAATATTCGCTCTCGCCCCGCGCCTTGCGTTGCGCGTTCAGCGCGGTGCGCAGGAAGGTCATGGTGGCGACGCCGGGAATCTCGACCGGATACTGGAACGCCAGGAACACGCCCTTGGCGGCGCGCTCGTCCGGCGACATCTCCAGGAGGTCCTCGCCCCTGAACAGGATCTGGCCGTCGGTGACCTCATAGCCGGGCTTGCCGGCGATGACGTGCGAGAGCGTCGACTTGCCGGAGCCGTTCGGCCCCATGATCGCGTGCACCTCACCCTCGTTCACGGTCAGCGTCAGCCCGTGGAGAATCTCGCGCTCCTCAACACGGACTTTCAGGTCTTTCACTTCAAGCAATGGCATCTTTGGTTCCAGTCTATTCAAATGACAGGGGGCGCCAGAGGCGCGCCGCGAGGGTCGGCAATCAGCCGACCGACCCTTCCAGCGAGATCGAGATCAGCTTCTGCGCTTCCACCGCGAACTCCATCGGCAGTTGCTGCAGCACGTCCTTCACAAAGCCGTTGACGACGAGGCCGACGGCTTCTTCCTGGGACAGGCCGCGCTGGATGCAATAGAACAGCACGTCCTCGGAGATTTTCGAGGTCGTCGCCTCGTGCTCGAACGTCGCCGAAGAATTCTTGGCCTCGATGTACGGCACGGTGTGCGCGCCGCATTTGTCGCCGATCAGGAGCGAATCGCAGGCGGTGAAGTTGCGCGCGCCGGTCGCCTTGCGATGCGCGGTGACGAGACCGCGATAGGTGTTTTGCGATTTGCCGGCGGCGATGCCCTTGGAGATGATCCGGCTCGTCGTGTTCTTGCCGAGATGGATCATCTTGGTGCCGCTATCGACCTGCTGAAAACCGTTCGAGATCGCGATCGAATAGAACTCGCCGCGCGAATTATCGCCACGCAGAATGCAGCTCGGATACTTCCACGTGATCGCCGAACCCGTTTCGACCTGGGTCCAGGAGATCTTGGAATTGTTGCCGCGGCAGTCGCCACGCTTGGTGACGAAATTATAAATGCCGCCCTTTCCTTCCGAATTGCCGGGGTACCAGTTCTGCACCGTCGAATATTTGATCTCGGCGTCATCGTGCGCGACGAGCTCGACGACGGCGGCGTGCAACTGGTTCTCGTCGCGCTGCGGCGCGGTGCAGCCTTCGAGATAGCTGACGTAGGAACCCTTGTCGGCGATGATCAGCGTGCGCTCGAACTGGCCGGTGTTGCGCTCGTTGATGCGGAAATAGGTCGACAGCTCCATCGGGCAGCGCACGCCCGGCGGCACGTAGACGAACGAGCCGTCGGAGAATACCGCCGAGTTCAGCGTCGCATAGAAATTGTCGGAGGTCGGCACCACGGAGCCGAGATATTTTTGCACCAGCTCGGGATGTTCGCGGATGGCTTCCGAGATCGGCATGAAGATCACGCCGGCCTTCTTCAGCTCGGCCTTGAAGGTGGTCGCAACCGAGACCGAGTCGAAAACCGCATCGACGGCGATCTTGCGCCGGTTAGGATCCTCCTCGCCGGGCTTGGGCTCGACCCCTTCGAGCATCGCGACTTCGCGCAGGGGAATGCCAAGCTTCTCGTAGGTCTTGAGAATCTCCGGATCGATCTCGTCGAGAGAGGTGACCGTCTTCTTCGGCTTCGGCGCCGAATAGTAATAGAGGTCCTGGAAGTCGATCTTGGGATAGTCGACGCGGGCCCAGGTCGGTTCCGTCATGGTCAGCCAGCGGCGATAGGCTTCGAGCCGCCACTGGAGCATCCAGGCGGGTTCGTTCTTCTTCGCAGAGATGAACTTGACGGTCTCTTCCGACAACCCCTTGGGGGCCTTGTCGGACTCGATCAGGGTCTCAAACCCATAACGATACTGGTCGACGTCGATACGCTTCACGCGCTCGACCGTCTCTTGTACGGCTGGCATCCATTCCTCCGCTCGCGGTTTCAAGGACCGCGGTGGATCAAACTCGAACGACTTCTACGATGTTTTTTCGCGGAACGCACGCCCTTAGAACCATTCTGGGCGTGTTTCATCGCTCATCCCTTAAGTAGGGTATTACCAAGCTTCCGCCAAGCCTCCAGGGCCCGATTGATGTCCCCTTCCTGCGTGGACCAGCCCAGACTGAGGCGCACCGCTCCCTGGGCCGTTTGGGGGTCCAGCCCCATGGCGATGAGCACATGAGACGGCTGGACTTTTCCGGAGGAACAGGCCGAGCCTGAGGACACCGCGATGCCCTCCAGATCGAAGCCAATCACGGCCGTCTCGGCCTTCAGGCCGGGTGCCGTGAACAGGACGGTATTTGGCAACCGTTCCGCCGCATCTGAAAACACCGTAGCGCCGGCGACCTCACGCAGCCCATTTTCCAAACGATTCCTGAGCGTTGCCAGCCGAGCCGCATCCTCCGCCAGAGCCTCAATCGCGACCCGAACGGCCGCGCCAAAGCCGGCAATCCCGGCGACGTTCTCGGTCCCTGCACGGCGGCCGAGTTCCTGGCCGCCGCCGCGAAGCTGCGGTTCCAGTCCCGCCACGCCCTCCGCCACGACCAGTGCGCCGATACCCTTGGGGCCACCGATCTTGTGCGCAGAGAAGGTCGCAAGATCGGCAGCTATAGCTTTGATATCGAAGGGAATCTTGCCCAACGCCTGGATCGCGTCGACATGCAGGAGGCCCCCCGCCTCATGCACGATCCCCGCCGCTTCAGAAACGGGTTGAAGAGCGCCGGTCTCGTTGTTGGCCGCCATGATCGACACCAGCGCCGGCGGTCCGGAGGCAAGGAGCGCCCTGAGGTGGTCGAGGTCGACGACCCCGGCCGGCGTCACCTTGATCTGGCTGATGGACGCCGTGGGGAATCGACCGCCTGCCAACACCGAGGCGTGCTCGATGGCCGACACCAGCAACCGCTCTACGGGAGCGCCCGCGCCCCGCCGCAGACCCGGCGACAGCGCCAGCGCATTGGCCTCGGTTCCGGCCGAGGTGAAGACGACGTTCCGCGGCAAGGCACCGACCGCGCCTGCCAGTGCCGCCCGCGCGTCCTCGACCAACCGCCGCGCCTCGCGGCCCTCGGCGTGGACCGAGGAGGGATTGCCGACGAGCTCATAGGCCGCGACGATCGCCGTCAGCGCCTCCTGGCGTAGCGGCGTGGTTGCATTCCAGTCGAGATAGACGCGGGTTGGCATGCGGCCCTCTTAGCACCTTTTGCCGCCGCGCCAATCGCAACGGCCCCCGTCATGCGTGCTGCCGCTGCACCATTCCGGCGGAGCGGCCCGGCTCCCACCGCAGTCCAAACAACGGCCGCAGCCAGGCGATCCGCCGTACGACCTCATAGGTGACGACGCAGGTGAGCGCAGTGCCGGCAATCACGATGAAGCCTTCGCTTCCGGCCGAGAGACCATCGCCCTTCAACGCATGCGCGATCACAATGATCGCGGTCTGATGCATGATGTAATAGGGAAAGATCGCGTCGGTCAGGTAGCGGCGCACGGGGCCGTCGGCGACGAAATGGCGCCGCGCAAAGCCGAGCACCGCGGCCATCGCCAGCCACTGATAGCAACCATACACCGAGCTCACGAACCATCTCAGCACTGGCGACGGCGCGAACAGACCGGTGCGAACCAGAATGAACGCGGCGAAGAAGATTGCGGCGGCGGCGAGCGCGGTCCAGCGCTGACGCTCGATGTCGCGCCAGATGCCGTCCTGTTTGGCGAGCAGGAAGCCGATCAGGAACGCCGTCGCATAGTCCGCATGGTTGTACCAATCGCCGAACAGCGCATGGGTCGAGGGAAAGGCCGGGTACAGGAACAGACGCCAGGCGGCGAACAACAGGCACGGCAGGATCAGAATCCGGGGGCCTGCAAGCAGCGCCGCAAGCTTGTCACCGAACCGATCGACGAGCCGCGGCCACAGCCAGAGCACGCCGACGAGCGCCATGGTGTAGACCCACAGATAGACCACGAACCAGAGATGGTTCCAGGTCGGCAGCACGATGCAGGGGTTCGGGCAGAACTGCGCGCCGAACGCGAGATAGTGCCGGGCATAGAAGTCGTCGAACCCGGCGGGATAGCCGAGAGCCTCGACGATCTGGAGGTAGGACTGCGGCGGCACGATCACGAGCATGCCGAAGACCAGGGGGATCAAGAGCCGGGCCGAGCGTGAGCGGACGAAGGCGCCTAGGTCGTATTTGCGCAGCATGAATCGGGTGGCGACACCGGAAACCAGGAACAAGAGCGACAGCCGCCAAGGATTGAGGACCAGCATCAGCGGCTCGAGCCAGGTCAGCCGGTGGTCGCTCTTGATGTGAAATCCCCAGGACACGTAGAGCATGCCGACGTGGTAGAAGATCAAAAGCCCGAAGGCTAAAATCCTCACCCAGTCGAGATCGATGCGCCGTTCCGAGGCCGGGAGTTGCTCTGGTGTTGACATGGTTTTCTGCTCCTTGACGGGACGCCAAGCACGGTTCTTTGGCCATGGCTGACACCGAAAATGCCCCACAAACGGAGCGCGTCGAGCCGGTTTGGGACCAGGCCCCGGCGCGAGGGGACGAAACGCCGGTCGCTGGGACGAGCGGTGGCCTTTGGGGGATCGGCGGCGACTGGACGCCATTGGCCGCGATCGCGGTCGTCGCGCTCGCCATCGGAATCGTGAATGCGCTCTCCGGCGCGCAGGACGCCGCCTGGCGCGGCGACAGCTCCGACGTCGGCCGGCGGCTGTTCTGGGAGGCATCGAGCATCGCCGTCATCCTCCTGCTGCTGCCGATCCTGGTGCTCGCGATCAGGCGCATGCGCGGAACATCCAGCCTCGCCCTGCGGGCCGGGATCGCTGTGGTCGCCCTGGTCGCGTTCTCCGCTCTCCACATCACCGGCATGGTCTGGATCCGGAAGCTCGCGCTCTGGCTCGCCGGCGGCGAATACGATTTCCGTTTCTCGCTTGCGACGGTTCTGTACGAGTTTCGCAAGGATGCCGTGGCCGTCCTCTTGATCGGCGGCACGCTCTGGCTGCTCGAAAGCCGGCGTGAACTGAAGCGGGCTGCCGCGGTCGTTCCGCCCCCGACCGGCGCTGCGCAGCAATCCGAGCTCCCCGACCTGATCTGGCTGCGGGACGGCACGAGCCGCATTCGCGTTGCCCCGCGCGACATTCTCTGGATCGCTTCCGCCGGCAACTACATCGAATACAGCCTCGCCGACGGCACCCAGCACCTGATCCGCGGCACGCTCGCACTGGCCGAAAGCGAGCTCTCGCGCTTCGGCATCGCGCGCGTTCACCGTACGAAGCTGGCCAATCTCGACCGGGTGAGCGGCGTCGACTTCAAACCATCAGGGGACTTTGAGCTCACCTTCGACAACGGGCAGACGCTCGGGGGCAGCCGGCGCTACAGGTCTGCGGTGGCCGCGTTCGGGAATCGCCCGGCACCGGCGTGAACCGGGCCACCCGACACGTCCGCTAAATCGTCGTGATTTCAATTGGTTGCCCGCATCGCCGCGCTCAGCCCATCTGCATCGGTCCGGATTGCGACGCCAAGGTGGCCGGCTAACCTCTTGAACTCGTTGGACGATGTTCAAGATGCTTGCTTTTTGACCCACGCCTCATGTTAGAACGCGCGCGTCAGTTCACCGCGCGCATTTGAGCGCATCACCGCGAGGCGCGCCCTCTCCCCCTTCATTCGCTTCATCGGCTTGCCGCCGAGGAGGCCTGAACAATCGGTTGATTGCTGAGGATCATCTTCAAGGGATCAATCAAGAGACATCCATGCCCGAAGTTATTTTCGCCGGCCCCGCGGGCCGTCTCGAAGGCCGCTATCACCCGGCCAAGCAGAAGAACGCGCCGATCGCGATGATCCTGCATCCGCATCCGCAGTTTCACGGCACGATGAATCATCAGATTGTGTACCAGTGCTACTATGCGTTTGCGCATCGCGGCTTCTCGGTGCTGCGTTTCAATTTCCGTGGCGTCGGCCGCAGCCAGGGCTCGTTCGATCATGGCACCGGCGAATTGTCTGACGCGGCGGCCGCGCTCGACTGGGCGCAGACCATCAATCCCGAGGCGCGCGCGTGCTGGGTTGCCGGCTTCTCCTTCGGCGCCTGGATCGGCATGCAGCTCCTGATGCGCCGTCCGGAGGTCGAAGGCTTTATCTCGATCGCGCCGCCCGCCAACCTCTACGACTTCTCGTTCCTTGCGCCCTGCCCGTCCTCGGGCCTGATCGTGCATGGCGAGAAGGACGCGGTGGTGCCGCCGAAGGACGTCAACACGCTGGTCGAGAAGCTGAAGACGCAGAAGGGCATCGTGATCGACCAGCAGGTCATCCCCGGCGCCAACCACTTCTTCGACTCAAAGCTAGAGCCGCTGATGGAGACCATCACGGCCTATCTCGACATGCGTCTCGCCAACGTGCGGTAGTCAAGTCATGGGCGCGTTCGTAGCCCTGCTGCGAGCCGTCAATGTCGGCGGTACCGGCAAGCTGCCGATGACCGAGCTCAAGGCGATGTGCGAAGAGGTCGGTCTTGCCGCCGTGCGCACCTACATCGCCAGCGGCAATGTGGTCTTCACCAGCCGCAAGTCCGAAGCCGCCATCAAGTCCGCGCTGGAGAAGCGCCTGCACGCCTATGCCGGCGCACCGATCGGCGTGCTCGTGCGCAGCGCCGCCGAGATGGCGAAGGTGCTTGCGGACAATCCGTTTCCAAAGGCCGCGCCCAACCGCACGGTTGCGATCTTCCTCGACAAGACGCCGCCAGCGGACGCGCTCGCAGCTCTGCGCGGCCGGAAGGACGAAGAGATCAGCCTCGGCCGCCGCGAGATCTACGTCCACTACGGCGACGGCATGGGGACGTCAAAGCTCGTCATTCCCGCTGCCAAGACCGGCACCGCGCGCAACATGAACACGATCGCGACGCTGACGAAGATGGCGGCGGAGCTGTGAAACTTCAGAATTGGTAGGGTGGGCAAAGCGAAGCCGCGGCTCGAAGAGCGAAGGCGCAGCGTGCCCACCATCTATCGAAAATTGCAGCAGACGCGGTGGGCACGCTTCCGCCGCGCTCTTCGAGCGAGGCCGGAAGCTTTGCCCACCCCACAGCAACTCCGTCACGCTGCGAGCTTCAGCAGATGCGCATCGTGGCGCACGAGGAAGGCGCGCAGCAACTGCGGATAGTCGGCGCCGACGGCTGTCTTCACGCTCGCGCGGTTCGCAAGTTCAGCCCGCCACGCACGCACCTTCGCAAAATCCTTGAAGATGCCGAGCTCGGCGACATCATCGAACACATCGAAATAGCGGAAGATCGGCGCGAAGACGGCGTCCACGAGGCTGAACGCCTGACCGGCGAAGAATGGACCGGCGCTGAGCGCAGCTTCGACCCGCGAAAACTTTGCGACAAGCGCCTGCTGCTTGGCCTCGAACGTGGCGGCGTCGGTCGTCGTCTCAAGTCCCCAGAGATCGCCGAGGATCGCGGAGCCGAACTCCATCCAGGCACGGTGCTCGGCGCGCTTCAGCGCATCGGCGGGATGCAGTTTCACGCCGCCTTGCGTCTCCTCGATGTATTCGCAGATCACGTTGCTCTCGAACAGCGCGACCTCACCCTGCTCGGTCGTCACGACCAGCACCGGCACCTTGCCGAGCGGCGAGATTTTCAGGAACCAGTCCGGCTTGTTGGCGAGATCGATATCGATCCGCTCGAACGGTACGCCCTTCTCGTTGAGCGCGATCACCGCGCGCTGCACATAGGGGCAAAGCTTGTGACTGATTAGTTTGAGCGGCGCGGCCATGACTGAAGGATCCCGACGGTTAGATGCGATTGCATCAATATAGATGCACTTGCATGTACTCGTCAAGATCGATGCATATGCATCAACCAGCCGTGATCAGATCACGGCCTGGCGATCACCCCGCCGGTCATGGGCATCGGCACCCCGGTGGTCGCGGGATAGGACAGCGGCAGCCCCTTCAGCCCGCGGGCAGCCAGGAAGCCGAATGCCTGCGCCTCCAGCGCGTCCGACGACCAGCCCAGCGTCTCGGCCGCCTCGACGGACGCTGGCGCCACCCGCTCACGCAGCATCCGCATCATGGTGAGGTTGCGGGCACCGCCCCCGGCAATGATCCAGCTCCGCGGACGCTTCGGCAGCAGCGGCACGACGCGGGCAATGGCTGCGGCTGTGAACGCCGTCAGCGTCGCGGCGCCGTCGGCTGGTGCCACATCGCCGAGCTTGAGCGCGGCAAAGTCGTTGCGGTCGAGCGATTTTGGCGGCGGAGCTGAGAAGAACGGCAGCGCCAGCGCACGCGCAACCCAGGCCTCGTCGACCTTGCCGAGTGCCGCGAACCGTCCCTCGGTGTCGAAGGCCTGGCTCATGGTGCGAAACATGAAGTCGTCGAGCAACGCGTTGCCCGGCCCGGTATCGCAGGCGATCAGAGCCTCGTTGCCGTCGATATAGGTGATGTTGGAAACGCCGCCGATATTGACGACGACGATCGGGCCTTCTCGGTCGAGCGACTGCGCCAGCGCACGATGATAGACCGGCACGAAGGGCGCGCCCTGCCCGCCGGCCTCGACGTCGGCGGCGCGGAAATCATGCATCACGGGGATATGGATCAGTTTGGCCAGCGCCGTCGCATCGCCGATCTGCACCGTCATGCGCCGTTCGGGGCGGTGCAGCACGGTCTGGCCGTGGAATCCGACGATGTCGATCTCCTCCGGCACCATGCGGTTCTGCGCGGTGAAGGCGGCGACCGCCTCGGCATGGGCGAGCGTCACCGCGCGTTCGGCCTCGGCCAGAATGCCCGGCCTGGCGTCGCGTTGCGGCAAATGGACGGCTTCGGTCAGGGCCTGGCGCAAGAGGTTGCGTTCGGCATGGCTGTACGGCCGGTAACCGGACGGCCCAAACGCCTTCACCTGCTTTCCATCGGTTTCGATCAGTGCAACGTCGACCCCGTCAAGCGAGGTCCCGCTCATCAGACCGAGCGCAGTCAACATCATCCCGGTAAGCCTCGACGCCCCCTAGCCCGACGCCTGGCTTGTATCAAACAAGCACATCTTATAATGCCACAGCGCCTATCGCGGCGGCAGCCCGATCCGCACGGGTTCCGCAACTTGCCGCAATTACCGTAAAATAAGAATGATCAGGTCAGCCGACAGATGACTGCATTTAAATCTGATTTCCTCAATATCTTAAGGGAACGGGGATTCATCCACCAATGTTCCGATTTTGAGGGCCTGGACGCGCTCGCCGCCCAGGGCCAGGCGACGGCCTATGTCGGCTACGACTGTACCGCTCCGTCCCTGCACATCGGCAACTACCTGACCATGATGATGCTGCACTGGCTGCAGCAGAGCGGCAACAAGCCGATCACCCTGATGGGCGGCGGCACCACGATGGTCGGCGATCCCTCCGGCAAGGACGAGACGCGCGCGATCCGCACCGTCGCCGAGATCGAAGCCAACAAGGCCTCGATCCGCGGCGTGTTCTCAAAGGTGCTGCGCTATGGCGATGGGCATTCCGACGCCGTCATGCTCGACAATGCGGAATGGCTGACCAGGCTGAACTGGATCGAGATGCTGCGCGACGTCGGCAAGCATTTCTCGGTCAACCGCATGCTGACGATGGACTCTGTGCGCCTGCGCCTCGAGCGCGAGCAGGAGATGAGTTTCATCGAATTCAACTACATGATCTGCCAGGCCTACGACTATGTCGAGCTGTCGCGGCGCGTCGGCTGCCGGCTCCAGATGGGCGGCTCCGACCAGTGGGGCAACATCATCATGGGCGTCGATCTCGGCCGCCGCATGGGAACGCCGCAGCTCTTCGCGCTGACCACGCCGCTGCTGACGACCGCCTCGGGCGCCAAGATGGGCAAGACTGCGCAGGGCGCGGTGTGGCTCAACGCCGACCAGTTCTCGCCGTACGACTTCTGGCAGTACTGGCGCAACACCGAGGACGCCGACGTCGGCAAGTTCTTAAAACTCTTCACGACGATGCCGCTCAGCGAAATCGCTAAGCTCGAGGCGCTCGCGGGCTCGGAGATCAACGAGGCCAAGAAGGTGCTCGCGACGGAGGCCACCGCGCTGCTGCACGGCCGCAACGCCGCCAACGAAGCCGCGGAAACCGCGCGGCGGACCTTTGAGGAAGGCGCACTCGCCGAGAGCCTGCCCACGGTCGAAATTCCGCGTGGCGAACTCGACGCCGGAATCGGCGTGCTCAATGCCTTCGTCAAGGCGGGTCTCGTCGCCTCGAATGGCGAGGCGCGCCGTCAGATCAAGGGCGGCGGCCTGCGCGTCAACGACACGCCCGTCACCGACGAGAAGATGAATATGACGCCGGCCCTGCTCACGCCGGAAGGCGTGATCAAGCTCTCGCTCGGCAAGAAGCGCCACGTCCTTCTCAAGCCTGCATAGGCGTATTCGCTTTTCACTGCTTGCCAGCGGCAGCGGAAGCGCGCTCCCTGACGAGCAATGGACCAGAACACGCCCAGGGAAACGGTCAAGGGAAGCGCCACATCGCGCGAGCCGGTGCGCACCGCCCTCGTCGTGCTCGCGCTGTGCTTCACGCTTGCGGTGCTCGGGCGCGGCCTCAGCGAAAGCTTCACCGTCTTCCTCAAGCCGATCTCGGAAGACTTTGGCTGGGACCGCGCGCAGATCGTTTCGATCTACTCGCTGACCTGGCTGATTAGCGGACTGACTGCGCCGCTGGTCGGGCGCCTGTTCGATCGCTCGGGTCCGCGCATCGTCTATTCGCTCGGACTCTTGCTGCTCGGCTCCGCCTTTCTCGTTGCCAGTCGCGCCGAGCATCTCTGGCAGTTCCAACTCTCGATTGGCCTGTGCGTCGGCATCGGCGTCGCCTTCATCGGCAACGTGCCGAACTCGATCCTGCTCGGCCGCTGGTTCGGACCGCGGCTGCCGACCGCAATGGCCGTGGTCTATTCGGCGATGGGCGGCGGCGTGCTCGCGCTGCTGCCGGTCTCGCAAGTGCTGATCGACCATGTCGGCTGGCGCGGCGCCTATCAGATCTTTGGCTTTGCGACGTTCGCGCTGTTGGTGCCGCTGTTGCTGTTGCCGTGGCGGCTGTTCGCGTCAGGCTCGCCCCTTATCCTAAAGAAGACCGACCCAGACTTCATCGACCAGGGCTGGACGCTTCTGAGCGCGATGCGTCATCACGCCTTCTGGGCGCTGTTCTCGACCTTCTTCTTCACCGCCGTCGGCATGTACGCGATCGCCGCGCAGATCGTCGCCTACCTGATCGACGCCGGATTCCCGCCGCTGCAGGCCGCAACCGCCTGGGGATTTTCCGGCGTGGTGCTGGTGTTCGGCATGCTCGGGGTCTCAGCGCTCGACGGAGTGATCGGCCGCCGGCCCTCGGTGCTCCTCAGCTACGCGATCTCGATCATCGGCATCTTCCTGCTCTGGCTCTTGCCGTATCACCCGAACGTCTGGCTGCTCGCAGGCTTCGTCATCTGCTTCGGCAGCATGATGGGCTCGCGCGGGCCCCTGATCACCGCGACCGCCATGAAGATCTTTCGCGGCAAGCGGGTCGGCACGATCTACGGAACCATTTCGATCGGTAGTGGACTCGGCTCAGCGTTCGGCTCCTGGGCCGGTGGCCTAATCCATGATGCAACGCAAGGTTACAATCTGCTGCTCGCGTTCGCACTTGCGAGCGTCGTGCTCGGCATGATTCCGTTCCTGGTCGTGCCCGCACTGCGGCGCTAGGTGTGCTGGAGGTTACCTGCAACCCCCGGCGTAACCCGTCAAATTACGGAGATTCAAAATCGAGAAACCGTGGGCTTAAACCCCGGCCTGCGGTGTTTTGTCCTACATGACGAAAATGTCAGCGCGAAGTGAGCCGGGGCCGCTTGCGAGCTGAAACCGAATGCGATCCAAGTCGCTGCATTGGAACGGAGGGACAACCAATGAACTTCACTTTTCTCGCTCGCTATCAACCGGTTCTTTTGAGCCTGTTTCGCTTCGTCACGGGTCTCCTGCTGTTTCAATACGGCGTGGCCAAAATCTTCAAGTTTCCGGTGCTCCCCTACTTCGCTGAACTCAAGCCGCTGATCTTCGCGGCCGGCTCGATTGAGCTCGTGCTGGGCGCTGCCCTGATGATCGGCTTGTTCACGCGGATCTCCGCCTTCGTGCTGTCGGGTGAAATGGCCTTCGCCTACTTCATGGGCCACATGTTCAGCAAGGATACGCCGGTGTTCCTGCCGCTGCTCAACGGCGGCACCGCGGCGATCCTGTTCTGCTTCTCCTGCCTCTACCTCTCGGCAGCCGGCGGCGGACCGATCAGCGTCGATGCGCTGGTGCGCAAGGAAGGCGACGAGCCCAGCGGCGCGCTCGCGCGGCGCTGATCGCTCGACGCTCGGGGTGGCGCCGCCGCGCCACCCTCATCGTGCACCCAGCACATTCCAGATGATCGCCAGTGCTGCCACCAGCAGCACGGCCATGATGATGCGGTGAACAAGCCGGTTCATTGAACACTCGGTCAGGCCCGGCTCTATCGCCACATGGCCTGAGACCGATTTTCACGAAGTCCATGAACTGAAGCAAGCCATCGCTGGCTCGCGCCGGCGCTTGACTTGGACCCGGCTATCGCCGCGCGAGATTGCAGCCGTTGGAGAGAGGCGCGCGTGATGGGGCGTCGCCCGATTGCTGCGTCGGCAGATCCTCGATCGGCGAGTTCTGCTTGCCGGTGTTGAATTCGAAGATTTTTCGGAACAGGCCCGGCGCCATGGCCGAGATCGGATTGACGCGCATGACAGGCGCAACGGGCGTGCCGACGACCTCGTAGGTCACGCCGATCAGCCCCTCATTGTTGCCACCGCCCAGGAAGATGCCGAACAACGGAATCTGGCCGAAGATGTTGTTCACGCCGTACATCGGCACGAAGGTGCCGCTCATGCACACCTGGTTGCCGGGAAAGTCGATCGAGCCTTCGATCGTCGCGCCGATCATCGGCCCCTTCACCACACCGTCGCGAATCGTGAGCGCACCGTTTTGCCGGGTAAACTCCGCGCGCAATGCCGAGAACGCCACGCCGTTCTGCGCACCGTTGGGGCCACCCGCCGCGACGCGATCGAGCTGATCCATGCCGCGAACGGAGAAGTCGCGCACGTTGATCAGGCCTTCCCTGGCCGTCGGCTCCGACGTCGGCGGCTCCATCGCCACCACCAGTTGACCGCCATAAACCTTGTTGGTCGTGTCGGTGAAGCGCAGGAAAGCGCCGGCGTCGTTGGTCTGGAGATAGATCACCTCGCGACTGCCCTGCCCGCGGCCGCGCAAATCGGCCGTGACAGGCGTGTTGCTGCCGACCTTGCCGCTCAGCGTGAACGCCTTGATGGCGCCGCTGCGGCGCGACATCTTGGCGTCGACGCTGCGCATCGTCTCGCCGTTCGAGCCGGCCACCGTGCCGAGCTTGACGTCGATGTCGAAGTCGACGTTCTTCAGCTTGCTGCTCTTGTTGTCGTCCTTGCTGGTGCCAGAGATCGCCGACTTCAGGAAGCCGCGACCGTCGAACACTTCGCCGCGCATCGTGCCCTTGACCACGCCGTCGGCGCCGCGCTCGACGCGCAGCGAGGCCTTGTCGCCGTCTGACGGCGAATAGACCGGGAAGTTCGCGTTCATGAGGTCGCCGTTCTGGTCGACCTCGAGCGAGCCGCGGATCGAGACGCCGGCGCCATCGACGACGATATCCTCGAGCCGCGTCGATTGCGCCGTCGGCACTACCTTGAAGCTGGCCTTGCCCGACTTGCCCGGCAGCTTCACCCAGCCCGGCAGGATGTTGTCGAGCCGCACCGAGGTCAGGTCGGCTTCGACGCCGAGCCGCGTGGTCTGGTCGGCGCTGGAGCCGATCTTGCCGGAGATTTTGACCGGCAGATTGCCGACGACAGCCGGGCTCAGATCGAAGCCGAGGCGCGCGCGGCTGGCATCGTCAAGCGTGGTCTGCAGCTTGACGTCGGCCTCACCCTCGGCCGGTTTGCGATAATCGAGCGACGCCGCCTGCCCGTTGATCTTGACGTCGCCCTTGACCTGATAGCCTTGGTTGTTGGCGACGATCTTGAGCGTGTTGGCCTCGAGCTTCTGGTTCATCACTAGCTTGTCGGCGGAAAAGCCGCTGAGGTCGGCGGTGACGGCGTAGACAGTATCGGCTTTCGTCAGCTCGCCCTTGACCGGCATCGCAAGCGAGATGTTCGCATTGAACGTCCCCTTGCTGGTGTTGGGATCGACGAAGGTCGCCGACAGATCGCTCAGGCGATCATTGGCGAGAATCTCGGCTGCTGCCGCCACCGGTCCGTCGACCCGGAATTTGCTGCGCGACGGCGACGGCTTTGGTGCCATGTCCGGCACCTCGAACGTGAAATCAGAAAAGGCGATCTTGCGGCCCGCCGGCGTGTCGGCGATCCCCTGCCCGATATTCACGGTCGCGGTGCGCCCCGTGACGCGCGCCCTGAGATCGGCATCATGCACCGCCGGCATGCCATCGACGGGGCGAACGGTCACGCCGTTGGCGACGATGTTGACGGACATACCGTCGTCAGGGATCGGCGGTCCCTTGCGCGAGAGATTGCGCACGGGCGAATTGAGGGCGACCTCGATGCGCTGCAGCGAGCCGCGCTCGATCCGCTCCAGCACCCACTCGCGCAGCTCGGGCACGACGAGTGTCGGCCACATCCGCTTCAAGGCGGATGCCGACATCGGCGTGCCCGCGAAACCCAGCGTCAATTGAGGCTCGTTCGAATAGTCGACGGTCGCGGTGCCGGCGACGCCAATCTCGCCATTGCTGATATTGGCCTGCGTCAACAGCACACGTTTGTGGTCGGTGTCGAAGCGGAAGCCGATTGCGATGCGGTTGAAGACCAGCGGCGGCTCGTTGTCGATGCCGGCAAGCAGGATCGAGCCGCCGCTGAAACCGAGCTGCCAGTCCGTGACGCTGCCATTGGGCGGCTCGAGATGCGCCAGCAGCGTGACGCGATTGGCGCCCGCGATGACCTTGAATGGCGCGACCAGCACGCGACGCCCGGCATCCCACTCGACATTGATCTCGGCCGAGTCGATCCCCATCGGATAGTCCGGCGTGTCGGTGTCGATGATGGTGCCCGCGCCTGCGATGATCTTGCCGCGGAAATAGGTCGGCAGGCCGTCACGCCCGAGTTCGCCCTTGAGCTCGCCCGTGAGCGGCAGCTCGGCATTGTAGGTCAGGTCCTTCGGGCGCAGTGCCAGGAGGATGTTGGCGGTGGAAACCTTGTCGGCGCGGATGTCGACCGAGCGCACGCCGTTCTCGGCGGGCCCGACCGTGACGCGCAGCGACCACGGCTTGGCGCCCTCTTCGCCGAGGCTCAGCGTCACGCCGCCGCTGCTGGGCCGGCGCAGGCTGAGGCTGATGTTTTCGAACGACCATTTGCCGCCGCGCTGTTGATCGTCGACGATCAGATTGCCATTCTTCAGGCCGATCTCGTTGAGGTTCTGGCCGTCGAGGCCGGTCATGCTCAGGCTGTCGAGCCAGTCGAGGCTTGCGAGCAGCCCGCTCTGCGCGCTGGCCGGTGGCGCTGCCGCAGGCGTGCCGGTCGCCGCATTGGGCGCATTCGGTGCGGACGCGGTCGGCGGCAGGCCCGGGCTCGAGCGCGGGAATGTCGGCGGCAGGCCGGCTTCTTTCTTGGAGGCGACGCCGGTTGCGAGCGGTTTTGCAGTGTCGCCGGCCGACACGGTGACCGTGCCGTCAGGCAGGATGCGGATCGCAAGCTCGGCATCGACGAGATTGAGGCTTTCGGCGCGCAACCGCCCCATCAGGAGCGCGGTGCCTGAGAGCTTCACCTCGGCCTTCGGCGCGACGGCCACAATCGCGTGGTCGCGGTCGCGCACCACGATGTCGCGGATGCGCACGGCGATGCGGACGCGGCCGGCGCGTTCGATCTGGGTGCCGCCAACCTCGACGGTGTTGCCGTGGCCGATGTTCTCCTCGATCGCCTCGGCGAGCCATGGCGTCGCGATGTCGAGATTGATCGGGCCGGCACCTAACCGCCACCACAATGCGCCAAAGCAGCCGACGAAGATGATGACGACCATGGCGACGCCGATGGCAAGGCGCTTGACCCAGCGATCCGCCACCAGCCAGCGCCGGAGCGAGCCAAAACCGTCACCCAGCCGGTGAACGCTCGAACTGGAACGGGACAAAAGCCGGCGCGCCCGACGACCCGCCGCCTCTTCCTGATCCGGATCCCAATCGGGCTCGTCCCATTCCTGGGGAGCGGGGTGCGCGCCGCGCCGATCGTAGTCCCGGTCAGAATCCGATCCATGGCCATATCCATGGTCAGAACCTTGGGGCGACGTATTCCTAGCCATTGCCTCTCGATACAGGCGCCCATCGTAAGATTGACCGCCACCGGGGCCGCAACCGTCGACAGGGATTGTACGCCCCTGCACCGGCACCGCGGCCATTCCTTGGATGTTCCTGCTGTTCGTCATTTCGCCCCGGGAGCGCGTTCAACGAGCAGTGGGGTGGTGCGTGGAATTCCTTGTAACCATACTCCGGCGCCGCCAGACTTGCCCAGCCTAGGGCCCGAATCCGGCAACCCGGATGGAAGCTGCAATAGCGTTCTGGTTGACCCGCCGAAAGCGTCGAAAGGAAGGCGTATGTCCAAGAAATCGCGTAAGAAAACGTCCAAGACGACCTCCGGCAGCCTAGCACCCAGAAAAACGGCAGCGAAATCGACAGCCCAGTCCAAAACAAAGCCCGCAAAAACGCTGCGGGCGACGGCAAGCAAATCACGCAAGAACACAGCCAAGCCAGCATCGCATAACGCCGCATCGAAACAGTTAAAATCTTCCGAATCCGCAAGTCCCCGCAAAACCACGGCCAAGGCGGTGCTGTCCGAGGGCGACAAGGCCCCGGCCTTCCGCCTGCCCCGCGACGGTGGCGGCGTGGCCACGCTGTCCGACTATGCCGGCCGGAAGCTGGTGCTGTTCTTCTATCCCCGCGCCGATACGCCGGGCTGCACGCGGGAAGCGATCGACTTCACCCGGCTGAGGGATGCCTTCGCTGCCAGCGATACCGCCGTGCTCGGCATCTCCGCCGACCCGCTCAAAGCCCAAGAGAAGTTTCGCGACAAGCACAGCCTCGGCGTCCCGCTGATCTCGGACGAGCAGCACGAGATGCTGGAGGCCTATGGCGCCTGGGGCGAAAAATCCATGTATGGCAAGACCTTCCTCGGGATTATTCGCACCACGGTGTTGGTCGGCGCCGACGGCAAGATCGCCAAGATATGGCGCCATGTGAAGGTCGACGGCCACGCCGACGCGGTGTTAGCAGCCGCAACAGACCTTTAACCAGTCCGACGAATTCGACCGGTTCCGTTTCCGGAAAATTAACCATGACCGGCCCAGATTGCTGCGGCAATTAAGCCGAACGGAACCCTTCCGACCGGCGCGGGAGTGCCGATGTCGAAAAGTTCTGCTCTGTATTCGCAGTACCACCAGCATCACCCGCATGACCACGGCCGGCCCTTCAACCGCCGCCCGGTGAGCGCCCAAGCTGCCGCTGCTCTCGCCCCCGCCGAGAACGACGGCTACACCATCGTGCATGCCGGCAAGCAGGTGCGCTTCGCTCCCGTCGTATTCTGGATCGTGGTCGGTACCGTGGTGCTGCTCGGCCTGTGGTCGGCCGCAACCGCCACCTATTTCGCTTTCCGCGACGACGTCCTGACCCGGCTCATCGCCCGCCAGGCCGAAATGCAATACGCCTATGAGGACCGCATCGCCGAGCTGCGCGCCAAGGTCGACCGCACCACCAGCCGCCAACTGCTCGACCAGGAGCAGTTCGACCAGAAGCTCGACCAGATCATGAAGCGCCAGACGGCGCTGGAGTCCCGGGCCACGGCGCTCGGCGCCATGCCTGACGTGACGGGATCGATACCGCGCGCGACGCCGCAGCGCGGTCCTGATGCAAGCCAATCGCAGGGCACACCAAAACCGTCGCCGATCAGCGACACCGTGATCTTCGTGGCGCCGCCGGATCGCGAGGCCCGGCTCGAATCGCGCACGCCGGTCATGGCAAGCCCGCAGCCGAACCAGTTCGCCAAGGTTCAGGGCTTTGACAACGTTCTCGTTCGCCTGACGACCTCGCTCGACAATGTCGAGCGGCGCCAGATCGCGGCACTCAGCGCCGTCGAGGACGGCATGGAATCGCGGGTCCGCCGCATGCGTGGCGTGGTCAGCGATCTCGGCCTTAACCTGGCCGATCTCGAAGCCGCCGTGCCGCGTAGCGCGATGGGCGGACCGTTCGTGCCCGTCAGGCTGCCGGCCAATGCCGGACCGTTCGAGAAGCAGCTCAATCGCATCAACATCACGCGCGCCGAGCTGGATCGCCTGAACCGCACGCTGGCGCTGGTGCCCTATCGCAAGCCTGTCATCGGCGAGGTCGAGTTCACCTCGGGTTTTGGCGTGCGTAGCGATCCCTTCCTCGGCCGGCCCGCGATGCATACCGGTCTCGACTTCCGCGCCGCGACCGGCGATCCCGTCCGCGTCACCGCTTACGGCAAGGTGGTGTCATCGGGATGGTCGGGCGGGTACGGCCGCATGGTCGAAGTCGACCACGGCAATGGACTCTCCACGCGCTACGGCCACCTCTCCGAGATCCACGTCAAGGTCGGCGAGATCGTCAAGATCGGCCAGGTGATCGGCGCCGTCGGCTCGACCGGCCGCTCCACCGGTCCGCATCTGCACTACGAAACCCGCATCGATGGCGACGCCGTCGATCCGCAGAAGTTCTTGCGTGCCGGCGTGCGGTTGAGCGCGGGCTAGCTTGCCATCGGCCGCGGCGGCCCAATAGGCGGAGCTACTGGCTCCGCTCGTGGCCGACTTCGCCGGTGATGACGTCGCCAAAGAGCTCCCAGGATTCGCCGTTGAAACGCATCAACTGCATCTGCTCGATCGGGAAATAGTCGTCCGGCGAGGTGTTGACCATGATGCCCGGCAGCATCAGGTCGGAGTGAAAATTCTTCAGGCTGGCGGCCTGCTTCATGACGTTCTCGCGCGTGAGAGTGTCGCCGCACTGCTTCAAGACCTGAACCATCGCCTCCGACTGCACGTAGCCGTAGATGTTGTTGGCATTCGCCTTGTCGCCGTCGGGATAGTATTTGTCCATGAAGGCGCGCCATTTCTGCACGGCCGGATCCTTGTCCCAGGCCGGATCGGTCGGGTCCTTCAGATAGGCGGTCGAGATGATGTCCTTGGACGCTTCGAGGCCTGCGGGCTTCAGCACGGAGGCAACCGATGTGGCGGTGTTGGCCAGGAAGAATTTTGGCTTCCATTTGAGCTCGGCCACCTTCCGGATCGCCTGCGCAGACCCCTTTGGTGCGGCCCAGGAGAAGAAGATGTCGGCGCCGGAATCGTGCAGCGCGACGATCTGCGAGTCGATCGAGGGGTCGCTCACCTCGTAGGACTTGTCGGCGATGATCATGCTCGCCTTGTCGCCGAGCCCGTCGCGCAGACCCTTGACCTGGTCCTTGCCGGCATCGTCGTTCTGCCAGAACACCGCGATCTTGCTGTTGGGAAATTTGTCGAGGATGTATTTTGCGTAGATGCGTCCTTCGCTCTGGTAATTGGGCTGGAATCCCATCGTCCAGGGAAAGTTCCTGGGATCGCCGAACTTGGTCGCGCCCGAGGCCACGAAGAGCTGCGGCACCTTCTTCGTGTTCATGTACTTCATGATCGCGGAGTTGGACGGCGTGCCCAGCGACTGGAAGATCAGCAGCACTTCGTCGCTCTCGACCAGCTTGCGCGCCTGCTCGATCGCCTTGGGCGGGCTGTAAGCGTCGTCATAGGAGATGAAATTGATCTTGCGGCCGTTGATCCCGCCCTCGTCGTTGATCATCTTGAAGAAGGCGGCCTCGGACTTGCCGATCACGCCATAGGAGGATGCCGGCCCGCTATAGGGCATGATGTTGCCGATCCTGATCTCGGTATCGCTGGCGCCGGGATCGTATTTCTTCTGGGCCAGGGCTGGGCTCGCGATGAGCACTCCGGCCGCAAGCATGAGGGCAAGGCTTCTGACGACAAGGCTTCCGCGACGACCCGGCATCGTTCTCTCCCCTTTTTGTAATCTTGTTGTGCGCAAGTGTCGCAAGGCATCCCGCGACTGGCAAGCCTTTGCATCTTCCGCTTTGCGAAATGCCATTGTTGTCTTCAGCCAATTATGTTTGATGCACGGCGAAGATTCGGACGGGCCCGCGCATTGGAACTGACAAAACGAATTGGACCGCGACATCCGAGATTGGGCGCAGCCGGATTCCGCCTTGCGAAATGGCTCGCCACAAAGGTCTTTGCGCGCGCCGACTTCCACCAGATCGACTCGGCCTTCGCGCAGCAGCGCCTGGCGCTGGCGCGCGAAAAACTCGCACGCGGCGAAACGCTTTATCTCGCGGGCCTCGGCGCCCCCGGCACGCATAATTCCGGTGTGGCCCTAGTTGAAGTGAGCGCTGCGACGGGACCGCGCCTCATCCTCAACAACGAGGAAGAGCGCTTCTCCGGCAACAAGCACACGACCGAATATCCGGCGCAGTCGATCGACGCGATGGTCGCAGCGCTGCGCGCAATGGGCCGCGATGCCGGCGATATCTTTGCCTGGCTCACCTCATGGGACTATCCGGCGCTTACGGGCACGCTGGTGCGCTCCCTGTTAGAGGAAGCGCCGCAAAGCCTGCGCCTCGCGCGCAACACCGAAGCCGCGGGCTTTGACGGCCGCCGTCTCGACGAGATGACGCGCACGCCAAAAAAGCTGGCCCACCAGCTCGGGCTCGGCGAACGCGTGCCGCTGATCACGATGCCGCATCACGACAACCACTCCTGGTTCTCCTATGCGGCCTCGCCCTTTGCCGAGGGCGACGGGAAGGTCGCCATCGCTGTGCTCGACGGCACCGGCGACCTCGGCTCGATCTCGCTCTATGTCGTTGAGAACGGCGAGATGCAGCGTCTGTACTGCAACGAGAGCATGTTCGACTCGCTCGGCGCCTTCTACAGCGTGATCTCATCGACGCAGGGCGGCTGGACCTGGCTGTCGAGCGAAGGCCGCTACATGGGCGCCGCCGCCTGGGGCGACATGGATCGCGCCAGCAATCCCTACTACGCGTGTCTGAGGCAGGTGCTGCATCTCGGCGACGGCGGCACGGTGCAGATCAACCGCGCGATGGCGAACTGGTATTGCGACCCCTTCGACCATCCCTACAAGCAGCCGCTGATCGACATTCTGGGCGAACCACTACGCCCGGACCAGCTCTGGAACCCCGACGCTGTCTTGCGGGTCGAGGACATCCAGCACCGGCCCGACACGCAGGATCGTCTCGACAAGGCCGCCGCGACGCAGCTCGTGTTCGAGGACGCCATGATCCACGTCGTGGATCATCTGTTGCGCACGACCGGCACAAACCGCGTGGTGCTCACCGGCGGCGTCGCGCTCAATGCGGTCGGCAACATGCGGCTGCTCGAGCATTTTGGCGAAGGCTGGTTCGCCAAAGCACTGGGACAAAAGGCGCGGCTGCATCTTTGGGTACCGCCGGTGCCAGGCGATCCCGGCGTCACCATCGGTGCCGCCTGGCTGTTTGCTCACTTGGCCGGCGCCCGCCGCGGCCCGCCTCTACGCCATGCCTTTTATTGCGGC
Source organism: Bradyrhizobium guangdongense (assembly GCF_006483445.1). GTDB lineage: Bacteria > Pseudomonadota > Alphaproteobacteria > Rhizobiales > Xanthobacteraceae > Bradyrhizobium > Bradyrhizobium guangdongense_A. Next base: position 41,445 of record NZ_PPPT01000021.1, on the reverse strand, counting down.
CTGCCGCCGGCGCGGAGCGATATCGAGACCGCGCTCGCGGCCGATGACATCGCATCACAGCGCCTCGGCGATATCGCCACGCCTGCGGGCCGCGACGCCATCGCCAACCTCATGGCGTCGATCGTCGCGCAATCCGGCGTCATCGCGCTTTATCAGGGCGCGGCGGAAACCGGCCCGCGCGCACTCGGTCATCGCTCGATCTTCGCCAACCCCTGCGATCCCGCCGCCCGCGAAAACCTCAACGCGCGCGTCAAATACCGCGAGGCCATCCGGCCGCTGGCGCCAATGGCGACGTTGGAGGCCGCCCAGCAATATTTCGTGCTGGAGGACGGCGTCGCCGACGGCGGCTACAACGCCTACAACTACATGGTGATCACGGCTCATGCGAAGCCGGGCGCACGTGAGAAGATTCCGGCCGTCATCCACGCCGACGGCACCGGCCGCATCCAGGTCGTCGGTCCTGACGAGGATCCCCTCACCTACGCCTACCTCAAGGCGCTGGGCCGTCGTATCGGCGTCGAAATGTCGGTCAATACGTCGTTCAATGTCGCCGGCCCCATCGCGCAAACGCCGCAACAGGCGATCGACACGCTGCGCCGCTCGAAAGGCCTCGATGTCGTGATCCTTGTCGCCGCCGACGGCAGCGTCTACGCGGCCTGGCACGGCGGCGAGCGCGACAGCGGACGGTTCAAGACCTGGCTTGAGGAATGGCAGGCGGCACGCGGCTGACTATCGCCGCAGCCATGTTAGCACACGCCCGTCGATCACCAGCAGCGCGCTCGCGATCACGAGAGCGCCGACGATCTCGCGCAGCGAGATCGGTTCGCTCAGCGCGAGATAGCCAAGCAGGATCGCGGTGACTGGGATGAGCAGCGTCACGAGCATCACATTGGTCGCGCCCGAGCGCCGCAGGATCTGGAAGAAAACGAGATAGGCGAGCGCGGTCGAGAGGCCGGCCGAGCCGAGCACGGCGAGCCACGTCGTCACCCCAGGCATCGACAGGCGCCATGGCTGATCGATGATGGAGGCCAGTACGGTCATCATGACCGTTGACGCAATTAGTTGGCACGCCGCCGTCGAAAGCGGCGGCGATGTCGACAACCAGCGCCGCGCGACCAGGCCTGCAAATCCGTAGCTGAGCGCGGCCGCAAGGCAGAGCAGGATCCCGATCCCCTGCCCGGTCAACAGCTCGACACCCGCCCCGCGCAGGATGATCACGCCCACGAGCCCCACGACGACGCCGGCGACACGCCGCGCAATCAGCTTCTCCTCTCCGGCAGCCGCCATCACAACGACTCCAAACAGCGGCGTGGTGGCGTTGAGGATCGATGCGAGCCCGCTCGAAATGAACAATTGACCGGTCACGATCAGCGAGAACGGCAGCACATTGTTGAGAAAGGCCATGACGACATACGGGCGCCAGCCAACGATATCGCTGGGAAGACTGATCTTATAGAGCCGCAGCAGCGGCAGCAGGAACGCCGCGCCCAGCCCGACCCGCAGCAGCACCAGCGTCAGCGGCGGCAACTCCCGCAACGCTGCGCTGTTGAAGAAGAACGAGCCGCCCCACAGGACCGAGAGGAAGCCGAGCAGCAGCCAGTCGCGCGCGTCGATCCTGTCATCGGTGGGAAGCATGGCGTCTCGCTGCGACCAAGCGCACCGCCTAACGCGAAGCGGTAGCAGCGGCCACCCGATTCCTGGACGAAACTTTGCGGACTGTTTCAGGGTGACACAGAACTGACCAGCGCGGCCCGCACGATGGGCTCTAAAGAGCAAAAGAATACCGCCGCGCCGAACGTACATTCCCACTCGACTGCGAGAATGCGACCTTCAGTCCACACCATTCAAAATAAGTTGCTCACTGCACGTTTCTACTTTGCTAAGAGGCCATCCTTTTGTATCAGTAGCGCAATTTTTTCGATCGGATACGACATGCTCAAGCAAGCCGTTTCGATGTGGTCCGCGGAGCCAGCGGCATCTCTCAATTCACCAACTCCGCGTAATGGGTCCGGCAATGGCGGGGCGGAGCCATCTGTTCAAGACTATTTGGCGGACATCGCCCGTATTGACCGCGAAGAGCATATCGAAGAGCTGCGGAAGAGATCGCGTTGTGCCCACCGATGATCTTCAGGCCACCGGCGGGCCGTCCGGCTAAGCATATTCCACTCGTTCACCTTTCAAGATTATCCCAAGCGTCTCGAAGGTCTTGAAGGCATCGCCAGCTAGTTGGTGCATCACGCGCAGGTCTACCGTAAGCGAAATACTGCCCTGACCATCGAATACGTGTGCCTTCCGCGTATCGATACAAATCAGCGCTGGCACGACCAATCCATCGACCTTTAGCCATCCGGGACTTGCCGCTTCCGTACGCCCGCAGATCGGAACTACGAGGAACGACCGATAGAACTGCCCCGTCACGACCCTATTGGGTTCGACGAATTGCTCACCTCGCGCCTCAAGTTCGGTGATAAATTCCGCAACGTCCCCGCACGCGAAGTGATCCTTCTTCGGCACGTAATAACCGCGTGAGACCGGATCACTCGGGATCATTTGTCGGTATGCGGCATTGTGTCCAATCGGGATCGGATTCCTCTCCAGCCAGTCGTCGTAACGAATCCGCGTGAAGTCGGCGTAAGAGCGAACGAGAGGTCGATAGTGTGGAAGCAACCGACCGCTGTCACTCTCTGCCATGAGATCGATGCGCTTGATATTCGCTTCGAACGCGATCTTCGGCCCTTTCATCGCGGAAAAGATTTCGGTCGCGGACACACAGATCTGCCTGAGGTAGTCGCGATGGATGCTCTTTAGCTCTCCAAGTTTCTTCTGCGGCATTCGCTTGCCGCTAAGTCTGAGATTCAGGAGTTCATGTGCCTTCCGGTAGAACTCATCCTCCGCCGCGCGCAGCGTTGACCACGCCTTGTCGATCATGGTCTGCTTTCGCCGAGTGCGGATGCGTATCACGGCCAGAGCGATCGCTAGGCCGGACGTCGTCACCCCGCCAGCGATCGCAAGTAGCGTAGTGTGATGATCGCGAAGATACGCGCTCCCGAGCCAGAGAATCGGCCCAGCACTACCCACGACAATGAAGACATTGGCGACAAAGCGCGCCACATCACCGGCCCTGAGACCGATGCGCCAAGCCCGCTTTACAGACTTGTCGAAGGGCACCACCAGTAGGTTCTCCCTCTGGCCTATCCAAAGAACGTATTCCAGGACTCCTTTATTGCAACCGACGCGGGAGGGGCGTGTCAAATAAACTAGTCGAGAGCAGCTAAATTTCGTTTAGAGGCCGCAGCGCGACTCTTTGTTTCTCCATGTGCGGAAAGGGAGCCCCTATTTCGGCCGCGACACCAGCTCGATCATGCGGCCTTCGTCCTCATCGGGCATCACCGCCTTGGCCTTTGCGTAGGCCTCGACCGCAGCGCGGGCGACCAGCGGTTGGCCTGCGAGCAGGCTCTCGGCGAGCTTCACGGCATAGGCCGCATCCTTGTGGCGCAGCGATGCCGTAAACGTCGCACCGGCAAAATCGCGCGCCACCATGCGCTTTGAATGACGCAGCACCTGCGGACTTGCGGCGACCCCACCCTGGATCGCTTCCAGCACGAGCTGCATGTCGAGCCCGGCCTGTTCGGCAATTGCGAGACCTTCCGCAAGGCCGGCGATCTGGATCGCGCCCATGAGATTGTTGATGAGCTTGTAGACCGTCCCCGATCCGATGGCGCCGAAATGGCGGATGGTCGAGCCGATCGGTTCAAGAAAAGGCCGCGCACGTTCGAGATCGGCTGCGTCGGCGCCGACCAGCAGCGTCAGCTTTCCAGCTGCGGCCGCATCCGGCAGGCCCGTCACGGGGCAGTCGATGTAGATCAAGCCGCGGCCATTGAGCTCTCGCCCGAGCGCACGCGCGTGATCGTAGGAGACCGTGGAGCACTCAATCGCGATCGTGCCGGCCTTCATCGTCTTGGCCGCGCCGGTGGCGCCGAGCCAGACCGCACGCGAGGCGTCATCGTCAGCAACCATGGTGACGACCGCGTCGGCATCAACAGCAGCATCCTCGGGCGACGTCGCCCAGCGCGCGCCGCGCGCGATCAAATCCTCAGCCTTGGCTTTGCTGCGATTCCAGACCGCGACGGTGTGGCCGGCATCAAGATAGCGGCCGGCCATGCCATGGCCCATCCGTCCAAGCCCGATGAAGGCAATGCGCGCCATGACTAATCGACGTCCTCGATGTCGGCACCGGTGGTGCCGAAGGCGCGCTGCGCCAGCGTCGCCGCCATGAACTCGTCGAGGTCGCCGTTGAGCACGCCCGACGTGTCCGACGTCTGCACGCCCGTGCGGAGGTCCTTCACCATCTGATAGGGCTGCAGCACGTAAGAGCGGATCTGGTGGCCCCAGCCGATATCGGTCTTGGCGGCCTGGTCGGCGGCGGCCTTCTCCTCACGCTTCTTCAGCTCGATTTCATAAAGGCGCGCGCGCAGCATGTCCCAGGCCTGGGCCCGGTTCTTGTGCTGGGAGCGGCCGGCCTGGCAGACCACCGCGACGCCGGTCGGGATATGCGTGAGCCGCACCGCGGACTCGGTCTTGTTGACGTGCTGGCCACCGGCGCCGCCCGAACGCATGGTGTCGGTCCGGACGTCGGATTCCTTGATGTCGATCTTGATGCTGTCATCGATGACAGGGAAGACCTGCACCGACGAGAACGAGGTGTGCCGCCGCGCATTGGAGTCGAACGGCGAGATGCGCACCAGGCGGTGCACGCCGGCTTCCGTCTTCAGCCAGCCATAGGCGTTGTGACCGGAGATCTGGATGGTCGCCGACTTGATGCCGGCTTCTTCGCCCTCGGACTCTTCGAGGTATTCGACCTTGAAGCCATGCGTTTCGGCCCAGCGCGTGTACATGCGCAACAGCATCTGCGCCCAGTCCTGGCTCTCGGTGCCGCCGGCACCGGCATGGACCTCGAGATAGGAATCGAAACGATCGGCTTCGCCCGAGAGCAGCGCTTCAAGCTCGCGCCGCGCGACCTCCTTCTTGAGGTTTTTCAGCGCGGTCTCGGCCTCGGCCACGACGCCGTCATCGCCCTCGGCCTCGCCGAGCTCGATCATGCCGATATTGTCCTCGAGCTCCTGCTCGACCTTGCCGATGCCCGACAGCGAATCCTCCAGCGAGGTCCGCTCCTGCATAAGCTTCTGGGCCTTCTGGGGATCGTTCCAGAGATTGGGATCTTCTGCGAGCTTGTTCAGCTCAGCGAGGCGCGCCGTCGATTTCTCGACGTCAAAGATGCCTCCTCAGCAGCCCGACAGACTGCTTGATCTCTTCTACCAACCGTTCGATTTCGGCGCGCATGTCGTTCTCTGATCCCGCGGAATTTTCCGCGTGCGAATGAAAGGGGGATGTAGCGGCGGCGGCCGCAAAGCGCAACCGCCGGAACCGTGATCAAGGCCTTATTGGCGTCAGTACAATCCGCCAGTGCCGGGACGCATGAAGAAGCCGGAATCCGGCGGCGCCTGCTGCGGCAGACGACCATCGGCATCGGCCACGCCAATGACCGAGTAGTTGTCGGGCGGCGCCGTGCCCGGCTTGAAGGCTTCGAGGATGGTGCCGCCGGTCTCGCCCGGACCTGCGCGCATGCCGGTCTTGGAGACGACGCGGATCAGCTTGATGCCGGCCGGCACCTTGAACGGAACCGCCTGCTTGTCGGCGAGCGCGAGCTTGAGGAAATCGCGCACGATCGGTGCCGCGAGATGACCGCCGGTCGCGGCATTGCCCCGGCCGAGCGGACGCGGCTTGTCAAAGCCCATATAGACGCCGACCGCGATGTCGGGCGAGTAGCCGACGAACCACGCGTCCTTGGCCTCGTTGGTGGTGCCGGTCTTGCCCGCGATCGGCTTGCCGACTTCCTTGATGACGGTGGCCGTACCGGCTTGGACCACGCCTTCCAGCAGCTCGGTGATCTGATAGGCGGTCATGGCGTCGAGCACCTGCTCGCGCCGGTCGATCAGTTGCGGCTCGGCCTGGTTCTTCCAGCCGCCCGGCGCGTCGCAGCCGCGGCATTCGCGCTGGTCGTGCTTGAAGACCGTGTGACCGTAGCGATCCTGGATGCGGTCGATCAGGGTCGGCTTCACGCGGCGGCCGCCATTGGCGATCATCGAATAGGCCGTGACCATCCGCATGACCGTGGTCTCGCCGGCGCCGAGCGAATAGGACAGATAGTTGGGCAACTCGTCGTAGACACCCAGGCGTCTCGCGTATTCTCCGATCAGCGGCATGCCGATGTCCTGGGCAAGCCGCACCGTCACCGTATTGCGCGACAGCCGCAGCGCGTTGCGCAGGGTCATCGGGCCGTTGTACTTGCCGGCGTCGAAGTTCTCGGGACGCCAGACGCCGGCGCCCTGCCCCTGGTCGATTTCGATGGGCGCGTCGACCACGACGGTCGACGGCGTGTAGCCGTTGTCGAGCGCGGCCGAATAGACGATCGGCTTGAACGACGAGCCGGGCTGCCGATAGGCCTGGGTAGCGCGGTTGAACTGGCTCTGGTCGAACGAGAAGCCGCCGACCATGGCGAGCACGCGGCCGGTCCAGGGGTCCATCACCACCATGGCGCCGGATACTTCGGGAATCTGGCGCAGACGGTACTGGCCTTCAACCGGATTGCCGTCCTTGTAGAGCGGATCGGCATAGATCACGTCGCCGGGCTGCAGCACCTGTGCCACCGAGCCCGGTGTGCGGCCCTTCGCATTGCCGGACGCCGCGCGCGCCCATTTCACGCCATCGACCGTGATGAGGCCGGTCTCGCGCTGCTTGCTGATCGCGCCGCCGAGCTCGCGGCCCGGCTGGAAGCCGATCCGCGCCGACTGGTCGCTGGTCTCCAGCACGACCGCCATCCGCCACGGCGAGATATCGCCGAGCGATTTGACGTCGGCGAGCTTCACGCCCCAGTCGCCGGAGATGTCGAGCTTGCTGATGGCTCCGCGATAACCCTGTTGCTCGTCGTAATTGACGAGGCCGGTCACCATGGTCTTGCGCGCCATCACCTGGATCTTTGGATCGAGCGTGGTGCGGACCGACAGGCCGCCTTCATAGAGCTTCTTCTCGCCGTAGCGCTCGAAGATGTCGCGGCGGACTTCCTCGGCAAAATATTCGCCGGCGAAAGTGTGGGCGCCGTTGCCGCGGCTGGCGACGACGAGCTGCTCCTTGCGCGCCTTGTCGGCGTCGGCCTGCTTGACCCAGCCGTTCTCGACCAGGCGGTCGATCACGTAGTTGCGGCGCTCGATGGCGCGGTCGCGGTTGCGAACCGGATGCAAAGTGGCGGGCATCTTGGGCAGCGACGCCAGATAGGCGGCCTCCGAGATGGTGAGCTCGTTCACCGACTTGTCGAAATACACCAGCGATGCAGCCGCAATGCCGTAGGCGCCGAGGCCGAGATAGATCTCGTTCAGATACAGCTCGAGGATCTTGTCCTTGGAGTAGGTGCGCTCGATGCGCATCGCCAGCAAGGCTTCCTTGATCTTGCGGGCGAACGAGACTTCGTTGGTCAGCAGGAAGTTCTTGGCGACCTGCTGGGTGATGGTGGACGCACCCTGCGGACGGCGGTTGGAGCCGTAATTCTGGATGTAGGCGACGCCGGCACGTGCCATGCCAGTGTAATCGATGCCGCCGTGCTCGTAGAAGTTCTTGTCCTCGGCCGCGAGGAAGGCGTTGATCACGAGTTTCGGCACGGCCTGGATCGGCAGATACAGCCGCCGCTCCTTGGCATATTCGCCAACCAGCGAGCCGTCGACGGCGTGAACGCGAGTCATCACCGGCGGTTCGTAATCCTGAAGCTGAGAGTAGTCCGGCAAGTCCTTGGAGAAATGCCAGATCAGTCCGGCGACGGCGCCGACACCAACCAGGAAGACAACTGTTCCCGCGGCGAACAGGAAACCGAAAAACCGCACCAGCAAGCGCATTATCTGTCTATCCGTCCCAGCCCTTGAATAACCTTTGGCGCCGCAAAAGGCGCTTTCCTCATGAACCGAAGTCTTCGGCCGAACAGGGCACGAAGCCCTAACACGCCTGGCCCTAAACACGCTTGCCGGGGGATCTCACCGATTCCGGGTCCCCCATCCAGATTTTATAAGGCGCCCGCTGTGGCCAAACTAGGGCTTTGGACGGCTTGCCCGGCTCCCTTTTCAGTTGCCTTGCCCGGCCGTGGCCAGCCGCTTGGCCAGGAACGCGTCGATCGCCTGCGCCATCGAGGTGACGGTCTTTGACCGCCAGTTCTCCGAGACCAGGTGCTCGAGGTCGCCTTTGTTCGAGACATAGCCGAGTTCCACCAGCACGGACGGCACATCGGGCGCCTTCAACACCCGGAACCCGGCCGATTTCAGGGGATGCTTGTGCATCCGCACAGTGGTCTTCATCTCGCCCATCAGGAGACGGGCGAAGCGGTTTGAAAAGGTGCGGGTTTCCCGCTGCGCCAGGTCGATCAGGATGTCGGCGACCTCGACCGGCTCCTCGGTCAGCTTGACGCCGCCGATCGCGTCCGCCCGGTTCTCGGCGTCGGCCAGCCGCTCCGCCTCGGCGTCCGAAGCCTTGTCCGACAGCGTGTAGATCGTGGCGCCCTGGGCATCGCCTTCCGCCCGCGGCAGCGCGTCGGCGTGGATCGAGACGAACAGCGCGGCGTTGAGGCCGCGGGCAACCTTCACCCGATCGTTCAGCGGGATGAACGTGTCGTCGTCACGGGTCATGACGACCTTGTACTTGCCGCTCTTCTCCAACCGGTCGCGGAGCGCCAGGCCGAAGGCAAGCACCAGATTCTTCTCGCTCTCGCCGCTCGACTGCGTCCCATTATCCAGACCGCCATGGCCGGGATCGATGACCACGACCGGCCGCGAGTCGGCCGGTGCCGCAGGCTTCTGTTGTTGGGTGGGCTCGGACTTCGCGGCGACCGTTGCCGGCGGCGCCTCCGCCGTTCCGCTGCGCAACGCAAGGCGGCTGTCAGGCGCCAGCGATTGGATAAAAGCGGCGCGATCGACCTCCTCGAGCTCCAGCACCAGCCGCGCCGGCTGGCCGTTAGCCGCTTCGAGCACGTAGGAGTTGGCAATCTTGGAGGGCCCGTTCAGGTCCACCACGATGCGCGAGCCGCCGGGCATCACGAGGCCATAGCGGAACGCCTTGACCAAGCCGCGCCCGGTGGCGCCGACGCCGGCGGGGAGCTGGAAGTTGATCTGGGGAATGTCGACCACGACACGGTAGGGATCGCCGAGCGTGAAGGCGCGGAAGGTGACGGTCTGGTCGAGGTCGAGGATGAAACGGGTCTGCTTGGCATCGCCCGCGAGGCGCGCACCCGTCGCAACAGGGAAATTCGAAGCTGCCACCGGTGCTTGCGGGGCGGTTTCAGCGGCATTCAACCCGATCGAATCGGCACACGCCAATGCTGCGCCGCACAGCAGCGCGCACCCCAGCAAAGTCAGTTGATTTGCGCGGCTCGCCACCGATTCCGTGCCTCCGAGCAGCCCTTTTAACGCAATAGAACCACAGGGTTAATCAGCTCTTAACGTTCCCCTACCAAATCTCGCCGACTGTGACTGTCAAGCGACGCTCCCTTGCACGAAGGTCGCATTCCACGTATGTACGAGATGCTGACGGCCAATATTTCCGGTTGTGTCGCAATCAGCCTCCCGGTGCAGCGCCGGAGCTCCCAAGGTTTGGGAATTCCAGCGTTTTCCGTCTCCCTTCAAGGCCAGCGCGGCGCGCGGCAGCGAGGTGTGGGCGGGTTCCAGCTCCGGCGGCGACGGTCCCGGGTTACCATTCACGGTCCAGGGACGGTTTTGACCAGCGGCGCAGCCTCTAACCCCAGTCCCGAGCACGGGGCCGGTTTGTTGATCCTCAGGCGTGCGCTTCGGCGCCTGGCCAGCAGCGACTAATTAAGGGGCGGCCCCCTCGCCGCCCAAGTTTTCATACGGGCCGACGCTTGATGCGCCAGACTGTGCCGACGAAATCTGAAGGACAATTCGCGACGCTGCGGAGCGACATCTCCACGCGTCGCATTGCGCCTTCGGCTTCCCGTTCGGAGCGGCGCGAGCGAGGGCGTTTTGGCCTTCCCCTCACCCCCGAATCAGGTGGACCGTCGCGTCACCCGGCGGCGCGATACGCGCCCACGGTGATCAGCGCCCGCCGCCGCCAAGAGTCAGAATATGCCCAACAAGATGTTGATCGATGCCACCCACCCGGAGGAGACCCGGGTCGTCGTGGTCCGCGGCAATCGCGTCGAAGAGTTTGATTTCGAGACCGCGCAACGCAAGCAATTGCGCGGTAATATCTACCTCGCCAAGGTCACGCGGGTCGAACCGTCCCTCCAGGCCGCCTTCGTCGAATATGGCGGCAATCGCCACGGCTTCCTCGCCTTCAGCGAAATCCATCCCGACTACTATCAGATCCCGGTCGCCGACCGGCAGGCGCTGATCGAGGCCGAAGAGCAGGCCCATCGCGAAGCCGAGGAGGAGAACGAGAACCGTTCCCACAATCGCCGTCGCTCGCGTCATCGCAACTCGCGCCGCCGCGGCCATGGCGAGCGCGTCCGCAGCGACATCGTCGAAGGGCTCGATGCCAGCCCGCAGCCGGTCGAAGGCGAATTGCGGGCGGAAGGCGGCGAAGCCGCCATCCAGGACGGTGCGCATCTGCACGCCGAGGGCGAGCATCACGAATTCGGTCATCATGATCATGACGACCACGGTCACGAGCATCATGATCATCACGATCATGATCATCACGACGACCACGATCATCACGACCATGAGCACCACGAGCACGCCGCCGAGCCGCAGGCCGCAGAAACCGTTGCGGTCGCGGACGTCGAGCCCGCGCGAGAGAGCGCTCAAGACATTCGAACCGACGCTGCTGCCGCGCAGCCGCACGACACCGTCTCGGAAGCGCCGGCGCATGAGGACCATGCCGCCGCCCTCGCCGAGGCCGTGACCGCGGCGGTCGAGCCCGCAGAGGCCGTTTACGCGGCCGACCACGACGGCGAGACGCCACAGATGGAATCGACCGAGGCGGAAGCCGAGGGCGATGACGATGAGGACGACGGCGAAGAGGCCGAGGACGAGGTCGTCGAATCCGTCGGCGGCGACGACGTGCTCGAGGAAGTGCCGGAGCGCACCTTCCGTCCGCGCCGCCAGTACAAGATCCAGGAAGTCATCAAGCGCCGCCAGGTGATGCTGGTGCAGGTCGTCAAGGAAGAGCGCGGCAACAAGGGCGCGGCGCTCACGACCTATCTGTCGCTCGCCGGCCGCTACGCCGTCCTGATGCCCAACACCGCGCGCGGCGGCGGCATCAGCCGCAAGATCACCAGCGCGCAGGATCGTTCGCGCCTGAAGGAAGTGGTGCAGGATCTCGACGTGCCCGAGGGCATGGGCATCATCCTGCGCACCGCAGGTGCTTCCCGCACCAAGCCGGAGATCAAGCGCGACTTCGAATATCTGATCCGGATGTGGGAGACGGTGCGCGACCTGACGCTGAAGTCGCAGGCCCCGACCCTCGTCTACGAGGAAGGTTCGCTGATCAAGCGCTCGCTGCGCGACCTCTACAACAAGGAGATCGACGAGATCCAGGTAGCGGGCGAAGCCGGCTACCGCGAAGCGCGCGATTTCATGAAGATGCTGATGCCCGCCAATGTCAGCGCGGTGAGACAGTATCGCGACGGCCAGCCGCTGTTCTCGCGGATGGGCGTCGAAAGCCAGCTCGATGCGATGTTCTCGCCGACCGTCCAGCTGCGCTCCGGCGGCTATATCGTAATCAACCAGACCGAGGCGCTGGTCTCGATCGACGTCAACTCCGGCCGCTCGACGCGCGAGCACCATATCGAGGACACCGCGCTCAAGACCAATCTGGAGGCCGCCGAAGAGGTCGCCCGCCAGCTTCGCCTGCGCGACCTCGCCGGCCTGATCGTCATCGACTTCATCGACATGGACGAGAAGCGCAACAACCGCGCGGTCGAGCGCAAGCTGTCGGATTGCCTGCGGCAGGACCGCGCGCGCATCCAGGTCGGCCGCATCTCGCATTTCGGCCTTTTGGAGATGTCGCGCCAGCGCATCCGGGCCAGCGTGCTGGAATCCTCGACCGATCCGTGCCCGCATTGCGGCGGCACCGGCCATGTCCGCTCGGTCTCCTCGGTGGCGCTGCAGCTCCTGCGCGGCCTGGAAGAGATTTTGATGAAGGGCGCGACCCACAATCTCGTGGTCCGCACCCGCACCGACGTCGCGCTCTACGTGCTGAACCACAAGCGCGGCCATCTGCGCGACCTCGAGAACGGCTTCAAGGTGACGCTGGCTGTCATTGCCGATCCCAGCGTCAGCGGACCGCAGGCCTTCCTCATCGACCGTGGCGAGCAGGTGCATACGCTGGAAGCCGCCAAAGCGCTGCTGGCGGCACAGGCTGCCGCGAGCCCGCCGCCCTTGGTCGAAGAGGCCTATGACGACGAGGATCAGTTCGACATCGAGACCGAATCCGAGGTCGAGACCGACGAGACCGAAGGTCTTGCCGAGGAACAGGCCGCGGGCGACGCGACGCCCGAGCAGGACGGTCAACGCCGCAAGCGCCGCCGCCGGAGGCGCGGCCGCGGTGGCCAGCGCGATGGCGAGTTGCGCGAGGACACGGCTCCCACCCTTCCCGAGGCGGCTTTGGCGGCCGGCGAGTCGGAGGAAGGCGAATCCGAGCAGGACGGCGAAGAGTCCGAGGAGCAGCCCAATCTCGCGCGCGACGACCAGCAGGGCAGCGATCGCCGCCGCCGTCGCGGGCGCCGTGGCGGACGCCGCCGGCGCGGCAGCGGACCGGACGAAGGGCTTGCAGGCTCGATCTCCGACGAGCTGAGCGGTAGCGCGCCGTCCGAGGCGACCGAAGCTGTTGCCGATTTCGACGGCTTTGCGCCGGAGGCTTCGCCTTCGATCGCGCAGACCGAGACGGTCGCCGAGGTGACGGCTCCGCCGGTGCTCGTCGAGCCGGAGCCGGCGTCGCCCCAACCGGCCGCGGCTTCCACGATGGAAGAAGCTTCATCCGACAATGACAAGGCCGCCCGCCGCCGTTCCACGGTGCGCGAGAAGGTGAGCTTCACGACCAGCAGCCAGGCCGAGCCGGTCACGCAGGCACCGACGCAGGTCGAGCCGCCTGTCGCGCCTGCGCCGACTGCGGAGACGACTGAAACGCCGGCTGCACCACGCCGTGCCGGCTGGTGGTCGCGCCGCTTCGGCGGCGGCGAATAAACGGTTACATCGACCAAAGAAAACGCCCGGCCATGCCGGGCGTTTTTGTTTGTCGTCGAGATAGCACCGTTTGCCCCATCCCGGGCTACCGCGGAACACGACCGGCCACCGGCGGGCGGGAAGCTGCGAAGATTGCACGCCTAGCGGCGTGCGATTACAAAAGTGACGGCTAGGGAGTGCAAGGCGGTGCTGGACCAACTCCTTCGGTTCGCAATTCGCGTATTGCGAGCCCGCTACCGCGATCAAAAGATCGAACTGCGCGCCCTTCGCAGGCATATTCGCGCGGGGGATATCGTTTGCGACATCGGCGCGAACAAGGGCAGCTACACCTATTGGCTTGCGAGATGGTGCGGCGACGGCCGCGTCGTCGCCTTCGAACCGCAACCATCGCTCGCGCGCCAATTAGCCGAAATTTGCACGGTGCTCCGATTCTCGAATGTGACCGTCGAGCCGAAGGCGGTTTACTCGCTCGAAGGCGTCGAGGAATTATTCGTGCCGGACAGCCATCAACCCGGTGCAACCCTCCTCAGTCCAGCCGGCACGTTCACCACCATACGCGTGCCCACCGTTACGCTTGACGGCTATTTCGGCGAAGCGACTCGTATTGCAGCGCTCAAGATCGACGTCGAAGGTGCCGAGCTGCACGTTCTGAAGGGAGCGGAAAACATCCTGCGGCGATGCCGACCGCTCATCGTCGTCGAATGCGAAAACCGTCACCACGCGGTTGGCGGCATCGAAGGCGTCTTCTCCTATCTTCGCGCGCTCGGTTATAACGGTCACTTCATCGACGGCAACCGGGTCCTGCCCATCGAGAGCTTCGATGTCGACGTCCATCAGCGTCAGGATGGCGAATGGTTCTGGAAGCAGCCTGGCTATTGCCACAACTTTATATTTGCGCCTGCGGCCCCCGCCCCTGCGCGCGCATGATGTGGCTGCATACGCGGACCATGATAAATTCCCGGCCAAGCGCAGGACGCGCGGAATCAGACTTGCTACGATGGATGCGCCCTCACGGGGCATGTGCGCCCGCCCGCCCGGTCCACCCGGGCGGTTTTTTGTGTGCTAGACCATTTTGCGAAAGGACCGTTGCGTGAGTGAGCTTTGCGAGCAGACTGCCGTCGAACTGCGCCGCCTGCTGGCCGAGCGTGCGATCTCGCCCGTCGAATTGCTCGATGCCTGCCTGTCGCGCATCTCCGTGATCAACCCGGCCGTCAACACCGTGGTGACGTTGGACGAGGCTGGTGCCCGCGCCGCCGCCAAGGCCGCCCAGGCCGCGATCTTGCGCGGTGACGAATGCGGCGCCCTGCATGGCCTTCCGGTCCTGATCAAGGACACCCAGGAGACGGCGGGGCTGCGCACAACGTTTGGCAGCCCGCTGTTTGCCAATCACGTCCCCGGCGCTGACCAGGCTTCCGTCGCGCGACTGCGCGCAGCCGGCGCAATCATCTTCGGCAAGACCAACACGCCGGAATGGGCGGCCGGCGGCAACACTCGCAATCCCGTGCATGGCGCGACCGGCAATGCCTTCGATCCCGCGCGCTCGGCGGCGGGCTCGTCCGGCGGCTCGGCGGTCGCGCTCGCCTGCGGCATGGCCACGCTCGCCTCGGGCTCGGACACCGGCGGCAGCCTGCGCAATCCCGCCGCCTATGCCGGCATCGTCGGCATGCGGCCCTCCTCCGGGCTCGTCGCCAGCGAGCGGCGCGCCTTCGGCTGGTCCAATCTGTCGACCGACGGACCGATGGCACGCAACGTCGCCGACACCGCGCTGATGCTGTCGGCGATGGCAAGCGACGATGCGCGCGATCCGCTCGCCTACACATTGCCGGACGAACCGCTGCGCG
Source organism: Bradyrhizobium guangdongense (assembly GCF_006483445.1). Taxonomy (GTDB): domain Bacteria; phylum Pseudomonadota; class Alphaproteobacteria; order Rhizobiales; family Xanthobacteraceae; genus Bradyrhizobium; species Bradyrhizobium guangdongense_A. The sequence goes on along the minus strand of NZ_PPPT01000021.1, from coordinate 26,369 downwards.
CGCGGCCTGAACGCTGGAGCCCGCCGCGTCCGGTCGATCTGCGCAAGCTGCGCGTCGCCTTCACCGAGGATTTTGGGTTCGCGCCGACCGAGCGCGCCATCCGTCGCGTCTTCCGCGATCGCGTGGCGAAGCTTGCGCCGCTCGTTGCCGAATGCCGCGAGGCCGCACCGGATTGCGCGGGCGCCGACGACGCCTTCGCCGTGCTGCGCGCCGCTCTGTTCATGGCGATGCACGGCAAGAACTACCGGGAACGCCCCGAGATGCTCGGCCCCAATGTGAGAGCCAATGTCGAAGAGGGCTTGCGCTACACGCTCGAAGACTACACGCGTGCCGCGACCACGCAGACCAGAATCTATCGCGCCTACCAGACCTTCTTCGAGAGCTGCGACGTGCTGATCAGCCCCGCGATCACGCTGAGCCCACGGCCGTGGTCGGAGCCTTATCCCGCCGAGATCGACGGCGTGCCGACGCAATCCTATTTTCACTGGCTCGCGCTCGCCTATGCGGTGACGCTGCCCGGCCATCCCGCTTTGAGCCTACCGGTTGGCGTCGACGAGGCCGGCCTGCCCTTCGGTCTCCAGATCGTCGGCCCGCGCGGCGGCGACGCGATCGTGCTTGGTGTCGCCGCAAGCCTCGAGGCGGCCTTCGCTGGCGATCCTGGCCTGCGCCGACCAGTGCCCGATCTGGCGCGGCTCGCAGTCGCACCGCCATTGTCGTCGTCAGCAGGCTTTCGCGCCTGGGAGTAACGGCAATGAAAAGTGCAATCATCCTCGGCGGCGGCATGGTGGGCGTATCGGCAGCGCTGCACCTGCAACGCAACGGCTGGTCCGTCACGCTGGTCGACCGCCGGGAGCCCGGCCAGGAAACCAGCTACGGTAATGCCGGCATCGTTCAGAGCGAAGCGGTGCGCCCCTATCCGATGCCGCGCGACATCGGCACCTTGCTGCGGATCGCGATGGGCCGCACCAACGACGTGCGCTATCGCCTCGCCTCGCTCTCCCAGCATGTCGAGCCCTTGCTGCGCTACTGGTGGCACTCCGCGCCACAGCGTCATCGCGAGGCCACGGCCGCCTGGGCGCGGCTGATCGCCTACGCCACGCCCGAGCATGACGTGCTGATCCGCGAGGCGCACGCCGACAATCTCGTGCGCCGCGCCGGCTATCGGCTGATGCATCGCGATCCCACAGCCTTCGCGCAGGCGATCAAGGCGGCGGAGGAAAACCAGCGCGACTATGGCGTGCAGTTCCGTGTGCTTGACGGTAGCGAACTCGCCAAGGCCGAGCCGCTGCTGCGTGACGACCTGCCCGGCGCCATCCACTGGCTCGATCCCTGGACCGTGTCCGATCCCGGCGGACTGGTCGCGGCCTATGCGCGGCTGTTCCAGCGCCTCGGGGGCAGGCTGTTGCGCGGTGACGCGCAGACGCTGCGCGCGAGCCAATCAGGCTGGTCGGTCGATACCGACGACGGCCCGATCGATGCCGAGGCTGCCGTGGTGTCGCTCGGCCCCTGGTCGCCAGAACTCCTGCAAAAGTTCGGCTACCGCGTGCCGCTGGTGCGCAAGCGCGGTTACCACATGCATTATCAGGGCGGCAGCTCGCTCGACCTGCCGCTGGTCGACACCGCGCTGGGCTATGCCATGGCGCCGATGGCCAAGGGCGTTCGCATCACCACCGGCGCCGAGCTGACGAGCCCCGACGCACCGGCGACACCGATCCAGCTCGGCCGTGCGGAAGCCGCCGCGAAAACCTTGCTCGACCTCGGAACGCGCGTCGAGCCCGAACCGTGGTTCGGCACGCGGCCCTGCATGCCCGACATGCTGCCGGTGCTCGGACCTGCGCCGCGTCATCGCGGTCTGTGGCTCAACTTCGGCCACGGCCACCAGGGCTTTACGCTCGGGCCCGCCACCGGCCGCCTGCTCGCCGAGATGATGAATGGCGGCGCCACCTCGATCGATCCCGGGCCTTATCGCGTCGATCGCTTCTAGGCGCACAGAAACAGCAAGGGCCGGTCGACGTCGCCGACCGGCCCTGCTTTCGTCAGTTGCGATTGCGGTCGGATCAGTCCGTCGTGATCGCCGTCTCCATGTCGGTCGGATCGACCTGCTTGGCGAGGTTGGCGTTGAGCTTGTCGCGGTCGAGCTCGCCCTCCCACCAGGCGACGATCACGCAGGCGACGCCGTTGCCGCAGAGGTTGGTCAGCGCGCGACATTCGCTCATGAACTTGTCGATGCCGAGCACGATCGCCATGCCCGGAACGAGCCTGGGATCGACCACCGCCAGCGTTGCCGCCAGCGTGATGAAGCCCGCGCCGGTGATGCCGGACGCCCCCTTCGAGGTCAGCATCGCCACGACCAGGATCGTGAGTTGCTGGCTGAAGGAGAGATCGAATCCGAGCGCCTGCGCAATGAACAGGGTTGCCAGCGTCATGTAGATGTTGGTGCCGTCGAGGTTGAACGAGTAACCCGTGGGCACGACGAGGCCGACCACCGACTTGGAGCAGCCGAGCCGTTCGAGCTTCTCCATCAAGGACGGCAGCGCGCTTTCCGAGGACGAGGTGCCGAGCACGATCAGGAGCTCGTCCTTGATGTAGGCGAGGAACTTGAAGATCGAGAACCCCGCCATGCGCGCGATGATGCCGAGCACGACGAACACGAACAGCGCCGCCGTCAAATAGAACGTCGCGATCAATCCGATCAGGTTGAGGATCGCGCCGGTGCCGAACTTGCCGATGGTGTAGGCCATCGCACCGAACGCGCCGATCGGGGCGGCGCGCATCACGATCGAGATGACGCCGAACACGGCATGGGCAGCGTCGTCGATGAAGGCGCGGATGGTGTGGCCGCGCTCCCCTAGGCTCATGATCGCGAAGCCGAACAGCACGGAGAACAGCAGCACCTGGAGGATTTCGCCCTGTGCGAACGCACCCACCACGGTATCGGGAATGATGTGCAGGATGAAGTCGACCGACCTCTGCCCTTCCGCCTGCTTGGCGTAGTTGGCAACGGCCTGCGCGTTCGCAGCCGCACCGCCAAATCCAGCGCCGGGCTTGACGAGATTGCCGACCAGGAGGCCGATGACGAGCGCGAAGGTGGAGACGACCTCGAAATAGACCAGCGCCTTGACGCCGATACGGCCGACCTTCTTGGCATCCTGGATATGCGCGATACCGGATACCACGGTGCAGAAGATGATCGGCGCGATCACCATCTTGATCAGCTTGATGAAGCCGTCGCCCATCGCCTTGACCCACTCGTTGGTGCCAAGGGTCGGCCACAGCCAGCCAACGATGGCGCCGAGCACGATGGCAATCAGCACCTGAACGTAGAGAACCTTGTACCAGGGCTTTGCCGCAGGCTCTCGCACTGCAGGCGCTCCGGTTGCGATCGCTTCAGCCATAAAATCGTTCCTCCCCCGCGTGACAAATTGTCCCTTGTGCACACCCAAATTCCATTAGGCGGACAGAGTCAATGCCGACTGCGGCCGGAAGTCGGACTTGCACTTAAATTGACAGCGCTATCGCAACCAGCGGGCAATGCGCTCGACCGCCTCGCGCATCTCCTCGGCCGAGCGGGCATAGGAGAAGCGGATGAACGAGCGACCGTGCACGGGATCGAAATCGATGCCGGGGGTGGCCGCGACGTTGGCCTTCTCCAGCATCTCCTGGGCGAAGGCAAGACTATCCGACGTGAAATCGGAGACGTCGGCATAGAGATAGAATGCGCCGTCCGCCGGCAGGAATCTGGTCAGCCCCGCCTTCGGCAAACCCTCGATCAGGATGCGACGGTTCTCCTGATACCCGTGCTTGATCTCTTCCATCTCGGCCGCACCGTCGAAGGCGGCTTCGGCCGCGATCTGCGACAGCGCCGGCACCGAGATCGAGAGATTCTGCTGCAACCGCTCGATCGGCCGGACCAGGATTTCCGGAACGACCATCCAGCCGACGCGCCAGCCGGTCATGCAAAAATATTTCGAGAAGGAGTTGATGACGAGCGCCTGTTCGGACAGCGCGGCTGCCGTGACGGCCGGAAACGCATAGTCGAGGCCGTGATAGATCTCGTCCGAGATGAAGCGGATACCCGCGCCCTCGGCCGCCGCGATCAGGCTCGACAGCGCCTCCCGCGACATCATCGTTCCCGTGGGATTGGCGGGGCTGCCGACCAGCACGCCCTTCAGCGGCGCCTTGCGATGGGCGGCGAGCAAGGCCTCGCCGGTCAGCGCATGGCGCGTCTCGTTCGTGGTCTCGATCAGCACCGGCTCGCAGCCGAGCGCGGTCAGGATGTGGCGGTATGGCGGATAGCCGGGCACCGTGACCGCGACGCGGTCGCCGGGCTCGAACATCGACAGGAAGGCCAGGATGAATCCGCCCGAGGACCCCGTCGTGACGACCACCCGGTCGGGGCTGACCGTGCAGCCATAGGCATCGCGGTAATGCCGAGCGATGCGCTCGCGGAGCGAGGGGATCCCGAGCGCGGAGGTGTAGTCGATCCGCCCGGTGTCGAGGGCCCTGTGCGCGGCCGCAATCGCCGTCCTGGGAGCGGACGCTGCCGGCTGTCCCACCTCCATATGGATGACATGGCCGCCGGCCGCCTCGATTCGCGCTGCCGCGGCCATCACGTCCATCACCATGAACGGGGGAACATCGCTGCGCCGGGACGGCTCGAGCCATTGTCCCAGCCGGTTTCTCAAGGTCGCCTCAACCATCGATTTCTGCTATTTCGCTACCCGCCGGCCCCCTCCGGGGCCGGGAAACAGGGCCAATGCGCCCCAGACTGGCCGCATTGTGCGGCTCATTAGGGCATATCCCGTAACCGGTCCGCCGCCAATCGCCAAAACCAGACACGAAACTGCATTTCAAGACCGATCGATGTTGCTCCAGCTCATTTCGCGCAAGAAGGCCTCCGCACTGACCGCTCTGGTGACGGCGGTGGGCCTCGTGCTGTCGCCGCTGCCTGCGGCGCGGGCGCAGTCCAAGGGCCCCCCCGTCCTGCGCGACACCGAGACCGAGCAATTGTTGCGCGACTATACGCGCCCGATCCTGCGCGCCGCGGGAATGGAGAAGCAGAACATCCAGATGGTCATCCTCAACGACAGCTCGTTCAACGCGTTCGTCGCCGATGGCCGCCGCATCTTCGTCAATTACGGCGCGATCATGCAGTCGGACACGCCGAACCAGTTGATCGGCGTGCTCGCGCACGAGACCGGGCATCTGGCCGGCGGCCATCTCGCAAAACTGCGCGAGCAGCTCGCCAATGCGCAGACCCAGATGATCATCGCCATGCTGCTCGGCGCCGGCGCGCTAGCCGCGGGGGCCAGCAGGGGCAGCAACCCGAACAACGGCCTTGCCAATGTCGGCGCCGCCGCGATCAGCGGTCCCCAGGAGATGATCCGCCGTTCGCTCCTGTCCTATCAGCGCCAGCAGGAAGAGAATGCCGACCGCGCAGGCGTGAAATTCCTGAACGCCACCGGCCAGTCGCCGCGCGGCATGTACGAGACCTTCAAGCGCTTCACCGGCGAAAGCCTGTTTGCCGCCCGCGGTTCCGACCCCTATCTGCAGTCGCATCCGATGCCCGCCGAGCGCGTCGAGGCGCTGGCGCAATTTGCCCGTTCGAGTCCCTATTGGGACAAGAAGGACGACCCGGCGCTGCAGTTGCGCCACGACATGGCGCGCGCCAAGATCTCGGCCTTCATGGAACGGCCCGAAACGGTCTACCGCCGCTATCCGCAGTCCAATGACAGCATGCCGGCGCGCTATGCCCGCGCCATCACCACCTATCTGCACGGCGATTTGCGCAGCGCGCTGGCACAGATCGACGCACTGATCCAGGTCCAGCCGGCCAACCCGTACTTTTACGAGGTGCGCGGCCAGGCCCTGCTGGAGAGCGGCAAGCCGGCCGAAGCCATTGCTCCGCTGCAAAAGGCGGTGCAGCTCTCCGGCAACGCCCCGCTCATCGAGATGTTACTTGGGCAGGCTCTTGTTGGAACCGATAATAAGGCTCACACGGACGAGGCTATCCGGATTCTCCGTGCCGCCGTGGCACGCGAGCCGGAGGCGCCGATCGGTTTCACCCAGCTCGCGATGGCCTATGGCCGCAAGGGCGACTATGCGGAGGCCGATCTGGCCTCGGCGCAGGCGGCTTACCTGCGCGGCGACAACAAGACCGCGCGCGAACTGGCCACGCGCGCCAAGACCCGCTTCGCCATCGGGACGCCCGGATGGGTCAAGGCTGACGACATCGTGACGGCGAAGCCGCCGCGCGGTAACTAGAGTTAAACCGAACATCACTACGTCCCCGAAGGGACAGTTTTCCGAAACCGCTTTCGACAAGAGGATTTGCCAATGCCTTCGCTGCGCCTGCTCGCTTCCGCGCTGTTTGCGCTCGCAATGTTCGGCGCCACGGGCCCCGCCTCGGCCCAGAACTTCTCCGACACCCAGCGCACGGACATCGAGGCGATCGTGAGGAACTACCTCATCACCCATCCCGAGGTGCTCGAGGAAGCGATGGCCGAGCTCACCAAGCGCCAGGCCGCGGCCGAGGCCCAGAAGCACGAGGCGAGCATCACGATGAACGCGCAGGCGATCTTCAACTCGCCGCGCCAGGTCAACCTCGGCAACAAGGACGGCGACGTCACCTTCGTCGAGTTTTTCGACTACAATTGCGGCTACTGCAAACGCGCCATGAACGACATGCTCGAGATCATGAAGGCCGATCCCAAGCTCAAGGTCGTGCTGAAGGAATTTCCGGTGCTGAGCCAGGGCTCGGTGGAAGCAGCGCAGGTCGCGGTTGCCGTGCGCATGCAGGATCCGACCGGCAAGAAATATCTCGACTTCCACCAGAAGCTGCTCGGCGGTCGTGGCCAGGCCGACAAGGCCCACGCGATGGCAGCAGCGAAGGAAGCCGGCCTCGACACCGCCCGGATCGAGAAGGACCTCTCGAGCGCAGAGGTGCGCACCACCATTGAAGAGAATTTCAAGCTCGCCGAAGCGATGGGCATGAATGGCACGCCGAGCTATGTGATCGGCAAGCAGATCGTCGTTGGCGCCATCGGCGTCGACGGTCTCAAGGAGAAGATCGGCATCGCACGCTGCGGCAAGGCGACCTGCTGACGTCACACGACATCGCAAGCTTTTTCGAGAGGCCGGCCGAAACGCCGGCCTCTTTTTGTTTGTCGCGGCTTGTCGCGCTCGTTCCGGCTCGCAATGTGTCGCGAACGCGGCGGGACCGTTCATCTGGCGTTCAACAAACAAATGTCGGGGAACCCAGAAAGTCCAGGAACTCCTGATATCTCCTTTCGTTGTTGGCGCGGGCAATGACGCACATCACCACGTGAGGAGAATTTCAATGTCTAACCGCTTTATGATCTCGGTTGCCGCGCTTGCGCTTGTCGCCGGCACCGGATTGGCGAACGCACAGGATAAGATGGGCCGCGACAGCGGTGCGACCGGCGCTCAGCCGGCGCAACAGCAGCCGGCACAGCACGCGCAGCCCTCGGGCGGTGCCGCTGGCGGCGCCCTGACCAAGGAGAAGGGCACGGTCGGCCAGGCCGGTGGCGCGGTGGAGAAATCCGGCGCAGGCACCATGGAGAAGTCCGGCGCGATGGAAAAGTCGGGCGGAATGGAAAAGTCCGGCGCGATGAACAAGAACGCCGCTGAAGACAAGGCCGGCATGACCAAGGGTGAACACGCCCAGGGCGCGCAGGACAAGTCCAAGAGCATGAGCTCGGAAACCGACTCCAAGTCCAAGAGCACGACGTCGCAGACTGACACCAAGAGCGGGAACATGAACGCTCAGACCAAGGGTGCGGACACCACCAAGGGCGCTGATACGGCTCAAACCAAGGGTGCTGATACCAAGTCTCAGACCACGGTCGGCACTGCCGGCAACGCGGCAACCGCTGCTCCGCCGCCGGAGAAGCGGACTGAGATCTCGACGGCCATCAAGTCCACGAAGATCGAAGAGACAACGAACGTCAACTTCAACATTGCGGTCGGCACGACAATCCCGTCGAGCGTCCGTTTCCACCCGCTTCCGCCCCGGATCGTCGAAATCTACCCGGAATGGCGCGGCTATGACGTGATCTACGTGCACGGCCGGTACATCATCGTCCGTCCGCAGACGCGCGAGATCGTCTACATCATCGAAGGCTAAGCCGCTTCGCTGACGTCCAAATGAGCCCTTGCCGAGAAATCGGCAGGGGCTTTTGGCCTGTTGGGCGGCCACACCCATCGGCTGGGTCCGGCAGCCATGCTTTGGACTGGTTAACAAGCAATTTCCGTAGCTTCCGCACAGGTTTTTGCAAGCCGGATGAGCTGTTTGAAGCCCCTTCCGAGGCCCTTCAAGGCTTCCCCTCAAGCCCTTTGTTACCTATAACCCCCGCCACCCAAGGACCTTTTTCAAGAAGCACCTTTTGCGGGATAGGAATGGCTGAAGCAGCGACCGACACGATCCTCGTTCTCAACGGGCCGAACCTCAACATGTTGGGGACGCGCGAACCGGAGAAATACGGCCATGCCACGCTGGCCGACGTCGAGGCGCTGTGCCGCGCGACCGCGGCCCAGTTCGGCCTCAAGGCCGATTGCCGGCAGTCCAACCGCGAGGGCGAGCTGATCGACTTCATCCACGAGGCGCATGCACGGAAGATGCGCGGCATCATCATCAATGCCGGCGGCTATTCGCACACCTCGATCGCGCTGCATGACGCCCTGATGGCGGTGCAGATTCCGACCGTGGAGGTGCACGTCACCAACATCCACGCCCGCGAGAGTTTTCGTCACCACTCCTACACCGCCCGCGCCGCCTTCGCGTCGCTGGCCGGCTTCGGCATCGAGGGTTACCGCCTCGCCATCCAGGGTCTTGCCGCCAAAATCGGCGTCAAGGCCAAAGCCTGACGCCCCCCTTTCAACAGAAGGTTCGGATTAGAGATCATGGCGCGCCAGCCAGACGAAAAATCAGCCGCAAAATTTTCCAGCGACGACTCCGCGCTCATTCGCGAGCTCGCGCTGCTGCTCGATGAGACGAGCCTCACCGAGATCGAGATCGAGCGCGCAGGCCTGCGCCTGCGTGTCGCCCGCAATATCAGCGTCGCCGCGACGATGCCCATGCCGGTCGCAACGGCGGCCGCAATGCCCCTCGTCGCCTCCGCGTCGGCGGCCGCGGCGCCGGCCGACATGTCGAAGCATCCGGGTGCATTGACCTCACCGATGGTCGGCACCGCCTATTGGGCGCCCGAGCCCGGCGCAAAGCCGTTCATCGAGGTCGGCTCCAAGGTCACGGTCGGCCAGACGCTGCTGATCATCGAAGCCATGAAGACGATGAACCAGATCCCCTCGACCCGTGCCGGCACCGTGACCCAGATCCTGGTCGAGGACGGCCAGCCGGTCGAGTTCGGCGAAGCTCTGGTGATCATTGAGTAGGCGAATGGGGAGTAGCGAATAGCGAATGGCCTATCCGTTCCCTACTCGCTATTCGCCACTCGCCATTCGCGACAGGACATCATGTTCGACAAGATCCTCATAGCCAATCGCGGCGAGATCGCCCTTCGCATCCTGCGGGCCTGCAAGGAGCTCGGGATTGCGACCGTCGCCGTGCATTCCACCGCCGACGCCGACGCCATGCATGTGCGCCTGTCGGACGAGAGCGTGTGCATCGGACCGCCACCGTCGAAGGACAGCTACCTCAACGTTCCCGCGCTGCTGGCCGCCTGCGAGATTACCGGCGCCGACGCCGTGCATCCCGGCTACGGCTTCCTGTCGGAGAACGCGCGCTTCGCCGAAATCCTCGGCGAGCACAATCTGCATTTCATCGGCCCCAAGGCCGAGCACATTCGCCTGATGGGCGACAAGATCGAGGCCAAGAAGACCGCCAAGCGGCTCGGCATCCCCGTGGTGCCCGGCTCCGACGGCGGCGTCGGCCCCGAGGACGATGCGATGGCGATCGCAAGAGAGATCGGCTTTCCCGTCCTGGTGAAGGCTGCCGCCGGCGGCGGCGGCCGCGGCATGAAGGTCGCCCAGAGCGAGGCCGACCTGCAATTGGCGCTATCGACCGCCGCCAACGAGGCCAAGTCCGCGTTCGGCGACGCCTCCGTCTACCTGGAAAAGTACCTGCAGAAGCCCCGCCACATCGAAATCCAGATTCTCGGTGACGGCCGCGGCGGCGCGATCCATCTCGGCGAACGCGACTGCTCGCTGCAGCGCCGCCACCAGAAGGTCTGGGAAGAAGGCCCCTCACCCGTCCTCTCGGCAGCCGCGCGCTCCAAGATCGGCGAGACCTGCGCGAAAGCGATGCGCGAGATGAAATATCTCGGCGTCGGCACCATCGAATTCCTCTACGAGGACGGCGAGTTCTACTTCATCGAGATGAACACCCGCATCCAGGTCGAGCATCCCGTCACCGAGAGCATCACCGACATCGATCTCGTGCTGGAGCAGATCCGCATCGCTGCGGGCGGCGATCTGCCGGCCAGGCAGCAGGATATCGCGATCATCGGCCACGCGATCGAGTGCCGCATCAACGCGGAGAACCCGCAAACCTTCCGGCCTTCGCCCGGCCGGATTCTGCAATATCACCCGCCCGGCGGGCTCGGCGTCCGGATCGATTCCGCCGTCTATCAGGGCTACACGATCCCACCCTATTACGATTCCCTCGTCGGCAAGCTGATCGTGCACGGCAAGACACGTGCCGAATGCCTGATGCGGCTGCGCCGCGCGCTGGACGAGATGGTGGTCGATGGCATCGAGACCACGCTGCCGCTGTTCCGCGCGCTGGTGCGCGAGGACGACATCATCAACGGCGACTACCACATCCACTGGCTGGAACAGTATCTGGCCGGCAAATCCGGCAACTAAGTCCGGCAACGCGCTCGAAAAGTTCCCCGCCCCCATGGAACCCAACGCCGTCAGCGGCGTTGTCGGTCGTTTCGTGCGCTCGGGGGAGTGGAAATTCTTAAGCGTCGAACTGAGTTGGCCCCAACGCCCGATCTGAGGCGGCGGCGCGCATTTTGGCAGATCCTGCTTCTCGCGGCGGGCCTTCTGGTGCTGACCGCGATCAGCGCCGGCTCGGTCTACCTCGTCAACAAGGCCCGCGATGACAACAAATGGGTCGTCCACACCATCGAGGTGGAGAACCAGGTGAATTCGCTGCTGCTCGAGGTCCGCCGTGCCGAAAGCGGTGCCCGCGGTTATCTCCTGACACGCGGCGATGAGTTCCGCGCCGACCATGAGAAGGCGGTCGCAGCCATCCCGCCCGCGCTCGACAAGCTCGCGCGGCAGATCGGAGACAATCCGGAGCAACGGAACAGCATGGCGAGGCTCCGCGCTGCCGTCGACACGCGGCTCGAGCAGTTCTCGCGCGAGATGGACTTCGTCTCGCGCAATGAGCCGGACAAGGCGACGGCGCTGGTCCGCGAGGCTGCCGCCGGCGATACCACCACCACGATCCGCGACACGGCGGAAGCGATGATGCGCGAGGAAGAACGGCTGTTTGCCCAGCGCACCCTCAATGCCGACCGCAGCCAGACGCTCGCGGCTTCGTTGACCGGTATCGGCTCCGGCCTCGTCGTGGTGCTCGCGCTGATCTCGATCCTGCTGGTGCGACGGTCCGCGCAGATGCGCGACGAGGCGGAGGCACGCCTGCGCGACGCCAATCTCAATCTGGAGAGCACGGTCGACGAGCGCACCGCCGATTTGCGCGAGGCCAATGACGAAATCCAGCGTTTTGCCTATATCGTCAGTCACGACCTGCGCTCGCCGCTCGTCAACATCATGGGATTTACCAGCGAGCTCGAGGAAATGGGCGGCGACATCTTCCGCCGCATCGGCAGCCTCACGCATATTCCCGCCGGTGGCTCGCCAGTCGCGGCTGCCGACATCGGCGACATCCCGCTGGAGGAGCCGGACAAGCAGCTCTCGCAGGATTTCTCCGAGGCGCTGGGCTTCATCAAATCGTCGATCGCCAAGATGGACCGCCTGATCTCGGCGATCCTCAACCTCACCCGCGAAGGGCGGCGCGAGTTCGAGCCTGTCCGCATCGACATGCGCGAACTGATGGAGGCGATCGCATCCACCGTGGCCCATCAGGCTTCGGAAGCGAACGCCGAAATCCGCATCGGCGAACTGCCCGATATCACCAGCGATCGGCTGGCGCTGGAGCAGATCTTCTCCAACCTGATCGACAACGCCGTAAAGTATCTCAAGAGCGGCGAACCCGGCGAGATCACGGTGCGCGGCCGCACCAAGCTCGGCTACGCGATCTATGAGGTCGCCGACAACGGCCGCGGCATCGATGCCAAGGACCATCAACGCATTTTTGACCTGTTCCGCCGCGCCGGAACCCAGGATAGACCGGGTCAGGGCATCGGGCTTGCCCATGTGCGCGCACTGGTACGGCGCCTCGGCGGCACTATGTCCGTGTCGTCAGAGCTCAACCAAGGCAGTACCTTCACCATCACGCTGCCGATCCACTGGACCGCCAGCAAACGGACAGGAGACCGATGACGCAACCCGTGACCATCATCATGATCGAGGACGACGAGGGACATGCGCGCCTGATCGAGCGCAACATCCGCCGTTCCGGCGTGAACAACGAGATCGTGCCGTTCGGCAACGGCACCGACGCCATGAAGCACCTGTTCGGCGCCGACGGCAGCGGGCTGGTGCAGAAGGGCAACGCCCTGCTCATCCTGCTCGATCTCAATTTGCCCGACATGAGTGGGATCGACATCCTCAGGCAGATCAAGGAGAACAAATATCTCAAGGCCTCGCCCGTGGTGGTGCTGACCACGACGGATGATTCCCAGGAGATCAAGCGCTGCTATGAGCTCGGCTGCAACGTCTACATCACAAAGCCCGTCAACTACGAGAATTTTGCCAATGCCATCCGGCAGCTCGGCCTGTTCTTCTCCGTGATCCAGGTCCCGCCGGCCGCAACATGAGCCAGACCATACCGACGCTGCTCTATATCGACGACGACGCCGCGCTCGCGCGGCTGGTCGAACGCGGCCTGACGCGCCGCGGCTACAACGTGATCCTTGCCTCGAGCGGCGAGGAAGGCCTCGAGCGCATCCGCCAAGGAAACGTTCAAGGCAACGTTGAAGGCGGCATCGACGTCGTGGCGCTCGACCAGTACATGCCGGGCCTCGATGGCCTCGAGACGCTCGAGCAGATCATGGCGATCCCGCACGCGCCGCCGGTCGTCTTCGTGACGGCCTCGCAGGATTCCAACATCGCGGTGACGGCGCTGAAGGCCGGCGCGGCCGATTATCTCGTCAAGGACGTCAAGGGCGACTTCATCCCGCTCCTGCATGTCGCAGCCGACGGCGCGCTGCGCCAGGCCGAGCTGCAAAAGGCGCGCGAAGAGGCCGAAGCCGAGATCCACGCCTCGCGCGACCGCTATGCGGCGCTTGCCGCCGAGCGCGAGCTGCTGTTGCGCGAGGTCAACCACCGCGTTGGCAATTCGCTGCAGATCATCGCCTCGCTCCTGCATCTGCAGGCTAGCTCCGCCGGCCAGGACGAGGTCAAGGCCGCGCTCACCAACGCGATGGGCCGCGTCGCCGCCGTCGCGCAGGTGCACCGGCGCCTCTACACCTCGCAGGATCTGAAGAGCGTGGTCCTGAACCAGTATCTGGATTCCCTGCTCGAGGATCTCCGCCGCTCCGCCGAGGGCAACCGGATGTCGCGCCTGACCTTGAAGGCCGAGCCGGTCGAGATCGATCCGGACCGCGCCGTTGCCGTCGGCATCATCGTCAACGAGCTCGTGATGAACGCGGTCAAGTACGCCTACCCCGACGGCGCCGGGCCCATTCACGTCGAGCTCATCGCGCGGGACGACGAAGTGCTGCTCTCGATCGCCGACGACGGCGTCGGCGACGCCGTCAAGGCCGATCCGCGCTCGACCGGCATGGGCCAGCGCATCGTCGCGGCGATGGCGAGCAAGCTCGATGCCAGCGTCGAACGCGATGGCGCGCATTCCGGCACCCGGATCGTGCTGAAGTTCCGCCGCACCACCGCACCGTCGAGCGCGGCGAACAACGCCGCCGCGAGCTGATCTCGCAAGCGCGCCGCGATCCTGCTATTCTCTGGGGATGACCTCGCGCGACTCCGCCTCGTCTGAAATCACACCCGCCGTCCTGTTGCGCGCCTACGCCTGCGGTATCTTTCCGATGGCGGAGAGCGCCGACGACCCGACGCTGTTCTGGGTCGAGCCGGAGCTGCGCGGCGTCATCCCGCTCGACGGGTTTCGCATTACCTCGCGGCTCGCGCGGACCGTGCGTTCGGACGCATTTCGCGTCACCGTCAACACCGCGTTCAAGGCGACCATTGCCGGCTGCGCCGCGCCGCAGGCCGGGCGCGAGGACACCTGGATCAACAAGCGCATCCGCGACCTCTATGGCGGGCTGCATGCGCTCGGCCACTGCCACTCGGTCGAGGTCTGGCAGGACGACGATCTCGTCGGCGGGCTCTACGGGGTCAGCCTCGGCCGCGCCTTCTTCGGCGAGAGCATGTTTCACCGCGTGCGCGATGCCTCGAAGGTCGCGCTGGTGCATCTGGTGGCGCGCCTGATCGCCGGCGGATTCGAGCTGCTGGACACGCAATATGTCACCGAGCATCTGAAGAGCTTTGGCGCGGTCGAGATCTCGCGGCGGCGCTACACCGCCCTGCTCGACAAGGCGCTTGCGGGCGAAGCGGCGGATTTCCTGCGCCTGCCCCCGGACCAGCCGATATCGGGCGCACGTGCGCTCGAGATCATCGCCACGCGACGATAATCGGGCGAAGCGTCTTGGTTACCGGCCGAAGCCGGGGAAGCCGAACAGGCCCGGCTGCTGCTGAGGCGGCGGAGGCGGAGGTGGCGGCTGTTGCTGGGGCGGCGGCTGCGGCGGACGCGGCTGCTGCTGCACGGTCTGCTTCGGCGGCGCGGACTTCTTCTGCGCCGGCGGTGGGGCCGGTGGCTTGACCGCCGGATCGGGCGCCGCGGTGGCGATCGTCGTCTGTGGCTCCTTACAGTCGGTCAGCCAGATGTCGTAGATCGGATGCTCGACGCCGTGCAGGCCGGGGCTCGCCGCATACATCCAGCCCGAGAAGATCCGCTTCACCTCGCCCTGCAAGGTGATCTCGTCGACCTCGACGAAGGCGTCGGTGTTGGCGGCTTCGGTCGCGGGGCGCGTATAGCAGGCATCGGTTTTGACGCGCAGCGCACCGAACTGCACGGTCTCACCGATCTCCTCGTCGAAATTGATGATGCGACCGGTGATCTTGTCGAGGCCGGAGAAGGTCGCCTTCTTGTTCACGATCTTCTGCGCCGGCGGCTCGGTGACCACCTCATCGCCCGGCTGCAGGCTCGCCGGTGTCTGCGGGACCTGGCCCGGTACACCCTTGGGCTGGCGCTGGCCCGGCGGCAGGCCCGGCAGCGGATTGGCGCCGGGCTGAGGCGCGGCTTGCGGGCTGGGCGGCGCAACCGCAACCGACGGCGGCTGATTCTGGGGCACGACGGTCGTGCCCGGCGGCGGCGCCAGAGGCTGCGACTGCACGGCACCGGGAAGCGCACCCTGCTGGGAGGGCGGTGGCGCCGGGCGCGTCGGCAGCAGCCGGCCCTGCCGCGGCAACTCCGGCACCTCTTCGTCGTCGTCAGGCGCGGCCTGGGGTGGCTGATTGCCACGGGGGATCGCACCCGGCGGCCGCGGCGGCGGATCGGAGAAGATCGTGCCGATCTGCGCCTGCGCAGGCGGAGCAATGGTCATCGCTGTGGCGGCGAGCAGGGCCGCAAGACCGGTCAGGACAAGGTTTCGAGACATCTCGCGCGGCTTCAACAGCGAATCGGGTTTCGGGACATTGTACAGGGGGTTACCGCCGCTCGCAGACCTTCCGGTTAACACGGGGAATACGGCGGGGAAAGGGCGGCAACCCTGCCCCGCACCGCCGCCGGGTGGCCAGAGCGCCCTGCTGATGGAATAGTTGTCCTCCAGGGGCCCGCTAACGGACCCCGGGGCGTCTCCGGGCCAACTGGAGCAGGATCAAGGGGGACACATGCCTGATCGCATTCGTCTCGACGGCCGGGTTGCCGTCGTCACGGGCGCCGCCGGCTTCATCGGCCGCGCCACCGCAAAACTGCTCGCCGCGCGCGGCGCCCGCGTCGTCGCGGTCGATCGCCGCGAAGCCGACCTCAAGAGCGCAATCGCCGACCTACCCGCTTCCGCCGAGGCGCTCGCCATCGCCGCCGACGTCACCAGCGAGGACGAGGTGAAGGACTATGTCCGCACCAGCGTCGACCGCTTCGGCAAGATCGACGTGTTCTACAACAATGCGGGGATCGAGGGCGACATCCGCAAAATCACCGACTATCCGCTCGAAAGCTTTCGCCGGGTGCTCGACGTCAACGTGGTCGGGGTATTCCTCGGAATGAAGCACGTGCTGCCGGTCATGCTCGGCCGCAACAAGGGCAGCATCATCAACACCGCCTCCATCGCCGGCCTGCTCGGAACGCCAGAGGTTGCCGTCTACAGCGCCTCCAAGCACGCGGTGATCGGCCTCACCAAGAGCGCCGCGATCGAATGTTCCGGCACCGGCGTGCGCGTCAATTGCGTCTGCCCCGGACTGATCGAGAGCCGCATGCTGAGCGCGATCGTCAACGGCCGCAATGCCGGCAAGGCGCCGATCCCGAACGAAAAGCTCGCCGAGCGCATCCCCGCGCGCCGGCTCGGCGATCCCTCCGAGGTCGCCTCCATCGTCGCGTTCCTGGCCTCGGACGAAGCGAGCTACGTGACGGGCTCGGCTTATACGGTCGATGGCGGGCGCGTCGCCTCTTGAGCCCTCCAGCATCACAGGTCTGCCCCATGCCCGTCGTTCTCGATCCCGATGCTGCTGCGGTCTACCAGGCGTTCCTCAAGGCCGACCGTCCGCCCTACGAAACGCTGACCGCCGCCGAGGCACGCGCCGATTATGCCCGCTCGGGAGTTGCGACCAATCCCGAGCCGCCCGAGCTGGCGCGCGTCGAGGCGCTCGCGATATCGGCGTCGCAGGGCGACATTCCGGCGCGCATCTATGTGCCGAAGCAACTGCGCAAGCAGGACGATCTTTCGCCCGCGCTGGTGTTTTTGCACGGCGGCGGCTGGGTGATCGGCGATCTCGACAGCCATGACGTCGCAGCCCGCAAGCTCGCCGACGCGGGCGAGTTGATCGTGATCTCCGTCGACTACCGTCTCGCGCCCGAGCACAAATTTCCCGCCGCGGTCGACGACGCCATCGCCGCCACCGCATGGATCGCGGCAAACGCAGCGCGGCTCGGCATCGACGCGCGGCGCCTGTGCGTCGGCGGCGACTCCGCCGGCGGCAATCTCGCTGCCGTGGTCGCGCTGGCCGCGCGCGACGGCAACGGCCCGGCCCTCGCCGGCCAGGTTCTGATCTACCCCGCCACCGAACTGGCGCGGACACATCCCTCGCACAGCGAGCCCGAGACCAGTGTGCTCCTGACCCACTCCGTCATCCGCTGGTTCCGCGACCACTATCTCCGGCACGATGCCGACGTCGACGACTGGCGCGCTTCGCCCGCCCGCGCCGCTACCCTGGCCGGTCTGCCCCCGGCCTATGTGCTGACCGCCGGCGCCGATCCCCTGCGCGACGAAGGCGCCGAGTACGCCGCGCGCCTGAAGCAATCCGGTGTGCCCGTCACCATCAGGCACTTCCCCGGCCAATTCCACGGCTTCTTCACCATGGGCAAGCTGCTGCCGCAGGCCGATGTCGCAGCGAGCGAGATCGGGGCGTGGCTGAAGGGGTTGAATTAGCACCGCTGTCGTAGCCCGCATGCAGCGAAGCGGAATGCGGGAACGCGCGCAATGCTGTGACGCCCCCGGATTGCGCTGCGCTCCATCCGGGCTACAACTTTCCCAATAGAAAATCAGATGCCAGCCAGCCCACCATCCTTCATGTCGATTCCCGCACGCGATCGATATTGATCGCTTCAGTGGCCTCGACCGCCGAAATCTGGGACCGAAGCCTTGAGCCGGGGCGCGGCGAAATCGAGAAACGCGCGAAGTTTTAGCGGCATCAGCGTTTGTGCGGCATAGACGATGTGCACCGGCAGGAGTTCCGGCTCATGCGGGCGCAGGATGAGGCGCAGCGCGCCGGAGGCGATGGCCCCGGCGACTTGATAAGACAAGACGTGAGTGATGCCGGCCGATGCCAACGCCGCTGCGATGGCGGCATCCGCGGTATTCACGGCAAAGCGCGGACGAACCGGCAGAACCGTGGCCTTCTTCCCGCGTCCAAAATTCCAGAGATTGTTCGAATAGACACCTTCGAACATGATGCAGTCGTGCTGGTCGAGCGCCGCCGGCGTTTCCGGCGTGCCCCTCATCTCGAGATAGTGCGGGCTCGCGCATGTCACCCAGCCGACCTGCCCGATGCGCGTCGCGATCATGCTGCTGTCCGGCAGCACACCAATTCGAATCGCGACGTCGACCTGCTGGTCGACCAGGTTGACGAACTGATCGGCCAGAACCAGCCGCGCATCAATGTCGGGATAGGCCTTGAGAAAGTCGAGCACGACGGGCTCGACGTGCAAACGGCCGAACACGACCGGTGCCGTGATGGTGAGATGACCGCGCGGTGCGCGATACTCGCCCGAGGCCGTGCGCTCGGCATCTTCGATCTCATCGAGAATGCGTCGGCTCGCTGCGACATAGGCAAGACCCGCCTCGGTGAGAACGAGCTTGCGGCTGGTCCGCACCAGCAATTGCGTGCGCAAGTGAGCTTCGAGCTCCGAGATTTTCCGGCTTACCGTGGGCAACGGCATGCCCAGGGCGCGCGACGCTGCCGACAGGCTGCCGCCATCGACCGCCGCGATCAGCGCGGCCATGGCATCGAGACGATCCATTTCAATCTTTCAAATAATGGAATGTTCCCTCCAATTAATAGCCACTATTTATCAAAAATGGAAGCCACTAGGTTCCCGGCACTGGCCCAGCAGGCCAATTCACCAACAGGAACCGCAAGATGTCCCGCATCCCGACCCCCGCCACGATCGCCGACGGCCCCGAAAAGTCCCGGCCACTGCTCGAAGCCGTCAACAAGCAAGTCGGCTCGGTGCCCAACATGTTCCGCCTGATATCGACCAGCCCGCAGGCGCTCGAAGGTTATCTCGGCCTCTCCGGCGCGCTCGGCAAAGGCACGCTGCCGGCCGCCACCCGCGAGCGCATCGCGCTCGCCGTCGCGGAGGTGAACGGCTGCAGCTACTGCCTCTCGGCGCACACTTATTTCGGCAAGAACGCCGCCCACCTCGACGACAGCGAGATCGCCGCGAACCGCAATGGCGCATCGAACGACCCGAAGGCTGATGCCGCGGTCCGCTTCGCGGCCAGGGTGGCGCGCGCGCGCGGACACGTCGCGGAGGCGGACCTCGCAGCGGTGAAGCTCGCCGGCTACAGCGATGCCCAGGCGATCGAGATCGTCCTTCACGTCGCACTGAACACCTGGACCAACTATTTCAACGAGGTGTTCAAGACCGACATCGACTTTCCCGTCGTTGCGACCCGCGCGGCCTGAACGCGCGCCGCAGCCGAACCGGCCGGGTGTCGGCATCGTGACCGCCACCCCTTCCCCCTCTCGAACATGAAGCATCAGACCATGACAAACCGTTTCCGCTTGCTTGCGGCGCTGTTCGCCGCCGCCGTCTCAAGTGCCGGCTCGCTCGCGATCATCGCTCCGGCGCACGGGGCAACATCGACCGCAGCAACGACGACCACGGTCGCCGCAAATCAGGTCAAATACGGCACGATCGCCGTCGACGGGCTCGACATCGCCTATCGCGAGGCCGGCGATCCGAAGAACCCGAAGCTCGTGCTGCTGCACGGCTGGCCGTCCTCGTCGCATCAGTACCGCGATCTCATCGTCGCACTCGCGCCGCGCTTCCACGTGATCGCGCCCGACTACCAGGGTTTTGGCAACAGCGACCGGCCGGACCCGGCGACCTACCGCTACTCGTTCGAAGCCATCTCCGTGACGATGGAGAAGTTTCTCGCCGCCAAGGGCTTCGACCACTACGGCCTGTTCATGCAGGACTATGGCGGGCCGGTCGGCTTCCGCATCGTCGGGCGCAATCCGCAGGCGCTCGACTGGCTGATCATCCAGAACACCAATGCCTATGAGACAGGCTTCTCGCCAGCCTGGGACGCGTTTCGGAAGGCGCTGTGGGTCAATCGATCCGCCGAGACCGAAGCGCCGCTCGCGGCCTTCAACACCCATGACGGCATCAAGGGTGTGTATCTGGCCGGCGCCGCTCACCCCGAGCTGATCAGCCAGGACGCCTGGGAATCCGACGACGGCTTCATGCGCAAGCCGAACGGCCTGCGGTTGAACCTCGACCTCTTCTACGACTACCGGACCAATGTCGAGCTCTACCCGCAATGGCAGAAATTCCTGCGGGATCGCCAGCCGAAGACGTTGATCTTCTGGGGCGAGCATGACCCCTTCTTCACGCCGGAAGGTGGCGAAGCCTATCTGAAGGATCTGCCCAAGGCGGACATGCACCGGCTCAACGCGGGCCATTTCGCCACCGAAGACAACCTTCCCTACATCGCCGAGCACATCGTGTCCTTCTACGACAAGAACGTGAAGTCGAAGAAGTAGTCGATCGCTCGAAGGCCGCCGCCGGCGCGCGCTGGCGGCGGACCATCGCCGAGCCCTGCGCGCTGGCGGAACCGGAGTTCACGCACGACGGAACACTGCAGGGAACGTGACGGCGTGCACAGTCGGGGTGAGCAACGGCCCTATCCTCGATGCGTTCGCCGACAGTGCGGACGTGTCGTCCTCAGCGGCGAAGCGCAAAAAAGGAGAACGATCATGAAGTCCCTCGTCATTGCCACGCTGGTTCTTGCCGTGACCTCCGGAACCAGTTTTGCGGGAACGCCCTGGATCAATGCGCGGCAAAACGCGCAGTCCCACCGCATCTACAACGGCGTTGCTTCGGGGCGCCTGACCTATGGCGAAACGCAGAAGCTGGTTCAAGGTCAGGCCCATGTGCAGAACCTGGAAAATCAGACCAAGGCGGATGGCGTCGTCACGCCGCTGGAACGCGCACGCATCCACACCGCTCAGTCCGTCCAGAGCGCGCGCATCTTCGTGAAGAAGCACAATTGAGCAAGACGCCTTTGGGGGCGGCCCTGCCGCCCCCCGCCGGTCAGACCGCCCGCGCCGCGCGGCGCAGCGATTGCGGCGGCTGGCCAAAGGCGCGGATGAAGGCGCGGCGCATCCGCTCCGGATCGCGGAAGCCGGTCGATTGCGCCACGAGCTCGATCGCCTCGCTCGACGACTGCACGCGCTCGCGCGCCACCTCGATGCGCAGGCGCTCGATCGCCTTCGAGGGCGTCGTGCCCGTCTCGGCGGTGAAGGCGCGGGCAAAATGCCGCGAGCTCATGCCGGCGCGGTCGGCGAGGTCTTCGACCGTCAACCTTGCGTCGAGATTTTCGCGCGCCCAGGCGAGCAACGGGCCGAAGCGGCCGTTCGGCGCCTTCAGTTCGAGCAGCGAGGAGAACTGCGACTGCCCGCCGCTGCGGCGATGATAGAGCACGAGCTGGCGCGCGGTGTCCTGCGCGACCGCTTCGCCGTGATCCTCGGTGACCATGGCGAGCGCGAGGTCGATGCCGGCGGAGATGCCCGCCGAGGTCCACACGCCGCCGTCACGGGTAAAAATCTGGTCGGGCTCGAACTTGATCCCGGGATAGCGCGCGACGAAATCGCGCGTCCGTCCCCAATGCGTGGTCGCGCGCTTGCCGTCGAGCAATCCCGCCTCGGCGAGCACATAGGCGCCCGAGCAGACGCTCGCGACGCGAACGCCGCGCCTGGCGAGACGCTGCACGAAGGCGAGCGTGATCGGACAGCGCGCCGCCATGTTGACCCCCTCGCCGCCCGCCACGATCAGCGTCGAGATGGCGCCGGCCGATTTGAGATCGCGCGCGAGCATCTCAGCTCCGGATGAGCTGCGCACCGGGCCGGCTTTCACCGCGAGCACGCGGATCGCGGGCACCTTGCCCGTGTAACGCGCGGCAATCTCGAACACCGAGATGGGCCCGGCTGCATCGAGCAACTGGAAGTCCGGAAAGATCAGGACGCCGATCATGGGAATGTCCGCCAAGCCTTGAAACGATATGTCCTAAAATGAGGGAATTATGCCATTTCGGACAGGATGGCACCATGGCATCGTGTTTCCGTCAAGGCAAATTCTTTCGAGCCGATTGTCTTCAGGCCAACGTTCCCGGAGCCCACCGATGTCGCAGCCGCTTCAGATCGGACTTCTCGTATTTCCCCGCGTCACCCAGCTCGATCTCACCGGCCCCGTGCAGGTGTTTTCCAGCGTGCCCGGCGCAAACGTGCATCTGATCTGGAAGCGCATCGAGCCGGTGCCGAGCGATTCCGTGCTCACGCTGACGCCGACCACGACCTATGCCGAGTGCCCGCAGCTCGACGTGATCTGCGTGCCCGGCGGCTTCGGCACCGACGACCTCGTCAATGACGAGGAGACGCTGGCCTTCCTGCGCAAGCAGGCCGGGGGCGCCAAATTCGTCACCTCCGTTTGCACGGGATCGCTGGTGCTCGGCGCCGCCGGTCTCTTGAAGGGCTACCGCGCCACCACCCATTGGAGCGCGATGGAGGCGCTGGGACTCTACGGGGCGACGCCGACCAAGTCGCGCGTCTGCATCGACCGCAACCGGGCCACCGGCGGCGGCGTCACCGCCGGCATCGACTTTGCGCTGACGTTGGTGTCACTGCTCGTCAACCGCACACTCGCCGAAGCGATCCAGCTCCGGCTCGAATACAATCCCGCACCGCCCTTCAATGCGGGCTCGCCGGACACTGCCCCCGCCGAAGTGGTCGCGCTGATGAAGGAGAAGATCGCAGCGTCGCAGGCCCGCCGCATGGAAGCCAACAAGCGCGCGGCCGCACGGGTGATGTGAAGGCGGAACAGCGACCTCTTCACTTTGCCGAGGTCCCGGCCGCCTCGGCCGCGGGCTCGCGAAGCGACTTCAGCAAGTGAAAATCTCCGTCGCGAACTTCGACCACGACCGACGGCTGAACAAGCTGCCCGGTCTGGTCGAAGTGCAGATCGGCCGGGACACCGAACACGCGTCCCCGCCAGCCTGCGATGCAGTCGCGCAACGGCACGCGTTCGGCACCGGTCTTCTTCAGGCAGGGCGCAACGATGCTGGTGATCGCCCGATACTCCCAGGCCGCAAGCACCGGCCGGGCCGGCGCCGAACCGGAGGAAAACTCGTTGCGGTAGCGGGCGGCCCAGGCATCGGCGTCGGCATCGACCTCCTCGCTGAAATAGGTCGTAACCACCGTGCCGTTGGAAGCGGTCGGCGCAAGCGACAGCAGCAGCTCGTTGGCAAGACCGCCGGTGCCGGCAAAGCGGCCCTTCAATCCGAGCTCGCGCGCCTGGTTCATGATGGCAGGCGCGGCCGGAATGGTCCCGAAAATCGCGATAGCCTCGGGTGCAGCGCTGCGAATCCTGATGAGCTGTGCCGAGAAATCCTTGTCCGCACTCTGATAGGACTGCGTCTCGACAGGCTTCAGCCCCTGCCGGTCGAGCGCCGCCAGGAAGATGTCGCGATTGCCGGTGCCGTAATCGTTGGAATCGCTGATGACCGCGATGCGCTTGAGGCGGAGATCTCGGGTCAGGATTTGCGCGAGGTGCTCGCTCATCGCCGCATCGGTCTGGATGACCCGAAACGTCCACCTGTTGCGCGGATTCGTAATGGCAGGGTTGGTTGCGCCCACCACGACGTAGGGCACGCCTGCCTGCTCGGCGATGTCCATGTTGGCCATCACCTGCGGACTTCCCCATCCCCCGACAATCAGGTCGACTCCTGATGTGATCAGGCGCCGCATGACGATTGCTGAGCGCGCCGGCGTCGTCGTGTCGTCGGCAATGACGAGCTTGATCTGTCGTCCGTTGATGCCGCCGGCCGCGTTGATCTCCCGCGCCGCCATTTCGGCACCCTGCACGATCCCCGCGCCATAGGAGGCGCCAAGGCCTGAAACTCCGGCGATCACGCCGACGGTGATGTCGGCGCCGACGGCTGATTGCGTGGCCCACGGCAGGAGTCCCCAAGCCAGGGCAAGCACCAGCTTTGCCAGCACATCGGAAATTCGGCTCATGTGATTCCGCCCCGTCGCAGCACCACTCGATAGCACCGGGCGGATTGGCTGGCGACGGGCTGTCCGGCTGACGGCGCTTCAACCACCCGCCGCAACTCGGCTTTGGTATCATCATACTTGGGCAGAATGTCGTCCAGGCGCGCACTGGTTGCGCCGATTGAGCCTTTCGGGCGAACCGTGCAAATAAGTGAGACTGCGACTCGCGGCCAGGATCAGGCAAGCCGCGCGTCCTGTCAGGTGGTCTCTCGCCCGGAGCCTCACGAAATGCGGCGCGATGTCGGCGCTTAATCTGTCAACGCAAGCCGTCGGGGAGCCTCCGCGTTGCGCCGAGGCGACCGAGGCCAAGCCGGCTCCATCGCGGGCACGAGCACCAATTCTCTGGGTTGCAGCCATTTGCGCCGCCTTTGCGATCGGCCTGAGCGTGGTGGCGAGCCTTGCGATGTTCGCGACCCGTCAGAAGGCGCTATCGGACGCCGCTGAAAATCTCTCGCGGCTGAGCCTTGCCATCGCCACCCATACACACCGCATCTTCTTCAGCACAGATCTCAACCTTTCGAATCTCGAGGAGCGGTTCTCGGCTGCCGGCATTCGAACGCCCGAGCAACTCGAGCAGTTTGTCGCAACGCCTGCGATCTTCGACGTCCTCCGCGAAATGGTCGCCGTGTCGTCCGACATCGACGCCCTGTCGGTCCTCAACAGCCGCGGGCAGCTTATCAACTCCTCGCGCTCGTGGCCGCCGCCGGACGTCAACGCGGCCGACCGCGATCAATTCAAGCAGCTCCGAGACGAACCGGATCGCGGCTACATCATCACGGAAGCGCAGACCAATCGCGTCACCGGTCAGCAGACGCTTTTCCTCGTTCACCGCATCAGCGCGACCGACGGCACGTTTCTCGGTGTCATGCTCGGAACGGTCTCGAAAAACCGGTTCGAGAAGATCTTCGCCTCGCTGCTGCCGGGCAGGCAGGGAGCGATTTCGCTGTACCGGCGGGACGGCATGCTGCTGGTTCAGCAGCCGCCGCCGGAGGACGCAGGCGAGTTGAATCCGCAGCTCAAGGCCTTCTTCGAGAAGACGATTGCAGGGGCGGAGGAAGGCAGGCTGCGCACGAGCGCCGACGGAAAGGCCAGCCCCGCCGCGGTCGTCGCACTTCACACGGTTCAGGGATACCCGCTCGTCGTCACCGTCAGTGAAGCAGAGGACGCCGTGCTGTCGTCCTGGCGCCAGCTCGCGGCATTGATCGCGGGGGTCACGACCGCGGCGATCCTTCTGCTTGCGATCGGCGGCTTTCTGCTCGCACGCCAGTTCCGGATGCAAAATCAGGTCGCAGCGGCTCGCGCCGATCAGGAGCGCGCCGCGCGCGCCCGCGTCATTGCGGAGACCGCCGAACGCATTCAGGCCCGTGCGCGCGAAGAGCTCAAGACCATCATGGACTACTCCGTCGACGGTCTCATTCTGATCGACCAGAACGGAATAGTGCTCAACTTCAGCGCACCAGCCGAGCGCATCTTCGGTTATCGCGCCGAGGAGGTCGTCGGCCAGGCGATCGGAGGACTGTTGCTCCTGCCGGATCGGGCAATTGCGGGCCAGTCGGCCGACGGCGCGCGGGCGGCGGACTCCTGGATCGGCGACGCCCGCCGCGAACGCGAGGGACGGCGCAGGGACGGTTCGGCCTTTCCGATGGAATGGGCCGTCGGCGAGATCGCGAGCGATCATGAAGGGCGCCGGTTCGTCGTCACGGTGCGCGATATCACCGAGCAGAAGGCCGCCCAGGAGCAGTTGCGGCAGGCGCAGAAGATGGATGCGATCGGCCAGCTCACGGGCGGCGTTGCCCACGACTTCAACAACATCCTGACGGTGATCGTCGGCACCATCGAGATCCTTGCCGACGGCGTTTCCGACCGCCCCAGCCTTGCGGCGATCGCCAGGATGATCGACGACGCGGCGACGCGCGGCGCGAACCTTACGCAGCAATTGCTGGCGTTTTCGCGCAAGCAACCGCTTGAGCCGCGCGACGTCGACGTCAACTTCCTGATCGCGGACACGGCAAAACTGCTGCGACCGACGCTCGGCGAGCAGATCGAGATCACGCTGCGGCTGGAGGCGGAGGCGTGGCATGCGACCGTCGATCCGTCGCAGCTCGCGACCGCGCTTCTCAACCTCGCGATCAATGCCCGCGACGCGATGCCCCACGGCGGCAAGCTGATGTTCGAGAGCGGCAACGTCGTGCTCG
>NZ_PPPT01000218.1 GCF_006483445.1 Bradyrhizobium guangdongense | reverse complement strand
GGTGCGCGCCGGCGACACGCTGGATAGCATTGCGGCGGTCCATCGCGTTCCCGCCTGGTCGATCGCGCAGATCAACGCGCTGCCGGACAATGCGCCGCTGACCGTCGGCCAGGCGATCATCGTGCCGCGCCACCTGCAGCCGGTGGACGCGGTCGCGGCGGCGCCGCCCGTGCGGCGACCCTAGCGCGTGATGAGAACGGATTGATTTGGCGCGGAATCGGTAGCGGTACGCCAAATGCTGTCATGATTTGCAGGGAAAAGCACCCGATGCAGCGGCTCGTCCCACACGTTGCGATGATGACAATATACACCTGATTTGCCCGACGGGTCAAGCCCAATTTCGAAAAATCCGCAAACGCTCAACCCGAGCCCTTGCTACTGTGCATGGGGTTGTTTTCCACCCCTTTTGCCAACGCCGGGTCCCGGGAGATGGGAACCGGGTCTGCCTTAGCCCGGCGAGCCCACCGTGACGACGCGGAGGTTGTTGGTGGTGCCGGCTTGCGCGAAGGGAATGCCGGCGACGACGACCAGCAGCTCGCCCTGACGCGCAAACTCCTCCTGCTGCGCAAAGGCCGTCGCGCGCTGGACCATTTCCTCGTAGCTCTGCACGTCCGGCGACAACACGCTGTGCGCACCCCAGAGCAGGCACAGCCGCCGCGACACCTCGCGGCTCGGCGTGATCGCCAGGATCGGCAGGCTCGGCCGCTTGCGGGCAACGCGCGCGGCGGAGGTACCGCTCGACGTGTAGGCGACGATCGCGGCGGCGTGGACGACGGAAGCGAGGTCGGCGGCCGCGGTCGCGACCGCGTGCGGCGGCGTCTGCTCCTCGCCGGGCTGCGTCGCCTCGACGATCGAGCGATACATCTTGTGCTGCTCGGTGCTGCGGATGATGCGGTCCATCATCTCGACCGCCTCGCGCGGATAGCGGCCGGTCGCCGATTCCGCCGACAGCATCACGGCGTCGGCGCCGTCATAGATCGCGGTCGCGACGTCGGAGACTTCCGCACGCGTGGGCGTGGGCGTTGCGACCATGGAGTCCAGCATTTGCGTGGCGACGATCACGGGCTTCACCGCGAGCCGGCAGGCGCGCACCAGCTCCTTCTGGCGGCCGGGCACGTCCTCGTGCGGAATCTCGACGCCGAGATCGCCGCGCGCCACCATGATGGCGTCGCAGAGCTGGATGATGTCGTCGATGCGCTCGAGCGCGGCAGGCTTTTCGATCTTCGCCATCAGCCCGGCCTGGTCGCGGATCAGGCTGCGCGCCTCGATCACGTCTGACGGTTTTTGCACGAACGACATCGCCACCCAGTCGACGCCGAGCTTGAGGCCGAATTCGAGGTCGGCGCGGTCCTTGGCCGTGAGCGGCGACAGATCGAGCACGGTGCCCGGCAGGTTGACGCCCTTGTGATTGGAGATGGTGCCGCCGACGATCACCTTGGCGTCGATGAAGTCGTCACCAAGTCCGGTGACGCGGACGCGGACCCTGCCGTCGTCGATCAGGAGGTCGTGACCGGGCGCCACGGCTGCGAAGATCTCCTTGTGCGGCAGCGGAATCGAATTCCTGTCGCCTTCCGAGCCTGACAGCACGAAGCGGAGGGTCTCGCCGGCCTCGACCGCGATCTTGCCGTCGCGCAGCGTACCGACGCGGATCTTTGGACCCTGGAGGTCCATCAGGATTCCGATCGGGCGATTGACGTCCTGCTCGAGCTTGCGGATCGCGGCATGGACCTTGGCGTGGTCCTCCTGCTTGCCGTGGCTGAAGTTGAGACGGAAGGTGTCGACGCCTGCGAGAAACAGCGTCTTCAGCATGTCCGGCGACGAACTTGCGGGGCCGACCGTTGCAACGATCTTGGCACGTCGATGGCGACGCATGAAATCACCTCGTTAGCTCTCGCTGCCGCGAATCAGCACGGCGCTGACGTCGTTGACGTTTGTAAGCGTTGGCCCGGTGCGCACAAGGTCTCCAAGATGATCGAAGAATGTGTAGCTATTGTGAGCCCCGAGGAAGGCCAGCGTGGCATCCTCGGTTCCGTCGATGCCGGTCGTCTCGCCACCTGACAGCAGAACGGCTGGCGCTGCGGTTGGTTGCGCGCGTCGGTCCATTCGGCGCGCATCTGAGGTCAGACGTTGGAGCCGTGGATGGCGTCGATCACGGCGTCGGTCACCTCCCTGGTGGTGGCCTTGCCGCCGACGTCGGGCGTCAGCACGCCGGCCGCGCAGACCTTTTCGACTGCGGCCATCAGCCGTGCGGCGGCGTCCTTCTCGCCGAGATGTTCGAGCATCTGCACACCGGTCCAGAACGTCGCCACCGGATTGGCAATGCCTTTGCCGGTGATGTCGAAGGCCGAGCCGTGGATCGGCTCGAACATCGAGGGGAAGCGGCGCTGCGGATCGATGTTGCCGGTCGGCGCGACCCCGAGGCTGCCGGCGAGCGCGCCGGCGAGATCGGACAGGATGTCGGCGTGCAGATTGGTCGCGACGATGGTGTCGAGGCTCCTGGGGTTGAGCGTCATGCGCACGGTCATGGCGTCGACCAGCATCTTGTCCCAGGTCACGTCGGGGAATTCGCTCGCCACCTCGGCGGCGATCTCGTCCCACATCACCATGCCGTGGCGCTGCGCGTTCGACTTGGTGACGACGGTGAGAAATTTTCGCGGACGCGACTGCGCGAGCTGGAACGCGTAGCGCATGATGCGGGTCACGCCGACGCGGGTGAAGATCGCGACCTCGGTGCCGACCTCCTCGGGCAGGCCCTTGTGCGCGCGGCCGCCCATGCCGGCATATTCGCCTTCCGAGTTCTCGCGCACGATCACCCAGTCGAGATCGCCGACGCCGACATTGCGCAGCGGCGAGGCCACGCCCGGCAGGATCTTGGTCGGGCGCACATTGGCGTATTGGTCAAAACCCTGGCAGATCGGCAGGCGCAGGCCCCACAGCGTGATGTGGTCGGGCACGTCGGGCGCACCGACCGCGCCAAAATAGATGGCGTCGAACTTCTTGAGCTCGGCGAGACCGTCCGCCGGCATCATCACGCCGTGCTTCTTGTAATAGTCCGAGCCCCAGTCAAAAGTCTTGACGTTGAAGGCGAGGTCGCCGCTGCGCTTGGCGAGCGCTTCCAGCACGCGGATGCCGGACGAGATGACTTCGGGGCCGATGCCGTCGGCGGGAATGGCTGCGATCGAATGGGTGCGCATGATGATGCTCCGTTGTGGGATTAGCGGGGTTGGGTCGCAGCTCGCAAACGCTTTATCGCTTGGCGCCGCCGACCTCGCGGATGGGTCGCGAGCCGTCCCAGCCCAGCGCTGCCTTCCGGACATGCTCGAAAAACTGGCCCTTGGCGCCGCTGATATCGGAGATCTCGATCACGGTTCCCGGATGCGCTTCCGTGTCGAAATAGGCGAAGCGTCCCTGCGGCCCGCCGATCTGGCCCTCATGGCCCACCTTGTAGCCCAGCGATAGCGCACGGTCGTAGAGCGCCTGATAATCCGTGCTCCAGTAGGACATGTGCTGCAGACCTTCGCGCCCGCCGTCGAGAAACTCCTTGTACATCGACGGCGCGTCGTTGCGCTGCTGGATCAGCTCGATCTGGAGATCGCCGGAATTGGCGAGCGCGATGCTCATCTCGACCTGGGAGTCCGCGCCGCGATGGCGGAAATAGTCGGTCTTGACGCGGTCCATGTAGTACCAGGGACCGACGCCCATCACGTTGATCCAGTGATCCATCGCGAGATGGATATCGCGGACGATGTATCCGTTCTGGCGGACGGCTCCGAAAATGCGGCTCATGGACTGCTCACCTCACGCTCGCATGGTCTTGACTAGCGGACGGGTAAGGGCGATGCAACGAGCAAGAAACAAGACAAGGGAGAAACGCGTGGCAAGGCTGCCCCTGATCGATCCGGAAACGACGAGCGGCGATATCCGCGCCTCCTTCGACCGCATGCCGGTCAAGCTCAACATTTTCCGCATGATGGCCCATGCCGAATCCAACATGATCCCGGCGATGCGGCTCGGCAATTCCATTTTGCACAAGCAGAAGCTCAGCGCGGTCAACCGCGAATTGCTGATCCTGCAGGCCGCCCAGCTCGAAGGCGGCGCCTATGAGTGGCGCCAGCACGTGCCGATCGCGCTCGGCGTCGGCGTCACCCAGGCGCAGATCGATGCCGTGGAGCGCGGCAACTATGCCGACGCCTCCCTGACCGCGGCCGAGCAGGCGCTGCTGAACTTTGGCCGTGAGGTGGTTGAGAAGGTCCGTGTGCAGGAGGCGACCTTTGCCGCCATGCGCAAGCATTTTGGCGATCAGGAGGTCGTTGAATCCATCGTCGCGCTCGGCTTCTACATGATGATGGCGCGTCTGACCGAGGCGACCGAGACCGATCTCGATCCGGCGGCCGGCATGAAGGTCTATGACGGCGGCAAGAAGCGGAGCTGAACGTCAGCCGCGCGCCTTCGATTTGAGCCCACCGTCTGCAGTCCAGCGGTCCGGATCCGGACTATGTCCGATCAAGGCGAGGCCGTAGGCGATCGACTCGAACTGGTCTCCCGACATCAGCCGCTCGTTGCCGAAGCGGTCGGCGAACAGTTTTCGGACGGCGGGCACGAAGGAGGTGCCGCCGGTCAGGAAGACCTTCTCGATCTCGCGCGCGGTGACGCCGGCCTCGCCCAGCACCTTGTCGACGGTCGCCGCCAGTCGCGCGATATCGTCGGCAATCCAGCTTTCGAATTTCTTCCGCGTGATGGTCGCGCCGATGTCGACGTCACCGCCCTTGAAGCGGAAGTCAACCTCATCCTTGGCCGACAACGCGACTTTGGCGTCGGACACCGCGCGGTACAGCGAAAAGCCGAGGTCGAGGTCCACGATGGTGATGAAATCCTCGAGCAGCGCCGGCTTCAACGCGGTGCGCGCAAGCTCCCGCAGCTCACGCAGATCGCCGTTGCTCTTCATCATCGCGAGCTGATGCCAGCGTGCGAGGTTGGTGTAGTGGCCGCTGGGTATCGGCAGCACCTTATCGAACGAGCGGAAGCTGGTGCCCTTGCCGAGCCGCGGCGAGATAACGTGGTCGACGATGCGGTAGTCAAAAGTGTCGCCGGCGATACCGATGCCGGCGTGTCCCAGCGGCTCCGCACGCAAATGGCCGCCGGCGCGTGAAAATCGCATCACCGAGAAATCGCTGGTGCCGCCGCCGAAATCCGCGACCAGCACGGTGGCATCGCGCTCCAGCCTGCGCGCGAAGGAGAACGCGGCGCCGACGGGCTCGTAGACATAGCGCGCATGCCCGGCGCCGAGGCGATCGAACGCGGCCCGGTAACGGTCTATCGCCAGCGCCTCGTCGGGATTGCCGCCCGCGAAACGGACGGGGCGGCCGACCGTGATGTTGGATGTCTCGAAGCCGAACTTGTCGCCGCCATGCCGCGCCAGCGTGCGCAAGAACGCCGCCAAAATATCCTCGAACTTGAAGCGCTGCCGGAACACCTGCGTGGTGTTGAAGCTGGAGCTCGCAGCAAATGTCTTGAACGACTGCAGGAAGCGGTAGACGTGGCGTCCTTCGAGGAACTGCTCGATCGCCCACGGACCGCCTTCGGCCTGCGCGCCGGCTCCCGGCCGGTCCTCCCAGAAGCACAGCGCCGACACGTAGACGCTATGCCGCTGCCCGCCATGATCGAAGCGGATGGCCTCGACCCGGCGGTCGTCGGCCGCAATCGCGACGACGGTATTGCTGGTTCCAAAATCGATGCCGATCGAGACGGCGGGCGAGGCGCTCGACATGAACCACTCTGACGGATGATTGGGAAAGGGGGCAGACCACTAGCGGATTTGAATCGCGCTGCCAAGGCCCGATTCACCCGGAATTTGCGACGCCCGCTTCTGCCTCGATAACGCTCAGGTGCGATGGAAACCGCCGTAGGTCCCCTTGTGGAAGACGAGCGGATTGCAGGTCGCTTCCTCACCGGAGAGCACTTCGCCCAGAATGATGTCGTGATCGCCCGCCTTGTGGACGGCGTCGACACGGCAGCAGAGCTGGGCCGCCGCGCCCTCGAGCAGCGGCAGGCCATCGGCGCTGAAGGCGACCGCGAGATCGTCGAACCGGTTCTTCAGCTTGCCGGTGAAACGCGCCGACAGCTCGGATTGGTGGTGGCCGAGAATGTTCACCGAAAACAATCCGCGTTGCCGGATGGCTGCACCCGTCGTGCTGCCTTCATTGGTGCAGAACAAGAGCATGCAGGGGGCAAGCGATACCGACGTCAGCGAGTTGATGGTCGCGCCGAACAGCTCGCCCTCCCATTCGGTCGCGACGATGGCGACGCCGGTCGGGAAGGCGCCCATCACGGAGCGGAAGCGCTTGGGATCGATGGTCCGCATGTTCATGTCACCACAGCCCCGCACGTTCGTGACGGAGCGGCAATGCCGCTCCGTCAGGGATCACTTCTTCATCATGTGATAGCTGAGCTCGCCGGGGTCGGTGAGATCAGGCACCTTCCAGCCGTCGAGGTCGTATTCGGCCATGCAGTCCTCGGCAAAGCCCTTGAAGCGGTCGGCATTGCC
>NZ_PPPT01000217.1 GCF_006483445.1 Bradyrhizobium guangdongense | reverse complement strand
TGATCGTGCTCGGCCTCGGTTGCGAGGTGAACCAGATCGGCGGTCTCATGGAAGAGCAAAAACTCGCCGGCCGTCTGCGCGCGATGGACATCCAGGAAGTCGGCGGCACCCGCAAGACGATGGAGGCGGGCGTTGCCTTCGTGCGCGAGACGCTGGCCGATGCCAACAAGGTCAAGCGAGAGTCCGTGCCGGCGAGCGAATTGACGGTGGCGCTGCAATGCGGCGGCTCCGACGGCTATTCCGGCGTGTCGGCTAACCCGGCGCTTGGTGCTGCCAGCGATCTCATCGTGCGCCATGGCGGGACGGTGGTGCTGTCGGAAACACCAGAGACCTATGGCGCCGAGCACCTGCTGACGCGCCGCGCGGTCAGCCGCGAGGTCGGCGAAAAGCTCGTCGGCCTGATGCGCTGGTGGGAAGAGTACACGAGCCGCGAAGGCGCCGAGATGAACGCCAATCCGAGCCCCGGCAACAAGGCCGGCGGTCTCACCACCATTTTGGAAAAATCGCTCGGCGCGATGGCCAAGGCCGGCACCACCAATCTCGTCGACGTGCTCAACTACGCCGAAGCCATCACCAAGAAGGGCTTTGTGTTCATGGACACGCCCGGCTACGACCCGGTCGCGGCAACGGGCCAGGTGGCCGGCGGTGCCAACCTCGTCTGCTTCACCACCGGGCGCGGCAGCGTGTTCGGCTGCAAGCCCGCGCCGTCGATCAAGCTTGCGACCAACACGCCCATGTACCAGCGCATGGAAGAGGACATGGACGTCAATTGCGGCACCATCCTCGAGGGCTCCGAAACCGTCGAGGAATGCGGCAAGCGCATCTTCGATCTGATCCTGAAGACCGCATCGGGTCAGCCGACCAAGAGCGAGAGTCTCGGTTTCGGCGGCGCCGAGTTCGCGCCTTGGGTGCTCGGTGCGACGATGTAATCGCGCTGCGCAGGCGCCGCGCCGTCGCTGCAACTGCAGGCAGAAGATCGGTATCATGTTGTTGTCGGCTGCGCGATGCGGCCGGCCGCGACACCGGGCTTCGTGGCGCGCTCATTCTACGCGACGAGATTCCATAAGTAATCATACGGAGGAGTGCGCACGTCGTGCGGGAACCCCCACTCACGCCTGATTAACACTGTTGCCGTAAGAACGAGGGTGATGCGAGCGCTACAGCGGCGTAGCGCCGACTTGTCGAGGATCGAAGATGGTGCAGGCGATACGTCCCACAGGGGTGGAAAATCTCCTCGGTGAGGAGGAGCTGATCGTCTCGAAGACCGACCTGAAGGGCCGCATCACCTACGCCAACGACATTTTCCTCCGCATGGCGAAATACTCCTGGAAGGAGCTGATGGGGGCGCCCCACAGCATGATCCGCCATCCCGAGATGCCGCGCTGCGTCTTCAAGCTGTTGTGGGACACGCTCCAAACCAAGCAGGAGATCTTCGCTTACGTCGTCAACCTGGCGAAGGACGGCAGTCATTACTGGGTCTTCGCCCACGTCACGCCGACATTCGACGAACGCGGCAACATCATCGGCTATCATTCCAATCGCCGCAAACCCGATTCCGCACCGGTCGAGCGCATCAAGCCGATCTACAAGGCGCTGTGCGAGGAAGAGGCGCGTCACCCCAATGCCAAGGATGGCATGCGCGCAAGCTTCGATACGATGGTCGGCCTGCTCAAGCAACAGAATGTCGGTTACGATGAATTCGTGCTCTCTCTCTAAGGCGCAGGCCGCGACCGCGC
>NZ_PPPT01000216.1 GCF_006483445.1 Bradyrhizobium guangdongense | reverse complement strand
TTCGCGATCTCGCCGAAGGTCCGACATCGCTTTTGAAGAGAAATGAACGTTGCAAAGAGCAAAAATTCAGAGCCCACCAGAATAAGGACTACACCAGCTATAATGTAGTAGAGGGATGCCGTTACGAACTCTGATTCAGCATGTCCTAAGCTACGGTAGTAGCTGAGGGCGATGCTGCATACGATGGCCAAAGCAACGTACAAAGAAAATACGAAAACGTAAAAGTAAGGAGCCAGTCGAGCATGCAGTAGAATTAGTTTACTAGTTCCTGGTGGCTGGAACTTGCGGAAGTAGCCGACTAATCGCAGATAGGTCTCGGACGTTTCAGAGGCATGTGCGATTGAGAGGCAGTCTGAGTAGCATGACTCGGGGATAAAATTAGGTGCCGCCCACTTGTGGTTTCTGGAAAGCGCCTGCGCCGAGTTAATCCAAGGTCGTCGCGGGGTATTTACCAAAAGCGCAGCCGCGGCGGGTGACCGCAAGCCAGCTTCAGCAAACAATGTTGCCCATTGAATGGGATTATCTTTGTCCCGTGCTGCTCTCTCAATTGTTATGTCCAAAAAGGCTGGTTGGTCGATATTGTCAACGACAATAGCAGGCAATTTCGACAGGATGTCGATGCCGCATAATGTTGCAACACGAAATGCTGAAGGCGCATCTTGCTGAGCGTATGATGCGATAAGTTGGGCAAGATACTCCTCCCTTTCACCCGCGAAATGTTGAAAGAATGTGGTGATCGCGTCGGATCGCTCGACACCACTTACAAGGCCAGCAGAGCGATTTGCGTCGGCAACTACTACCAAGAACAAATGCACCTCGGCGAGCCATTGTGATGTCCACTCGCCCTCTGATCTTGCGATCAAATCCTGCCAATACTGATCTACAAATGGTTGCCAGATTGGATGCTCATATCGCTTAGTCTCGAGAAATGCCAGAGCGAGCATCCGTAGGTTAGTAAATGTCGAAACGGTCTTGATCGCGCTAAGCTGTGCATGAGCAGGTAGTAGCGATGCTGCAAACGGAATGACTTCTGCAAGTCTCGTTCGAGTCTGCAAATCGGTGGAGAATTGTGTGTGCTTCTCGATTAACGTATCCCAACCGTCAGTTCTGCCTTGGGTCGCTTCCATGGCGGCCAAAAATTCGCAGAAGGTCAGGTGAATAAACCTGAACGTCTCGCCTTCGCGCTCTTCCGAGATAAGACCAGTCTCTTTTGATACGTCTCGCAATAACCTTTCCGCCGTCGCGATGTCTCGTAGACCCATGACATCAATGACGACCTTCGTTCCGCTTTCCCAAGGAATAAGGTTGGCCGGCTGATCGCCGTCGCACAAGTGCTCGAAGGCAATTCGTCCTAGTATTCGTTCCCGCTGCCGTCTCAGAATCATTTGAGTCTCGGAAGGGCCGATTTGTTTGGCTCTACGTCGGATTAGAAGTTCTTCAGTTACCTGCTTATAAAATTCTGATCGTGACTCAGGGGTCAACTGATGATCCGACGCTTGATCTTGCGCAACATACATCGAAAGAATTAGCGGATTTGTGCACATTTCGCGAAGAGCTGGCCGATCGGTGAGATCGT
Source organism: Bradyrhizobium guangdongense (assembly GCF_006483445.1). GTDB lineage: Bacteria > Pseudomonadota > Alphaproteobacteria > Rhizobiales > Xanthobacteraceae > Bradyrhizobium > Bradyrhizobium guangdongense_A. The sequence continues at coordinate 1,215 of NZ_PPPT01000216.1, read as the reverse complement.
TATAGATCCTGACGACATGTTCTGTTTTAGTCGTGGGATCAAACGGCCAGCGTGTCAGAAACGCGTATATGTCCGTAGGTGAGAACCGCTTTAAACTCACGGATACAGGGAAAGCATCAGCATAAGACCGCCAGACTTGAAGGTGAAACTGCGTCCTCATTGTTAGAAGAAGGATGTTATTAGCGCCCATCTGCTCCAATTTCGAACCTAGGCCTAGGATAGCTGCCTCGGCTTGAGGATAGGCGGCTGCAGACACTTCATCGAGGCCGTCCAATATTACTAAAAGCCCGGAGCTTACGGTGTAGGCGGAAAAGCAGCGTTCTGGTTGATAAATGTCATAGGATTTGACGACGTCGAGCAAACGATTATAGAGCCACTCTCCAAGCTTCTTGGTACCCGCGAGTTTAGGAAAATCCAGTCGGCGAAGCTCCACCAGGAGGGGCAAGCGAGCCTCATCAGGGGCCTTCAATGCCTTGGTGCATTCATCTCTAAAGATGCGCTTAGCAACGGAGCTCTTGCCCGAGCCAGGGTCTCCGGTAATTCGAATTCTGTTTCCGAGTCTGATCGCTTCGCTGTGACCAAACGTTTGAAGCGAGCCGGCTCGCTCTAGGACCAGAGGCACAAATATCTGATCGATATCCAAGAATGTTTCGGCAGTCCTGCCTGGTACGCTCAAGTATCGCGTGGGGCCAGCGAGTTGCAGTTTGCTGTATCGGCGAAGGCTTATGCGAGCCGCAACTTTCTGAGTTGCTATTCGAGATACCCCCAATAGGATACCATCGATCGTATATCGGGAGATTGCTGCGAAGAGCTTTCGAAATGAACTCGCGAGATAGGCCAATAGTGGCATTATGCCTACTGTAACAAGAACGCTGTACAGGTCGAGGGACCACTCCCCGAAATGGATTTTCATATCTAGTTCTCCGCGACGTGGCGGCAATTACAATCCAAAATTGCTAGGCGGTCAATGAGCGCGCTTCATGCTGCGAAGTGGGCACTCTCGCGTGTCCCCCAGGCCTGAACGAATGATCGGATGTGACTAATAACCGTGTGCAGACCTTGATATCGTCCATCGGCGGTCAATCGGAAGTGCGCCGTGATCGCACGCCCTATCAAGATGCGCTGTAGAAGCTGAAACGTCCGTCGCGGATCTAGAAGCTTGCTAGATAACCAATCCGGATCGTTATTGCATCCACCCAAACGAAAACGGCGGGC
>NZ_PPPT01000215.1 GCF_006483445.1 Bradyrhizobium guangdongense | reverse complement strand
GCGCGGCGAAGGCCGCGGCGTTATATTGCGGATGCTCACACATGAACTTGCCAAAGGTCAGCTCGGGCGCGGGCGCAAAAGGCGGGTTGAGGCTGACGAACAGCGGCTTGTCGGGGTCGATGCCTTGAAGCCGGTTCATCCAATAGGTCACGGCGACATCGTTCTCGACCGTGCCCTCGCGCTGCCAGCGCAGGAAGTTCCAGGAGGCCCAGGCGTTCCGGCGTCTTGGCATCAGCCTCTCGTCGCGATGCAGGTAGATCGTGTTCGGCGCGTAGCCGATCGCGCCGAGGATCTCGCGCTCGCGTTGATCCGCATCCGACAGCATCGCCAGGGCCTGGTCGCTGTGCGCGGCGATGACGACATGATCGAAGCTGTCGTGATGGCCCAGGCTGTCGTGCAAGATGACGCCATGCGCGGTGCGCTCGACCTGCGTCACCGCGCAGCCGAGCCGCATGCGATCCCTGAAAGCAGCCGTCAGCTTTTCGACATAACGTTGGCTGCCGCCCTTGACCGTGCGCCAGACCGGCCGGTCGTAGTGCAGCAGGCGATGGTTGTTGAAGAAGGCAACAAAATTCTCGGTCGGGAAATTCAGCATGTCGCTCGCGGGCGCCGACCAGATTGCCGCGCCCATCGGCGCGAGATAGTCGGTCAATAGCCGCCGGGAGAAATTTCGCTGGGCAAAATAATCGCCGAGGGAGACGCCGGCGAGGCGGCCCGCCTCGTAGTCGGCCACGCTCTGGGTGTTGAATTTGAGGACGTCACTGAGCATCGCGAGATAGGACGGCGAGAACAGATTGCTGCGCTGGGCGAACAGGCCGGTTGCCGTCTCCCGCCAATCGCTGCCGCCGCCGCGCCATTCGAAGCGTCCGCCGTCGGCCGAGACGGCAAAGCTCATGCAACTCTCGACCGTCTCGACGCCGAGATGGGCATACATCGCCGTCAGGTCTGGGTAGTTGAGCTCGTTGTAGACGATGAAGCCGGTATCGACCGCGATCGGCGTGCCGTCATAGTCGATGATGACGGTGTGGCTATGTCCGCCGGCGCGCAGATCGCGCTCATAAACAGTCACCGGGTAGCGTTGCGAGAGCGTCCAGGCCGCCGCATTGCCGGCGATGCCCGTCCCGATGACTGCGATGCGCATTCCAAAACCCCTGCCTTGGTGACAGGCAAGCTACGGTGCGTTGCGGCGCGGGTTTCATCTCAGGGAGGCCGTGCTGGCGCCAGTGTTGCTCCAACACCACATGAAATGTTCGTAAGCTTGCGGACGCTCGCCGCGCGCCACGAAATGAAAGAAAGCCCCGTCACATGGGCATATCTTTCATTTTCGCAATCCGGGATGCGGGGCGTTTGGCGGTGGACGGCGATACCTGCGGGACTGTGCGCCCCCAACAGGCCCGGCTAGTATGGCGGCAGGTTCCAGGAAAGCATCACCGCTGTGAACGACGCGCAAAACGCCCGCCTAATGACCCGCCGCGATTCGGTCGATCCGAACGCGCTGTGGGTAATAGGGCTGCCCGGCAGGGGGCGGATGTGACAAACAGCTTCCCGGCAGTCGCCTCCAGGCGGCTCTGCGGTTCAGCTCCCCGGTCACTGCGTGCGGCGGGCTTGCTTGGCGCCGTCTGCCTGGCGCTGAGCTCGGCCGGCTGCGTGCTGACCCAGGACCTGCCGGATCCGGCGCTCGACGTCCCCACCCAGTACAAATATGCCGGAAAGCCCGATGCCCCGCCGGCGCTCGACTGGTGGCGCGGCTTCCGCTCGCCGGAGCTGACCCAGCTCATGGAGGAGGCGCAGACCGTCAACCTCGACATCGCCGCGGCCGTCGCCCGCATGCGCGAGGCCGACGCCCAGGCGCGCCAGGCCGGTGCGGCGCTGCTGCCGAGCCTGTCGGGCGGTGGAAACGAGACCTATTCGCGCACGTCGGGCTCGAGCTCCTCAGGCCTGACCAATGGCGGTCGTGAAGTCGTCAATTACCAGGCGTCACTGAGCGCGAGCTACCAGCTCGACTTCTGGGGTCAGAACCGCGACGCGCTGCAGGCCGCGGAAGAGACCGCGACCGCCAACAGGTTCGATCGCGATGTCGTCGCGCTCACGACGCTGTCGAGCGTCGCCAACGCCTATTTCCAGGTGCTGGCGTCACAGGACCGGCTGCGCACCGCGCAACGCAACATCGCCAGCGCCCAGCGCATCCTCGATGCCATCCGGCAACGGCGCCAGGCCGGCACCGGGACCGATCTTGACGTCGCCCAGCAGGAAAGCGTGCTGGCGAACCAGAAGGCGCTGGTGCCTCCGCTGCGCCAAACGCTCGACCAGAACACCAATGCGCTGGCCGTGCTGGTGTCGCGCCCGCCCGAGAGCGTGCGGGTCGCCGGCGGCTCGCTGAGCCATGTCGCGATCCCCCGGGTTACGCCGGGACTGCCTTCGGAATTGCTGACGCAGCGGCCTGACATCCGCCGCCAGGAGGCGCAGCTTGCCTCCGCCACCGCCAACATCGGCAATGCGCGGGCGCAGTTTTTCCCGAGCATCCAGTTGACCGGCAATGGCGGCTACCAGAGCTCGGCGCTGGTCTCGCTGTTCCAGCCGCACGCCGCCTTCTTCCAGCTTGTCGGCAGTGCCACGCAGCCGATCTTCGACGGCGGCAAGATTTTGGGCAATTTCGAATATGCCAAGGCGCGTCAGGACGAGCTGCTGCAGACCTATCGCAAGACCATCGTGCAGGCCTTCGCCGACGTGGACAATGCGCTCTATTCGATCAAGCAGACGACGATCAAGCTGCAGCTCCAGCGCCAGGTGGTCGCAGCCTCGCGGCGCGCCTTCGACCTCGCCGAGCAGCAGTTGCGCGCCGGCACTGCCGACATCGTGACCGTGTTGAACACGCAATTGACGCTGTTCCAGGCCGAGGATTCGCTACAGCAGGCGCAGCTCGCGCGGCTGCTCGCGATCGTGAGCCTGTACCAGGCCTTGGGCGGAGGCTGGGAGCCGAGGATGGAGAAACCGGTCAATGCTCTTTAAGCCCGACGGCAAGGACGGCGCCAAGGAAAGCGCAAAGGACGAGGGCGCAGCACGCAAGCCCTCGCGCGGCCGCCGCCGCTTCTGGTCGACGCTGGTCACGCTCGTGATCCTCGGCGGGCTCGGCTATGCCGGCTGGTACGCCTATCAGCGCAAGCCAACCAACGATCGCAACATCCCGCGCGACCTTCCGGTCCCGGTGCTGGCGGCGATCCCGCGCGTCCAGGACGTGCCTGTCTATCTCGATGGTGTCGGCTCCATTCGCGCGCTCAACACCGTGACCGTGCGCTCGCAGGTCGACGGCAAGCTGATCGCCGTGAATTTCACGGAAGGACAGGACGTTAGGAAGGGCGACGTACTGGGCGAGATCGATCCCGCGATCTACCAGGCGCAGTACGACCAGGCGGTCGCCAAGAAGGCGCAGGACCAGGCGCAGCTTGCCAACCAGAAGCTCGATCTCGCCCGCTATGAGCAGCTGGCGGCCTCCAACGCCGGCTCCAAGCAGCAGGCCGACACCCAGCGCGCGCTGGTCGCGCAGACCGAGGCGCTGATCAAGGCCGACCAGGCCGCGATCGACAACACGGCGACGACGCTTGGCTACACCAAGATCGTGGCGCCGCTCTCGGGCCGCGCCGGCCTGCGCCAGGTCGACCAGGGCAACATCATCCACGCCTCCGACACCACGGGCCTGGTGGTGATCACGCAATTGCAGCCGATCGCGGTCTGGTTCAGCCTGCCGCAGCAGCAGATCATGCGCGTCAATGCCGCCGCGTCGAAGGGGACGCTGCCGGTGGACGTGTTCGGCAATGACGGCGTCACCGTGATCGACACCGGCAAGCTGACCGGCATCGACAACCAGGTCGATTCCACCACGGGCACGCTGCGGCTGAAGGCGGAATTCCCCAATGCCAATTACCAGCTCTGGCCCGGTCAGTTCGTCAACGTCCGGCTCAAGGTCGAGACCCTGGCGAAGGCGCTGGTCGTGCCGACATCGGCGGTCCAGCGTGGACCGATCGGCACGTTCAGCTATGTGATCGGCGAGGGCGACGTCGTCTCGGCCAAGCCCGTGACCGTGACGCAGCAGAACGAGCACGACGCCGTCATCGCCAGCGGCTTGTCGCCGACCGATCGCGTCGTGACCACAGGCTTTGCCAACCTCGCCGACGGCTCGAAGGTGATCGTGGGCCGCTCCGAGCAGACCCCGTCGGCCGACCTGGCCCCGCGCAAGCGCACCCGCGCGCCGGACGCGAAGGGCGGCCCTGCCAGTGACGGCCAAAAGGGCGGTCAGGCCAAGCAGGGCGAGGGCGATCGGAAGGGCCAGACCGGACCAGCGCAGGGGGCTCAACCATCGGGCAGCGGAGCCAAGCAGCCATGATCCTGATCGCGCCGACCTGACGGCACCGTCATGAGCGTCTCCGAACCATTCATTCGCCGGCCGATCGCGACCTCGCTGCTCGGCATTGCGCTCTTGATCGGCGGTGCGCTCGGCTATTTCTCGCTGCCGGTCTCAGCGCTGCCGCAGGTCGATTTTCCGACCGTGCAGGTGACGACGCAATTGCCGGGCGGGAGCCCCGACGTGATCGCCTCGCTGATCACGGCGCCCTTGGAGCGGCAGCTCGGGCAGATTCCGTCGCTGACCTCGATGAACTCGACGAGCTCGTTCGGCGTCAGCCAGATCTCGCTCCAGTTCGACCTCAACCGCGACATCGACGGCGCGACCCAGGACGTGCAGGCCGCGATCAACGCGGCCGCAGGCGTCCTGCCGCGCACGCTGCCGTATCCGCCGACCTACGCCAAGGTGAACCCGGCCGATGCGCCGGTCCTGACGTTGGCGCTGCGCTCCGAGACGACCTCGCTGCGGGTGATGAGTGACATCGCCGACACGATTTTGGCGCAGCGGCTGGCACAGATTTCCGGCGTTGGCCGCGTCTCGGTGCTCGGGGGCTTGAAGCCGGCGGTACGCGTGCAGGCCGATCTGGCGCGGTTAGCTGCCTATGGCATCGCCATGGAGGATCTGCGCAACGCCATCGCCGGCGCCAATGTGTCGGGACCGAAGGGCGCACTGCACGGCGCGCAGCAATCCTACACCATCGCCGCCAACGACCAGATTGCCGCGGCCGAGGCCTACAAGCCGATCATCATCGCCTACCGCAACGGCAATCCCGTCACGATCGGCGACGTCGCGCAGATAGTCGACGGGCTGGAGAACGACCGCACCGGCGGTTGGTACCAGGGCACGCCGGCCGTCATCATCGACATCCAGCGCCAGCCCGGCGCGAACGTGATCGACGTCGTCAAAAAGATCCGCGAGGAGATCCCAAAGGTCCAGCGCGCCATTCCGGCCGGCGTCAATTTGACCGTGGTTTCCGACCGCACCGTCACGATCCGCGCCTCCGTGCACGACGTGCAATTCACGCTGGTGCTCAGCGTCGTGCTGGTGACGCTGGTCGTGCTGCTCTTCCTGCGCTCATTGCGCGCCACGCTGATCGCGGGCGTCGCGCTGCCGCTGTCGCTGATCACGAGCTTCGGCATCATGTATTTTGCCGGTTTCAGCCTCGACAATCTCTCGCTGATGGCCCTGACGATCGGCACCGGCTTCGTCGTCGACGACGCCATCGTGATGATCGAGAACATCGTCCGCCATATCGAGAACGGCGAGAACCCGATGCAGGCCTCGCTGCGCGGCGCCAGCGAGATCGGCTTCACCGTGATTTCGCTGACGGTGTCGCTGATCGCCGTGTTCATCCCGCTGCTGTTCATGTCCGGGCTGGTCGGCCGCATGTTCCGCGAATTCGCGCTGACCCTGACCATCGCGGTCGTGACGTCAGCGGTGGTGTCGCTGACCCTGACGCCGATGATGTGCTCGCGGCTGCTCAAGCACGCGCACGAGGAACTGGCAGTGCCGGGGCTTGCCGCGGTCAACCGCTTCATCGACTGGATGGTCGGTTTCTATCACCGCACGCTGCTGTGGGTGCTGGAGCGCCAGCGCGCCACGCTGATCGTGACCTTTGCCACGCTCATCGCCACGCTGGTGCTCTACGTCGTCGCGCCCAAGGGCTTTTTGCCGCTGCAGGACACGGCCTCGATCACGGCCGTGACCGAGGCCGGGCCCGACGTGTCCTTTGCCGAGATGCAGAAGCGCCAGACCGAGGCCGCCGACGCCATCAAGGCCGACCCCGACGTCGTCGGCGTCGTCTCGGTGATCGGGGCGGGGTCGGTCAATCCGACCACCAATGTCGGCAAGCTCGTGATGACGCTGAAGCCGCGCGGCGAACGCAAGGACGATGTCAGCATCGTGGTTGACCGCCTGAAGCAGCGCGTTGCCGGCATTCCCGGCATGACCGTCTATTTCCAGCCGGTGCAGGACGTGCAGATCTCGACTCAGTCGAGCCGCTCGCTCTACCAGTACACACTGACGGGCACGGATACGGCGCTGGTCACGGAGTGGTCGCGCAAGCTGGTGGCGGAGATGCGGCGCGATCCCCTGTTCCGCGACGTCTCGTCGGAGGCGCAGGAGGGGGGCTTGCGGGCGCAGATCGATGTCGACCGCACCCGGGCCGGCCAACTCGGCGTCAGCCTCCAGGGCATCACTGACACGCTCAACGACGCCTTTGCGCAGCGGCAGATCTCAACGATCTACGGCCAGGCCAACCAGTACCGCGTGGTGCTGGAGGCCTTGCCGATGTACCAGCGCGACCCGTCGATCCTGTCAAAACTCTATCTGCCGGGCGTTGCCGGCGCGCAGGTGCCGCTGTCGGCGGTCGGCACCTTGACGCGCACCACGGCGCCGCTGGCGATCTCGCACCAGGCGCAATTCCCCTCGGTTTCGCTCAGCTTCAACCTCGCACCGGGGGCTGCGCTCGGCGACGCGGTTGCCGCGGTGAAGACCATCGAAAACGACATCGGCATGCCCGGCAGCATCGTCGGCGTCTATGCGGGCGACGCGGCCGAATTCGCAAAGTCGCTGGCGGGGCAGCCGTGGTTGCTGCTCGCCGCCGTGATCACGATCTATATCGTGCTCGGCGTGCTCTATGAGAGCTACATCCACCCCATCACCATCCTGTCGACGCTGCCCTCGGCCGGCGTCGGCGCCATTCTAGCGCTGATGATGTTCGGGCAGGACCTCTCGGTGATCGGCCTGATCGGCATCATTCTCCTGATGGGTATCGTTAAGAAGAACGCGATCATGATGATCGACTTCGCGCTCGAGGCCGAGCGCGGGCAGGGGCTGCCGGCGACCGAAGCGATTGTGCAGGCCTGCCTGTTGCGCTTCCGCCCCATCATGATGACGACGCTCGCCGCGCTGTTCGGCGCGCTGCCGCTGGCAATCGAAAGCGGCACGGGCTCGGAGATGCGCTTTCCGCTCGGCATCTCCATCATCGGCGGCCTGCTGCTCAGCCAGTTGCTGACCCTCTACACGACGCCGGTGATCTATCTCGCGCTCGACCGCATCAACCGGCGCCTGGAGACTGCGCTGCCCCCGCCGGAGCCGGACACGCCGCCGGCGGCCGGGGCGACCGAGGGGATGTGAGCGATGCTCTCGATCTCCGAGCCCTTCATCCGCAGGCCCGTGGCGACCACGCTGCTGTCGATCGGGCTGTTCTTGCTCGGCATCGTGGCCTACCGCTTCCTGCCGGTCGCGTCGGTCCCGAATGTCGACTTTCCCTCGATCTTCGTGTCGGCGACCCGGCCCGGGGCCGACCCGTCGGTGATGGCTGCGACCGTCGCCGCTCCGCTTGAACGGCGGCTCGGCGAGATCGCCGGCCTCAACCAGATCACCTCGACGAGCACGCTCGGCGTCGCCGTCATCCAGCTCCAGTTCGACATCGGCCGCAACATCGACCGCGCCGCGCGCGACGTGCAGGCTGCGATCAACGCCTCGCTCTCGGACCTGCCGAGCGACCTGCCGGCGCTGCCGCGCTTCCGCAAGGCCAATACGGCCGGTGCGCCGGTCTATGTGCTGGCGCTGACCTCGAAGACCATCTCGTCATCCGCGATCTACGACGTCGCAGATACCGTGCTGGCGCAGCGCATCTCGCAGGTGCCGGGCGTGGGCGACGTGACGGTGTCGGGCGCTGATCAGCCGGCGGTGCGCGTCGCGCTCAACCCGGTGGCGCTGGCCAATGCCGGGATCGCCACCGACGACGTGCGCACGGCCATCATCAGCGCCAATCCGCTCGGGCCCGTCGGCATCTTCAACGGCGAGCGGCAGAGCGAGACGCTCGGGCTGAACCGGCAGATGCGCACAGCGCAAGAGTTTCGCGACATCCTGGTCAAGAGTTCGAACGGCAATTTCGTGCGGCTGTCCGACGTCGCCGACATCGAGGATTCCGTCCGCAACGCGCGCTCATTCGCCTGGTTCAACAAGCAGCCGGCGGTGATCATCCAGATCACCAAGCAGGGCGACGCCAACGTCATCGAGACCGTAGACAGGGTCAAGGCGCTGATTCCCCAGTTGAAGCAGTGGATTCCGGCCGGCGTCGAGATTTCCACGCTTGTCGACCGCACCGGCACGATCCGCGCCAGCGTGAACGACATGCAATGGACGCTGCTCGCGACCGCCGTCCTCGTCATGGTCGTAGTGTTCGTGTTCCTGCGCCGGACGGTGCCGACGATTGCTGCCGGCATCTCGGTGCCGCTGGCGCTCGCCGGGACCTGTGCCGGCATGTGGGTCGCCGGATTTTCGATCGACAACCTGTCGCTGATGGCGCTCGCGATCTCCGTCGGCTTCGTGGTCGACGATGCCATCGTCATGATCGAGAACATGTTCCGCAATCTCGAGCATGGCATGCGGCCGCTGCGGGCGGCGCAGGAGGGCGCCAAACAGATCGGCTTCACCGTCGTGTCGATCTCGCTGTCGCTGATCGCGGCGTTCACGCCGCTGATCTTCATGGACGGCATCATCGGCCGCCTGCTGCGCGAATTCTCGTTGACGCTGACCTTCGCGATCGTGGTCTCGACGCTGGTCTCGCTCACGGTCACGCCGATGATCTGCGCGCATTACATCAAGGCGACGACCTCGGACACGGCGACGCTGTTCGACCGCGTGATCGAGGGATCGCTGACGCGGATCGTCAATTTCTATGCGCGGACGCTGCGCAGCGCGCTGGAATTTCCGGTGCTGACGATGATCGTGTTCTTCGCCACCATCGGACTGACCGTGACGCTCTACGTCAAGATACCGAAGAGCTCATTCCCGACCGACGATTCCGGCTTCATCATTGGCGCGACGCGCGCCTCGGCCGACATCTCGTTCCAGTCCATGCTCGGCCTGCAGCAGCAACTCGCCGACATCGTGATGGCGGACCCGGCCGTGGCCGGCATCGGCTCCGTGCTCGGCGGCGGCGGGCCGGGCGGGGCGACCTCCAACCGCGGCACCATGTTCATCAGTCTGAAGGCGCCGGAGGAGCGCGAATATATCTCGACCCAGCTCGTGATCGACCGGCTGCGCCGCAATCTCTATCGTGTCGCCGGCATCCGCCTGTTCATGTTCGCAGCCCAGGACGTCCGTGCCGGCGGGCGACAGAGCGATTCCGACTACCAGTACACGCTGTCGAGCACGGATCTCGATCTGCTACAGAAATGGGCGCCGATCGTGTCCAAGCGCATGGAGACGGTGGAGGGCATCACCGACATCTCGGCCGACCGCGATCCCGGCGGCCTGCAGCTCAACCTGACAATCGACCGCCAGGCCGCCTCGCGGCTCGGCGTGCGCGTGCAGGACATCGACAACGCGCTCAACAACGCGTTCTCGCAGCGGCAGATCTCGATCATCTACACCCAGCGCAACCAGTACATGATCGTGCTGGAGACCGACCCGAAATTCCAGGTCGATCCCTCCAATCTCGAGCGCGTCTTCGTCGCGGGCGCCAACGACGTGCAGGTGCCGCTGTCGGCGGTGGTACGCCAGCAGCGCGGGCTCGCGGCGCTCGCGGTATTCCACTCGCAATCATTCCCCTCGACTACCGTGTCGTTCAATTTGCTGCCGGACGTGCCGCTCCAGGTCGCGACCGCGAACATCCAGCGCGCGGTCGAGGAGCTGCACATGCCCGAGGGCATCCGCGGCAGCTTTGACGGCAATGCCGGCGATTTCGTCAAAACCAGCGGCCGCCAGCCGCTCCTGATCCTTGGTGCGCTGGTGGCGATGTATATCGTGCTCGGTGTGCTCTACGAGAGTCTGGCGCATCCGCTGACAATCATCTCGACCCTGCCGTCGGCGGGGCTTGGCGCGCTGCTCGCGCTGCAGATCACCAACACGCCGCTGACCGTGATCGCGTTCGTCGGCATCATCCTGCTGATCGGCATCGTCAAGAAGAACGGCATCATGATGGTCGACTTCGCGCTCGACGCGGAGCGCCAGCGCGGCCTGTCGTCGGCGGACGCGATCTTCGAGGCCTGCCGGGCGCGCTTCCGCCCGATCCTGATGACGACCATGGCGGCGCTGTTTGCCGGCATTCCGCTGGTGGTCGCGACAGGACCGGGCACCGAGCTGCGCCGACCGCTCGGCATCACCATCATCGGCGGCCTGTTCGTCTCGCAGATCCTGACGTTGTACACGACGCCCGTGATCTATCTCCTGATCGACAGGCTGCGCCGGCGCTCGTCGCCGCCGGCGGTCACGGCTCCGGCTGAGTGATCGCGGGTTGTTGAAGCCGCCCTGGCAGCGTATAGCGGCCTGATGTCCAGCTCTTCAGATACCGCGGCGGCCGCGCCGCAAGAGGCCATCCCCGAGTGCCCGCACTGCCAGAAGCCGATGCCGCTGTGCATCTGCGACAGCGTGAAGCCGATCGAGAACCGCATTCAGCTCTTGATCCTGCAGCATCCGCAGGAGCAGGACCGGGCGCTGGGTACCGCGCGGCTGACCGCACGGCACTTCCCGAATGCCACCGTGCGGGTCGGCCTGTCCTGGCCGAGCCTTGCCAAGGCGCTGGGGAAGCCCGTTGCCGATCCCTCGCGCTGGGCCGTGCTCTATCTCGGTTCAGCGCGTGCGACCGATCTCGACGTCGAGGGCGATGTCGTCGCGCTGACCCGCAAGGGCGAGGCGGCCGACAATCAGCGTGCGATCCTCAACCGTATCGAGGGTGTGGTGCTGCTCGACGGCACCTGGAGCCAGGCCAAGGCGCTGTGGTGGCGTAACGCCTGGATGCTGAAGTGCCAGCGTGTAATCCTCAATCCCGCGCATCCCTCGCGCTACGGACGGCTGCGCCGCGAGCCCCGTCGCGACGGGCTCTCGACCATCGAGGCTGCCGCGATGATGCTCGCGAGTCTGGAAAAGCGTCCTGATATCGCGGCCACGTTGCATGCCAGTTTTGAACGGCTGTTAGCACGCTACCGCGAGGTGCAGGCGAGCATGCCGGAGCTTGCGCCAAAGCCAGCGGCGAAGGACCGACGGCGGCGGTCCGGGCGTCGCAAACCCCAATAATCGCTCTGGAATCTGCGTTCCGGTGCGGGGCTTGCCGACCGGGAAGGGGGCGGCTACAGACCTTTGGGCCGGCCAGCGGCCGTTGCCGGGATGGACAGCCATTTGACGAGACCTTCGGACAGCCCGATCCAGGCCGCAGCGAGAGAGCTCCTCGCTCAGGGCGCGCAGTTCGACCGCTGGGGCACGCTCGCCCTGATGGACATTTCGCTGCGCTATCGCCGCACTGTGATCGGCCCGCTCTGGATCACGCTGACGCTGGCGGCCACGATCGGCAGCGTCGGGACCGTCTATGCCGCGCTGTTCAAGCAGGACGTCTCGATTTTCCTGCCGTCCTTCGCCGTCGGCCTGATCGTCTGGACGTTGATGGCATCGACGCTGCAGGAAGGCTCGAACGTCTTCGTGCTGTCGGGGCACCTGATCAAGGCGGTGCCGGCGCCCCTGATCGTCCATGTGCTGCAGATGCTGGCGCGCAACGTCATCATCTTCCTGCATCATCTTTTGCTCGTCATCGTGCTGTATCTGGTGATGCCGTGGCCGTTGCACGCAACCATGCTGCTCGCAATCCCCGGCTTCCTGATTCTGCTGGTCGCCCTGTTCGGCGTCGCCACCGCGCTTGGCATGCTCTGCGCGCGCTTCCGCGACATCGGTTCGGCGATCACGAGCGGATTGCAGTTCGTCTTCTTCCTGACGCCGATCATCTGGACGGCGGACGCGGTGCATGGCACCGCGTTTCAATGGTTGATCGCGGCCAACCCGTTCACGACGCTGCTCGAGCTCGTGCGCAAGCCGCTGCTGTCGCAGCCGGTCGATGCCGGGCAGTGGCTGCTCGGGCTGGTCTATGCCGCCGGCGCCGCAGCGCTGGCGCTGGGCTGCTACGCGAAGTATCGCAAACGCGTCGCGTACTGGCTGTGAGCGCGAAGCGATGAGCATCTCGGCCCACATCCACCTGCAGGACGTCTCGGTCGACTTCCCGATTCTGTCGTTCCGCGAGCGATCGCTGCGCCGCCGTTTCATGCGTGCGATGACGCCGTTCATGGCGCGGCCGCAGGCGCCGACGCATGTCGTGAGCGCGCTCAGTGACGTCACGCTCGACATCCGCGCCGGCGACCGCGTCGCGCTTATCGGCGCCAACGGTGCCGGCAAGACCACGCTGCTGCGCGTGCTCGCCGGAATCTACCATCCGACGTCGGGCAGCGCTGACGTGCTCGGCCGCTGTCTGTCTCTCTTCGACCTTGCCGCAGGCTTCGATGAGGAGGCCACCGGCTACGAGAACATCATGCGGCGCGGGCTCGTGGTCGGCGCACGCCGCGCCGAGATCGAAGCGCGACGCTACGAGATCGCCGAGTTCACCGAGCTCGGCGACAAGCTCGACCTGCCGCTGCGCACCTATTCCAGCGGCATGATGTTGCGGCTGATCTTTGCGGTGGCGACCGCCGTGGAAGGTGAGATCGTCTTGCTCGACGAATGGATCGGCGTCGGCGACCAGCAGTTCCGCCGCAAGGCGCGGCAGCGCCTCGACGATATCGTCGCGCGCGCCGGCATCCTCGTGCTCGCCTCCCATGACGTCGATTTGCTCAGAAGTACCTGCAACCGTGCGGTTCTGTTGCAGCAGGGACGAATCGCGGCTGTGGGAACCGTCGATGGCATCATCGATCGATACGTCGCGGGTGCTGGCGACGCTCGGAACTGACGGTTCCAATTCCTGTTTTTGCAAGCATCAACAAACGGTTGCGTTAGCTTGTGGCGCAACCATGGCAAGCTCGCCAAAAAAATGCTGGATTTGGCGGGAACCATCCGGGAACTGCTGAATTGCAGTATGTGAGCACTACAGTTTATAGTGGTGCCACCAGGGAAGAACGCCCATGCTCGCCGCGCTCGAGATCAACTTCGCGCTGTGGGGAATGATCATCTGCGCAAGCATCAAGCTTGCCGAGATGATGGGATAGACACTTGGCGATGGCGGCTGCGGAAGCAGCGCCGCGCGTGCGAGGCTAGCGGTGCGCGCTGTGGCTGGGCTGTGACGTGGTCCGGCGCAACAGGAACTCCGGAACCTCACGCGACCTCGTCGGCGAGACGTATGGTGCAAATCTGAGATAGACCGCGCGACGGCGACGGGATACCAGCTCGCGTACACCATAGCCGCAGCCGAAGGAGATCGCCGCGGTCCCCAAAAGTATCAGCAAACCCAACACGTTGACACGCCCCCTGGGAGCATCTTGTGTCAAATCCGGGAGGGCTGTGCAAGCTGCTAGGTGAGAGCTGCGAACCGCCGTTCAATGCTCGGGAACGTTGCGCGAACGGTGTGCTCAGATCTTAGTCAGATCATGGGTCGTTCGTCCAAACTCAGCGCCAAATGGATCGTCTGTGGGTCGCGTCGCTTGGCTGGTTTGAAGCCGGCCTTGTCGAACACACTCAACATGGACGCGTTCTCGGACAGCACCTCCGCGGTGAGCTCGTGCAGTCCGGCTTCACGCGCGAGATCGATGAGGCGGCGCATCAGGAGCGAGCCGATGCCGCGCCCCTGCCAGGCATCGATCACGACGAAGGCGAGTTCGGCTTGCCCGGGCTCGGTGACAACATAGCGGCCACCGCCGACGATGGCTTGGCGTCCTGCGTCCTCAGCGAGCACGACCAGCGCAACATGCGTCTTGAAATCGATCGCCATGAAGAAGGCGCGCTCCTTGTCGGAGAAGTGGCGCTTCGGTGCGAAGAAGCGCCGCTGCAGCGACTGCACGCTGGTTTGCTCAAGGGCGGCGAGCATGTCGCCCTCGTCGGTGGCCCGCAACGCGCGGACCTCGACCGGCGTGCCGTCGCGCAAGCGCTCCTGCCTCGCGTAGTATGCGGGGTCCGACATGACGCCAACCCGTTAGTTGTGCTGCCTCGGGCGATCAGGCCGCCGATCGCCGTGCATGGCTTGATTTGGATCAAGATGGCCGTTCGGGCGCGGTTCCTAGCTTCGCTGCGTTCAAGACGAAGGGCCGCCCCGTGAAGACACTTCGCCAGCTCCTCTCCGGAGAGGACATCATCCAACTCGTGATCCGGCTCGGTTTGCTCGCGCTGCTGATCCTGTGGACCTTCGTCATCATCAAGCCCTTTGTGCCGATCCTGACCTGGGCCGGCGTGCTAGCGGTCGCGTTCTATCCGGCCTTTAGCTGGCTCGCCAAACGGCTTGGCGGCCGGCCCCGGACGTCTGCTGTCATTCTCACGCTGGTCACGCTCGGAATCGTGATCGGGCCGGCGACCTGGCTCGGTGTGAGCGCGGTCGAGGGCGTCAAGGATCTGGCGAGCCAGATCGGCACCGGCGAACTCGTGCTGCAGGCCCCGCCGGAGCGGATCAAGGCGTGGCCGGTGATCGGTCCGCAGCTCTTCGAGCTCTGGGACCAAGCCTACACCAACATCCGCGCGGCGCTGCGCGAAATCGCGCCCTATTTGAAACCGCTGGCCGGGACGATGCTCTCGCTCGCGGGCGACGCCGGCGTCGGAACGCTGCAGTTTCTGGTCTCGGTCCTGGTGATGGGATTCCTGTTTCCGTTCGGGCCGCAACTCGTGGCCGCCAGCCGCGGCTTCCTGTTCCGCGTCATTCCCGAGCAGAGCGAGCATTTTCTTGAACTCGCCGGCGCGACGATCCGCGCGGTCTCCCAAGGCGTGATCGGCGTTGCCGTCATCCAGGCGCTGCTTGCCGGTATCGGGTTCAAGCTTGCGAGCATCCCGAGCGCGGGTCTGCTCGCCTTCATCGTCCTGATGCTCTCGATCGTGCAGATCGGCGCGGCGCTGGTGCTGCTCCCCGTGATCATCTGGCTCTGGATGGACAAGGACGTCACCACGGCACTGCTGCTCACGATATTCTTCGTGATCGTCGGCCTGCTCGACAACATTCTGAAGCCCTTGCTGATGGGGCGCGGTCTGACCACGCCGACATTGGTGATCCTGGTCGGCGTGATCGGCGGCACGCTTGCACACGGAATCGTCGGCCTTTTCATCGGTCCGATCGTTCTGGCGGTCGCCTGGGAGTTGGCGGTGGCCTGGATCCGCATCGAGCGCGCGCCGCAGGCGGTTGCCGACCGTTGACTTATGTCAACGTTGGCTATCGCAGTGCCTCTTTGAATGACCTCACGCGACGGCGAGGTCAGATCATGTCGATGGATAAGATAAAGCTCCCGGAAGGTCCGATGTCGGGCCTGGTCGCATCGGCAGTGGAATACATGGTCGATGCTGGACAGCGGAGCGTTCTGTTCCTCGACATCATGCGACGTCGCGGCGACCAGTACCGGGAGCATGTCGCCCAGACCGCGCCCCATGTGCTGCAATATTCCGCCGAACTGGTCATGGACGGCCGCAAGCTTGCTGAGCCCGTCAATTATGCGCTGGTGCGCATCATCCCGCCCCAGGGTGTCGAGATCGACATGAAACGTCGTCCCTTCGTCGTGGTCGATCCGCGCGCGGGCCACGGTCCCGGCATCGGTGGCTTCAAGGCCGACAGCGAGATCGGCGTGGCGATGAAGGCGGGGCATCCCTGTTACTTCATCGGGTTCCTGCCGGACCCGATGCCTGGCCAGACCATCGAGTGTATCGCGCGCGCTGAGGCCCAGTTCATCGAGAAGGTCATCAGCCTTCACCCGGATGCCGATGGAAAACCCTGCGTGATCGGCAATTGCCAGGCCGGATGGGCGGTCATGATCCTGGCGTCGCTGCGCCCGGAGCTGTTCGGGCCGCTGATCATCGCCGGCGCGCCACTGGCCTATTGGGAGGGCGTGCACGGAAAATATCCGATGCGCTATTCGGGCGGGCTGTTGGGCGGGAGTTGGCTGACGGCGCTGACTTCAGACCTCGGCGCGGGAAAGTTCGACGGCGCCTGGCTGGTGCAAAACTTCGAGAACCAGAATCCGTCGAACACGCTCTGGACCAAGCAGTACAACGTCTACTCCAAGGTCGACACCGAAGCGGACCGTTATCTCGAATTCGAGCGTTGGTGGGGCGGTCACGTCAATCTGAACGCGGCGGAGATCCAGTTCATCGTCGACGAGCTGTTCGTCGGCAACAATCTCGCGGCCGGCAAGATCGAGATGTCCGACGGCAAGAAGGTGGACCTGCGCAACATCCGCTCGCCGATCGTCGTGTTCTGCTCGGAAGGCGATAACGTCACGCCGCCCCAGCAGGCGCTGAACTGGATTCTCGAGTGCTATGCCGATGTCGACGAGATCAGGGCCTATGGCCAGACCATCGTCTACACCGTGCACAAGAGCATCGGCCATCTCGGCATCTTCGTATCCGGCGGCGTGGCCAAGAAGGAGCACGCCGAATTCTCCAGCAATATTGACCTGATCGACGTTCTGCCACCCGGACTCTATGAAGCGACGTTCGAGGCGAAGGGCGAGGAGACCGCGAGCTCCGATCTCGTGGTGGGACAGTGGGTGATGCGCTGCGAGGCCCGAACCCTCGACGATATCCGTGCCATGGGCGGCAATTCGCCGGAGGACGAGCGGCGCTTTGCAGCGGCCAAGCGCGTCTCGGAGATCAACCTCGCGGCCTATCAGAAGTTCATGCAGCCCTGGATCAAGAGCATGGTGACGCCCCAGATGGCGGAGTGGGCTCAGAGCATGCATCCGCTGCGGCTGCAATACGAAATCTTCAGCAGCCAGAATCCCTACATGGCGACGGTGAAATCCCTGGCTGAGAAGGCCGACGAGAACCGCAAGCCGGTGTCGAAGGACAACCCGTTCCTGGCGTTCCAGGAGCAGATGTCGAAGCAGATCGTCCACGCCCTCGACGCCTGGCGCGATCAGCAGGAGGCCATGAGCGAAGCAATCTTCCTCAACGTTTATGGTTCGCCTGCGTTACAAGCCGCCGTCGGAATCGATCCGAATTCGGCACCGTCGCGCCCGCGCGAGATGTCTGCCGATCACCGCGCCATGCTCGACAAGCGTGTCGCCGACCTGAAGTCGCGGATGGGCGAGGGCGGTCTTCGCGAGGCGGCGCTGCGCGCGCTGCTCTACGTCGGCTCGGCGCGGGGCATGGTTGATGAGCGGAGCATCGAGGCGCTGCGTCAGATCCGACGCGAGCACAGCGGCGATCGCATGAGCCTGGCCGAGTTCAAGGTGCTCGTGCGTGAGCAGTTCTTCATGCTGCTGCTCGACCGGGATGCGGCACTCGCGGCCATTCCGAAGATGCTGCCGGATAACGTTAACCTGCGCCGCGGCGCGTTTGAGGCGATGCGCGAGGTGCTGTCCGCGAGCGAGGACATCACGGGCGAGCGTGCGAGCCGCCTGAGGCAGGTTGCGGGCCTGTTTGGCGTCGACACGGGCGAGGGGGGCGAAAGGGCGTCGAACGTTGCCCCTTTCGACCCGAAGGCGCGCGCGTCGTAACGCGGCTTGGAGGAATCGGGAGCGACATGATGTCAGAAGGCACGGCAAGCGCGCAGTCGCCCAGCAAATATGATCGCCTGATTGCGGCGGCGAAGGCGCTGCAGCCGGCACCGACGGTCGTCGTGCATCCCTGCGACGAGACGTCACTTCGTGGTGCCGTCGACAGCGCGACTGCCGGCATCATCCGGCCGCTGCTGGTGGGTCCGGAACGGAAAATCAAGGACACCGCCGCCAAATTTGGACTGGACATCTCCGGCTACGAGATCATCGACGCCGCGCATAGCGACGAGTCCGCCGCAAAGGGCGTCGAGTTGATCCACGCTGCCCGGGCCGAGCTGCTGATGAAAGGCAGCCTTCATACGGACGAACTGATGAAGGCGGTTACGGCAAAGGTCGGCGGTTTGCGCACGGATCGCCGTATCAGCCATGTCTTTGTCATGGACGTGCCGGCCTATACCGACACGATCTTCGTGACCGATGCCGCGATCAACATCTTCCCCGATCTGGACGCCAAGCGCGATATCATCCAGAACGCGATCGACCTCTACAATCAGGCCGGTTTTGGCAAGACACCGCGGGTTGCCATCCTGTCCGCGGTCGAGACGGTCACGTCAAAGATCCCGTCCACGATCGAGGCGGCAGCGCTCTGCAAGATGGCGGACCGCGGCCAGATCACGGGCGGTGTGCTCGACGGTCCCCTGGCCTTCGACAATGCCATTGACGTCGAGTCCGCGCGGATCAAGGGTATCAAATCCGAGGTCGCGGGACGGGCGCAGATTCTGGTCGTGCCCGACCTCGAGTCCGGAAACATGCTCGCCAAGAACCTGGCTTATTTCGCCAAGGCCGACGGAGCCGGCATCGTGCTCGGTGCGCGTGTGCCCGTCGTCCTGACCTCGCGCGCGGATAGCCCGCGGGCGCGGATGGCGTCCTGTGCGGTGGCCGCGCTCTATGCAAATGCAAGGCGCCAGAAGGCGCCGACAGTTGCGGCGTGACTGCCATGGACAGCATCCTCGTCATCAACGCAGGCTCGTCGAGCGTCAAATTCCAGGTCTTTGCGGTCGAGGGCGAGGGCAGGCTGCGTCGCCTGATCAAGGGCCAGATGGACGGCATCGGCAGCCGCCCGCGCCTGCGGGCAAGCGGGGCTGACGGCGATCCCATGGCCGACCGTGCCTATCCGATCGAGGCGATCCCGGACGTGCCAGCCGCCATGGAGGTGGCGGGCGAATGGCTTAGGAACGAGGCTCGCGTCACTCCGCTCGCCGTCGGCCATCGCGTCGTGCATGGCGGACCGGACTATGAGCGGCCGGTCCTGATCGACCATGGCGTGGTGGCAAAGCTGGAGCGCTTCATTTCGCTGGCGCCGCTGCACCAGCCGCACAATCTGGCGCCGATCCGCTCGATCCTGACCAACTTCCCGACGCTGCCGCAGGTCGCCTGCTTCGACACTGCGTTTCATCGCACGCATGGCCCTCTTGCCGATCACTATGCCATTCCCTACCAGCTCCACGCCGAAGGCGTGCGGCGCTACGGTTTCCACGGGCTGTCCTACGAATACATCTCAAAGACTCTCCCGCAGATCGCGCCCGAGATCGCCAAGAAGCGCGTGATCGTCGCCCATCTCGGCAGCGGCGCCTCGATGTGCGCGATGAAGGGTGGCTCGAGCGTCGAAAGCACCATGGGTTTTACTGCGCTCGACGGCCTGCCGATGGGAACGCGCCCCGGCCAGCTCGATCCCGGCGTCGTGCTGTATCTGATGTCCGAAAAGGGCATGTCGGCAGCGAAGGTGCAGGACTTCCTCTATCGCGACTGCGGATTGAAAGGCCTGTCCGGCGTCAGCAACGACATGCGCGAGCTGGACGCGAGCACCGATCCGCGCGCGAGGCTGGCGGTCGACTATTTCGTGTACCGCATCGGCCTCGCCGCCGGCATGCTGGCGGCGGCGCTGCAAGGGCTCGATGCCTTCGTGTTCACCGCGGGGATCGGCGAGAACTCGGTGAACATCCGTGCGCGTGTGACGGAGCAGCTTGCCTGGCTCGGCGTCGCGCTCGATGCAGTCGAGAACGAACGGCATTCGCGGCTGATATCGCGCCAAAACAGTCTCATTCCCGTCTATGTCGTGCCGACCGACGAGGAGTTGATGATCGCGCAACACACGCTGGCGCTGCTGATGAACGGCCATTCGCCAAGCCACAGACATGAGAGGGTGTCATGATCCCCGTATTTCCGGACAGCAAGGTCGCCCTCAAGGGGAAGAAAGGCCTGATCGTCGGCATCGCCAACGACCAGTCGATCGCCTGGGGCTGCGCACGCGCGTTTCGCGCGCTCGGCGCCGATCTCGCCGTCACCTATCTCAACGACCGCGCCAAGAAGCATGTCGAGCCGTTGGCGCAGGCGCTGGAAGCGCCGATCTTCATGCCGCTCGATGTCATGGTCGAGGGCCAGATGGAAGCGGTCTTCGAGCGCATCGCCAAGGAGTGGGGGCAACTCGACTTCCTGCTGCATTCCATCGCTTTTTCGCCGAAGGAGGCCCTGCACGGCCGTGTCGTCGACGTGAACCGCGACGGCTTCCTCAAGACGATGGACGTGTCCTGCTGGTCGTTCCTGCGCATGGCGCATCTCGCCGAGCCCTTGATGAAGAACGGCGGCACGCTATTCACCATGACCTATTACGGCAGCCAGATGGTGGTGGAGAACTATAACATCATGGGCGTGGCAAAAGCGGCGCTCGAGGCGTCCGTGCGCTATGCCGCAGCCGAGCTCGGCCCAAAGGGCATCCGTGTCCACGCCATCTCGCCGGGCCCGCTCGCCACCCGTGCGGCGTCGGGCATCCCCGAGTTCGATGAGCTCATGGACAAGGCGCAGTCGAAGGCGCCATCGCGCAGCCTCGTCAGCATCGACGACGTCGGCAACGCCACCGCGTTCCTGGCGCTCGACGGTGCCAAGCTGATCACTGGCGGTGTGCTCTATATCGACGGTGGCTATCACATCATCGACTGAGCGCGCCGAACGCGCTCAGCGGTAGTGCAGGCCGATCAGCTCGGCGACGCAGGCGGGCTTCTTGCCGCCCTCGATCTCGATCACGAGGTGATAGTTGACGCGCAACCCGTCGGGGGGCACATCCTCGGCCTCCGCTATGGTGACGCGGCCGCGCAGCTTTGAGCCGGCGGGGACGGGCGCCAGGTAACGGATGCGGTCGGCGCCGTAGTTCAGCGTGTTGCGCAGGCCCTTCAGTCCGATCACCGAGCGGATGAACATCGGTGCCAGCGCCAGCGAGAGCAGCCCGTGGGCGATGGTCTTGCCGCCCGGCATCTCCTCCCTGGCACGCTCCGTATCGACATGGATCCATTGCTCGTCGCAGGTCGCGTCCGCAAACTTGTTGATACGGTCCTGCGTGATCTCGATCCAGTCGCTGGCGCCGATCTCGGTCCCGACAGCCGATTTGATCTCGTTGAAGTCGTTGAATACCCGCATGGCCATCACCTGATCGATCAGAGCTTCATTTCCGGCACGTGATCGGGGACGGCAAGCTCGGCCTCCGTCACCGCCAGGACTTCGCCGACGCTGACGCCGGGCGCGGTTTCCAGCAGGGTTGCCTTGCCGTCGGGGAAGCCGATGACGGCCATGTCGGTCACGACGAGGTTAACCGGGCGCGCCGAGGTCAGCGGCAGCGAGCATTTTGCGACGATCTTCGACTTGCCCTTCGCTGCGTGCTGCATGGCGACGATGACGCGCTTGGCGCCGCTGACGAGGTCCATCGCGCCGCCCATGCCCGGCACCATCTTGCCGGGGATCATCCAGTTGGCGAGAAGGCCATGCGCATCGACCTGGAGACCGCCGAGCACGGTGACGTCCACATGCCCGCCGCGGATCAGTCCGAACGACATCGCGCTGTCGAAAACGCACGCGCCGGGCAGCGCGCTGATCGGCCGCCCGCCGGCATCGGTCAGGGTCGGATGCGCCATGCCCTGTTCGGGAATCGGCCCGGTACCGATCAGGCCGTTCTCGGACTGGAAAAACACCTTCAGATCAGGCGGCACGTAGTTCGCGACCAGCGTCGGAATGCCGATGCCGAGATTGACGAGGTTGCCGGTCTTCAATTCCTGCGCGACACGCCGGGCGATGACGATCTGCGGCTCCATGATGTCACCCGTTGGTAATGAGGTAGTCGACGAGCGGCGCTGGCGTCACGACATGGTCGGGCGCGATGACGCCGACCGGGACGATGTTGTCCGCCGTCACGATCACGGTGTCGGCAGCCATCGCCATGACCGGATTGAAATTGCGGGAGGTGAGTGCGTAGGCTAGGTTGCCGATGTAGTCGGCGAGGAAGGCGTGAACCAGCGCGAACTGGGCGCGCAGCGCGGTCTCCAGCAGGAACGGCTTGCCGTCCACCTCGATCTGCCGTTTGCCATCCGCGACCAATGTGCCGACGCCAGTCGGCGTCAAGACGCCGCCAAGACCGCAGCCGCCGGCGCGAATGCGCTCGACGAAGGTGCCTTGCGGCACGAGGTCGACGGCGATCTGGTTCGCCAGCATCTGCTTCTGCGCATTTGGATTGAGGCCGATATGCGTTGCCGTCAGTTTTGAAACGAGCGCCGCATCGAACAGCTTGCCGACGCCCTTGCCGGGGATGGCGGCGTCGTTGCAGATCAGGGTCAGGCCGGTCTTCTTCTGCCGGACGACCTCGTCGAGCAGTCGCTCCGGCGTCCCGACGCCCATGAAGCCGCCGACCATGACGCTGGCGCCTGGCGGAATCATCGCAACGGCTTCTTCGACGGAAACGGCCTTCATGGTCCATACTCCCGATCAGCCAAGGCGCGGCATGAGGGTGGCAGTACCGAAATGTTGGCGACTGGTCACAGCGCAGCTTTGATTTGCATCAAGGCTCCGATCATTCCGATCGCGATGCGTCGATGCCAATGCTTTCGAGCGTTTCGCGCCAGAGCTTACGGACGCTGGCGTGGCGTTTCTCGAGAGCCGCACTGACAGCGTCGCGATGCGGCACGAGATCTGGTCCCTTGAGGTAGAGGATCTGCGCCTGCAACAGCCGTCCGCTCTCGAATTCGATCCGGCGCAACGCCACGACGAAGGGATCCTGCCCATTAGCTTCCACGGGCAGCAGCGCGGCTGGCCGGATGCTGGCGTGCACGGCGTGGGCCAGCGTTGCGAGGTGGACGGCTTGCGCAAGCGAGCGGTCGGCGATCCCCTCGATTGGCGCAGGCAGCCAGGCTGTTTCCCACGCTGCGGTCATATAGCCCAAGGCGATGTCGGGCACCCACGACGTCGCGCGCATCAGCAGCGAGACGATCTCACTCTCGCGATAGAACTGCGCGTTCAATTCCGTCTGCCAGGCGGCATCAAACCTTGCGGGCAGGGTGAACGCGAACTGCCGGGCGAGTGCGCCATGCGCCGAGATCAGGAAGGCTGCGACGCGCGTCTGCTGCGGCCGTGGGACGCGGCCGTCTGACTCGAGCGGGCCGAAGAATCCGCTCATGACGGCGTCCTTTTGACGGGAATGGCACGCAGGTGATCGTACTCGGCCGGGAAGGGCGTGAGCTCGCCGCCGGGCTCATCCGGCGCGATCCAGACCGCCTGATTGCCTTGCCAGCGGCCCGCCAGCACGTCATCGGCGAAGCGCGCAAGCAGGTCGGCCGTGAGCGCGCTCTTCTCCAGCGTGAAGGCGTGATAGGCTCTTGGAATGATCACGAGCGAACTGTTGGGGATCTTGACCCGCAGGGTCTCGTGCAGGGGGCGCGGCGTCAGGAAGTCGAACTCGCCGTTGAGGATCATCGTCGGCACAGTGATCGACGACAGGCGCGGCGTGAGCGGCTGGAAGTCGAGGAAGGACTCCATCAGGTTCTGCAGCGCGTAGACGTCGTTGACCAGCCAGCCCTGGCGCTTGACGCTGTCGAGCTTGTCGAGCAGCGGTTTGAGCCATTGATCCGACAAGTTCATCGGCAACAGCAAATCCTGGAGGTAGCCGGTGCCGCCGAGGATCAGCCCGGTCCGCAGCGCATTGCCGATCAGGAGAAGTTGAGGCGACAACTCGGCGAAGCAGCTCATCGGCACGAGGCCAACGATGCGCTCGCCATGCTCGATGGCATAGCGGAGCGCGATCAGGCCGCCAAAGCTGATGCCGCTGAGGAAAATGGGCCCGTCGCCGAGCTCGATGACAAGCAGATGCAATGCGGCGACCTGGTCGTCCTGGTTAATGAAAAGTGTCGGCTTGTCGGAAGCTCCCTGTCCCAGGAGGTCGAAGGTCGCGACACGAAAGCCGCGCCCCAGCAGCGCCTCGCGATAGGCGGCCCATAGCTCGGAATACTGCGTAAGCCCGTTCACGAGCACGTAGGCGGGCGCGCCCGCCGGCCCGTCGAGCTCATAGCGTATCCGATACGAGCCGTGGCTGAGGAAAGGCATCGCGCAAAACTACCGGCAATCTGATGCCTGCGATCCTCAACCTCCGCGATCGGATTCCATTGAGTTAGATCAAAGGCTCCGCGGTCGTTCTTCCTAGCGTTTCGACAAAATGCCTCAGGGAGGAGTCCGTCATGACCGGGACAGATGTCGTGAAACGTTGCTTCGTCGGCCTGATCGTCTTGCTGGTCGGCACCAGTCTCGCAGTCGCGCAGCCCTTCACGCGCCGATCGTCGCAGGTCAAGCATGACGAGCTGAAAAAGACCTACGAGATCGCCAACTTCAAACTCGGCGGCAAGTACGACCTCGCCGATCCATCCAAATGGGAGAATGGCGGAGAAGGCGGCGTCACGTTGGAATCGCTCGGTGGCGGCAAGCTGCGCACGGCCTATATCGCGATCGGCAACGCACGGCGCAACGCGGCTGGCGAGATCACCAATGCCGTCGTGATCAATTCCTACTATTCCGGCGATTCCACCGACATGTACGAGCAGTGGGTCGTTGGTGCGGCACTATCCGGCGGCGTGCCGATCATCGGCCCGGGCCGGCCCATCGATACCGACAAGTACTACGTCATCATGGTCGATCCGCTTGGCACCTGGGGCGCCAGCAAGCCGTCTGACGGTCTCGGCATCAAGTTTCCGCAATACAGCTACTACGACATGGTGCAGGCCAATTACCGCCTGCTGCGCGACGGGCTGAAGGTCGCGCGGGTCGCGCTGGTCGCCGGCGTTTCCATGGGCGGGACCCAGACCTACGTCTGGGGCGTCATGCATCCGGAATATGTCAGCGCGCTGATGCCGATCGGCGGCACCACGCAATCGGATGGCGAGGACCCCGTCGGCAACTGGACCTTCCAGATGATGACGGCCGCGATCGAAGGCGATCCGGTCTGGCAGGCGACCAAGGGCGACTATTACAAGCTGCCCAAGGAAAAGCATCCGGTGCCGGGCGTGGCATTCGGCTGGTCGATCCTCGGCATGACCGGCTATGACTTCGCCTTCCGCACGACCCAGAACTGGAAGGCGGTGCAGCCTGAAATCTTCTACTGGGATCCGCCGAACGAGAAGGCCGGCTTGAACGTCACCAACCGCGCAAAACTTTATGACGCGGTCGATCTCGTCTGGCGCAATCGGGTCGGCGAGACCCATAATATCAATCCCTATCTCGGCCGCATCCAGGCGCGCACGCTGGTGATGCACATCACCAACGACCTCTGGCTCAACTTCAAGCTGGCCCAGCAGGCCGTCGATCGCGTGCCCGGCGCGGACCTGATCGCACAGGAGAGCCCGGTCGCCCATTACGGCGTGTTCCCGATCATCAACCAGCGCAAGAACGATCCAAAATTCGTCGCGTTCATGGACGACGTCGCGGCATTGGATCGCGCGCAAAAATTCGTCGACAAGAACTATCGCGTGCCCGGCGTTGCTGCGAAGATCGATCCCAACAAATCCTTCTGGAAGGATGCCGTCACCTATCCGTATCCGGTCAAATACGCCAACGCGAAAGACATTCGCGGCAATTCCTGGCAGATCGGCTACATGGACGAATATAACGGCACCGACAGGGATCCGAAGGTGCTGGTCATCATCCATGGCAAGGGCGCATTCGGCGGGCATTACGGCAACGTCATGCAGTACGCGTTGCGCAGCGGCATTCGCGTGATCGTGCCTGACCTGCCGCATTACGGCATGTCCGGGCCCGGCAATCTCGACAAGAGCCCGGCGCGCACCATGCAGGACATGCGCGAGGTCATCTACGACCTTGTCGTGAACCAGCTCGGCGTCAAGAAGGCTGTCTATCTCGGCCATTCGCTCGGCGGGCAGTTCGTGGTGGGTTACGCCCTGACCTGGCCCGACGCCGTGACGTCGCTCGCGCTCGAAGCGCCCTCCGGTCTCGAGGAATATCCACGCGACATCACCATCGCCAAGGACAAGAAGGCCAAGCTGTTCGACCCGGACCTCGGCCGTGATTTCGACAAGTGGAAGTCGATCTGGGACCAGACCGGTATTCTTGCAGCCGAGAAGGCGCGCGACGAGCAGAGCGTGCGCGACTTCTTCTACTTCAAGAAGCGTGACCCGAACACCGGCGTCCTGTCGGCGGCAAAGAGCGGCTACTTCTTCAGCGACAGCGAATATGCCCGCTTCCACACCGAGCAGCGCGTCGGTCTGATCAAGGGTAATCCGAAGGAGCTCGAGCAGTGGTGCAACGTCTTCATTTTCGACATCTACACCATCGGCGCCGAGCTGCAGCAGGATGACCCGAAGAACCTGTACGAACGGGTCACGCAGATCAAGGCGCCGATCTTCCTGGCGTTCGGCGACAAGGAGCCGTTCATCCCGACGCCGGCGTTCAACGGGCTGACCGATCTCGGGCGCGACGTGATCACGCCGTTCATGACGCGCATGACCAATGCCGGCAACCGTCCCATGCTAAAAATCTATCCGGAAACCGGGCATTTCATCCACACCGACAATCCCGTGGAGTTCTCGGCCGACGTGGTGGATTTCGTGACCAAGGGAACGGTCGACACCTCATCGCCGCAGGGCA
This sequence comes from Bradyrhizobium guangdongense, assembly GCF_006483445.1. Classification (GTDB taxonomy): domain Bacteria; phylum Pseudomonadota; class Alphaproteobacteria; order Rhizobiales; family Xanthobacteraceae; genus Bradyrhizobium; species Bradyrhizobium guangdongense_A. Next base: position 6,839 of record NZ_PPPT01000215.1, on the reverse strand, counting down.
CCGATCGCATGATCAAGGGTGCGGTGGCGTCGGCCATCCCGGTGGCGCCGACGCCGCCCGGTGCGGCGCCGACGGCCGGCCTCAACAAATAGGGCCTGACCATGCCAAGGGTGCAGGCGGGGAACGTTCAGTTGGGCTGGCGAGAGTGGGGGCAGGGCGACGTCACCGTCGTCTTCATCCACGGCAATCTCGCCAGCAAGGACTGGATCGAGCTCGCCGCACCATTGTTTCCGACCGGACTGCGCGTGATCGGCGTCGACTGGCGCGGCTGCGGCGACAGCGACCGTCCGAAGTCTTCGGCCGACTATGCCAACTACTCGATGCAGCAGCATGCCGAGGACATGCTGGCGGCGCTGGACACTCTGGGCATCCGATACTGCCATCTCGCGACCCATTCGACCGGCGGCATCATCGCCGCGCGCATGCTGCTGATGCAGCCGCAGCGGTTTGGCCGGGTGTTCGCGCTCGATCCGGTGACGCCGCTCGGCATGGCCTTCAACGCGGACCAGATCGGGCTGTTCAGGGCGATGATGGCGAGCAAGGAGCTGACACGGACCGTGATGGCGACCGCTGCCTCCTCGCTGTTCGTCCCGGAGAGCATGGCGCCGAACATGATCCCGCGATTTCGGGACGGGGTAGGCGAGATCCAGTCCCTGTTCGACCGGATCATCGAGCAGACTTTTGGTGTATCCGAGGGCATCTGGATCGGAACGCCGGTCAATCTCACCAAGGAGAAAGAGAGCCGCGAACTGGAGCGGCGCATGCCCGAAATCGGGCATTCGCACCTCGTGCTGTGGGGCGAGTGGGACGGCTGGATTCCGCCCGCCGATCTCCGTGCCATGGCCGAGGCGATGCCGGATTGCAGGCTGGTGATCGTGCCCGGGATCGGGCACTCTATGAACCTCGAACGCCCGGCGCTCTATGCCGGTTACTTCGGTGCGTGGTTCGGCGGGCTCGCCGCCTGAACCCCAAGGGTGGACACAAGGGAGGAACGACATGGTTGACCTGAATCCGTCCGCTGAGAACGTCCGCAACATGCTCGGTGATGCGTTAGGACGCCTGCGCACGGCGAATGCAGAGTATTTCGCGCTGCTGGAGAAGGGCCTGGCGTCATCGCCGCTGCCGATCGCAAGCCAGGCCAAGGAGTTCTGCGCACTCATGCAGCGCAACGCCACCGCGACATTCGACCTCGGCGACAAGCTGATCCACGCCAAGGACATGCAGGACGCGTTGAAAATCCAGTCCGAGTTCTTCCAGGATCAGATGCGCACACTGACCGATCAGGCCAAGAACATGGGTGAGTCAGCCATGAAGGCGGCGAGCGGCATGTTCGCACCCAAGAGCTGATCGAGAGAGGGCGATGGCGCTTCAGTTCTTGGTTGGCACCATCGTCAGCCTGATCAACATCATGATCCACGCACTGGTGACGATCGGCGCCATCGGCTTTGCCCGTTCGGCAGGACTGCGTCACACCGTCCGGCCGCGATTGCATCTCATGACCGTGATGGCGGGGACCGCCGCCGCGCTTATGGTGGCGCACACGCTCGAGATCATGGTCTGGGCGCTGGCCTATCGGGTGATCGGCGCGGTGCCGCCCGGCAGCGAGGTGCTCTATTTCACCTTCGTAAATTACACCACGCTCGGCTACGGCGATATCACGCCCGCGCCGGAGTGGCGGTTGACGGGGCCGATGGCCGCGATGAACGGCATATTACTGTTCGGGTGGTCGACCGCCGTCCTGTTCGAGGTGCTCCGCAAGGCGCTGGAGCACCTTACGGCGATCGGCGCGCCAGGCTTCAGTTCTGAAGATCCAGACTAGCGAGCTGCTGCCGGTCGAGCAGCACGATCTGACGCTGGCTATTCCCGATGAATCCGAGTGTGCCAAGGTCGTGCAAATGCGATATCGCCCGCGAGACGGTCTCCAGCGTGAGGCCGAGATAGTCAGCGATATCGCGCCGTGACATCGGCAACGCCATCACGCCTGCGGCCGTCAGTCGCTTGTCCATCTCGAGCAGGAAGGCGGCGACCCGCTCCAGCGACGTCTTCCGGCCGAGCAGCAGCATGTGATCTTCGGCGTGCTGCAGATTCATCGTGGTCATGCTCAGCAGGTTCTTGGCAACGATGGCGTCGGTCTCGGCCACGGTCTCCAGGCTTTGCCGCTTGATCAGGCGGACGGTCGTATCGACCACGGCTTCCGTCGTGAAACGGTGGGAGCTGCCGTTCTCAAGTCCAAATATATCGCCGGCGAGATGGAAGGCGCCGATCTGACGGCGTCCGTCGGAGAGCAGTTTGTAGCTTCGAACCGCGCCTGATTTGACTTGGTAGACATATTCGGCGGGCTCTTTCTCGCCGTAGATCTCGTTGCCTTTCTTGTAAGTATACTCGTTCAAACTGACTAGGGGATTTGAATCGCTGGTCATTCCGAGATCGTTGAGTGAATTGGGGCGGGGCAGCGGATCGGTCGTAATGCGTACGAACATGGCCAGCTCCTCAACAATGATCGCTGAATTGTTTCTTCAGTCGACTCTTTCATTGCGGGGAATGTGCCGCGCAATCCCACTCCCGCCGAGGTTGATTACGACGAGGGGTGGATTCTTAACCATTGTCTCTTGGAGCATTGTACCAAGGGACAGGGTGGCAATATCGTGCGCAGGTTGAGAAGACCGTGGCATCGGCGCTGTGCATTTCATGTTGCGTTGTTTCGATCCGCGGATTCTCCGTTATGCCCGGTACCATGCATAAGAATGACCCAACGATATTTAGAATTGATTCTATTATCCAAGGCCCCACTGCATCCTGCGTGATGAAGACGTGAAATTGCCTGGCTTGATTCACATCGTCGACGACGACGCATCGTTTCGTACCGCGATGGAGCGCCGGCTGAGGCTCGCCGGCTACGACGTCGCGGCCTATGCGTCGGCGCAGGATCTGCTCGACCGGTTGCCCGGCGACGACAAGCCCGGCTGCGTTCTGCTCGATGTGCAGATCCCGGGGCTGAGCGGTCCCGACCTGCAGAGCCGTCTCATCGAGCTCGGCTCGACGCTTCCCATCGTCTTCCTGACCGGTCATGCCGATACGCCGACGACCGTGCGCGCCATCAAGGCCGGCGCAGAGGACTTTCTCGCCAAGCCGGTGTCGTCAGAGCAGTTGATCGACGCGATCGAGCGCGCCCTGGCACGCCAGGCCACGGCGCTGAGCCAGCGCGGCAAGCTTGATGCGTTCCGCGCGCTCGTGGCCTCGCTGACGCCGCGCGAGCGCCAGGTGTTCGATCTCATCGTGCGCGGCAAGATCAACAAGCAGGTCGCATATACGCTCGGCACGACCGAGCGCACCGTCAAGGCGCATCGCCATCAGGTGATGGAGAAGATGCAGGTTCGTTCGCTTGCCGAACTCGTTTCGATCGCGGAGCGGCTCGGAATGCTCGATTCAAACGATGACGCGCGCCGCTGAGCAGTGGTAGCGCTGTCTCCGCGTCGGGTTCCGTTGGCCTGTCCAACAGGACAATATGAAGCTTTATTGACAGCATGCTTATGGAGACGCATTGAACTTGCCGGCTGAAGGCTGTCAGAACTTTTGAACAGGCCGCCCGGGTTCGCGTTGCTCGATCAATCCGTTATCGAAGGGCCGGCCATTTTGGCAGCAGCACGCAAATCGATCTTCGTCGTGGAAGACGACACCTCGATGCGTATGAGCATCAAGCGGCTGCTGCGCGAGCACGGCTTCAGCACGCTGCTGTTCGGCTCCGCGGCCGCGCTGATCGATCATGACGACCTCGGCGCGGCCGCCTGTCTCATCGACATCAATCTGAACGACCAGTCCGGCATTGCACTGCGCCGGCAACTCGCGGACGGCGGCGTCACCGCGCCGGTCATTTACATCACCGGCAATGACAGTCCGGCGAACCGCGTGGCCGCGATCGAGTCGGGATGCACGGCGTATCTGACAAAGCCGTTCACAGCGCATGCCTTGATCGGGTCGATCCAGCAGGCCTGCCCGGGCATCGGTTAGAGCGCGCCTTCCGTCATTCGTCGATGTCCTGCTCCATCGTCTTCGCCGGAGCGCCCTTATGGACAGCGGCAAATTGCGCAAGCGGCACGGATGTCGTCAGGGCAAGCAGGCTGGAATCGACGACTTCGAGCGTCAGCATCTTGCCCGACTCCATTTCCTTGATGATCTTGGGACTTGCGACGTCGGCCGCAATGCAGGCATTGGTTACACACCAGCTATACGGCACCTGATACGAGGTGCCGCTGTCCACACTTAGCTTGGCCGGGTGCTGTAGGTACATGCCGACAGGCACGAACAATTGCAGCCGTGCGGTCGGCGTTCCCTCGCGCTCGATCAAGTCGATACGCACTGCCATTTGACCTGTCGGAAATTTTCCGGCGATCGAGGTTCGGCACAAAATCGGCGCGCCACCTGCCTTGAAGCACAGCTTTTGCCATTCTCCATAGGTAATGTCCTTGGCCTCACGCTGCCCGCGTGTTCCGACCTCGGCCGACTTAGCATGTGCTGATTTCTCACCTGCCGCGGCGTCTGGAATCGGGATGGCACAAGCCGCCGCGACGGCGAGCAAGCAAACACGTGGATCGATCATGGCCGTGCCTCCGGAAATCCTGCTGCACTCACTTCTGCTCATCGAGAAATTTCGTCACCATCGGCGACCATATCGGAACCGCCTCCGGTGACCCGATGAAGAAATGCCCCTCATTGCCGAACGGTGGCACCAGATGATACGCGGCCTTTCCTCCGGCGGCGGTGAAGACCTCGTGCATGCGTTTGGACAATGCGGGCCCGAAAAAAGTGTCGTTCTCGATATAAATCCACAGCATCGGAATACGCGACGTGCGGCCGAATTCGCCGGTTACTTCGACCAGCTTGTCCGGTGCGCAATTGTGGTTCGGCAGGCCACCGACCCGGCCGCCGCGGCCGCCGGCAAAGACGATCATCGCCTTGACCTGCGGCGGGTTCAGGCTCGATAGCGCGATGGAGGCCCAACCACCGGCGGACTGACCGACGACGATCACGTCCTTCGGGACAATGCGTTTCTCAGCGGCGAGGTAGTCAATGATCCAGAGATCGACCTGTGCGACGGCGAGGCCGGGACTGCGGAAATTGGGATTGGTGCACTTGCCGACCTTGGAGAAGAACGGTCCGTAGAGCGCGCGCTCGGGGATGTCGATGGCGGCCGCGCCATAGCCGGTGCCGGCCGGCGCCACCACGAAGTAGCCTCGCTTCGCAAACCACTTTGCGGCATCACGGAACTCGACCAGGGGAAAGAAGCTGCGATCCGTGGCCTTGAGCGAGACGCCATGGTTCATGATGACAAGCGGGAAGGGACCGTCGCCGACGGGACGCACGACATAGGCGAACATCGGCAGCGGCAAGGGCAGGGCCCAGACCTCTTCCTGAATGCGGATGTCGGCCTTGTCCTCGGCATGGACCGGCATTGCGGCAAGGAGGAGAAACGCGGCCACCCAGCGCAGGACGAGAGCAAACCGCATCGGCGTCTCCTGTCAGCCGGTATAGGTGGCGGCCACGATGATCGGGCCGAGCACGGTCAGGATCACGTTGCCGACGGCATAGGGCACCGCTACGCCGAGCACCGGCGTCTGGCTTTCCGCCATCTCGCACGCGCCGGTCACGGCGGCATCGACGGTCATGGCGCCGGCGAGCGCGCCGCAAGTCACCACCGGATTCATGCGCAGCACGTAATAGGCAAACAGCGTGGCGACGATCAGCGGCACGATGGTGATGACGAGACCCATGCCGACGAGCAGCAGGCCGTGGGCCTGGATCGCGGCCCAGGCGGCGGCACCATTGCCAAGACCAATGGCGGCGATGAAGCCGCCGAGGCCTAGATCGCTCAGGGTCTGCTGCGCGGCCGGCGGCAGCGCGCCCATGGTCGGCCGGCGCGAGCGTACCCAGCCGCAAACGAGGCCTGCGATCAGCGCACCGCCGCCGCCGCCAAGCGTCAACGCGACTCCGCCGACTTTGACGCTGGCGAGCCCCGCAAGCAAACCTACGGCAATGCCGGCGGCAAGGAAGGCGATGTCGGCGCGGTCGCCCGTGCGCAGGATCTGACCGACATTGCCTGCGGCTCGCTCGATGTTGCGGGTGCTGCCGACCAGCGTCATGACGTCGCCGACATAGACCCGCGTGTCCGGGCTCAAGGGCACCTCGCGACCCATCCGCGTCAACGCGCGCAGGAAGACGCCGCGCGCATTGGCGCCGACACGATCGGCGACGTCCTTGATGGAACGGCCATGGAGATTGCGATTGTCGACGAGCACCTCGAGCACGTTACCCGGGATCGCCTTGAGGATCTCGTCGGCGTCGATCTCGGTTCCGATGATCGGCTTGGCGGCGACGATGGCCGCGGTGCGTCCGGCAATGACGATGTTGTCGCCGGCTTCCAGCACGGTGTCCAGATGCGGCTCGACGTCCATGCCCTGGCGCACGATGCGCTCGACGACCGCGCGGCTGCCGATCTCGTCCTCGATCGATTTCACGGTGCGCCCTGCAGCCGCCGAGACCAGATAGGCGCGCGCCTGGAATTTCCGGTAGGAGAGGTTTTGGGTCTGCGGGGCCTCGCCGCCGGCGAGCTCGGCCTCCAGCTTCTTCGCTTCGACCTTCAGGTCGATGCCCATCAGTTTCGGCGCGACGAACGGCACGAACAGCAGGGTCAGGATGTAACCGAGCACATAGGTGACGGCGTAGCCAGCCGCGATGTTGGCTTCCTGCTGCTTCAGCGCTTCCGCTGCCAGACCGAGCTGCGCCAACGCACCGGATGCGGTGCCGATGACGGAGGACTGCGTCAGGGCGCCGGCGGCGATTCC
>NZ_PPPT01000214.1 GCF_006483445.1 Bradyrhizobium guangdongense | reverse complement strand
ACGGTGACAGTTGGATTCGCGGAGAGTCCCCCTCACCCGGATCGCATCTTCGATGCGATCCGGCCTCTCCCCGCAAGCGGGGAGAGGCGAAGATCAAACCACCTCGCAGCGATTCCGATTGGCGCGATCCCTGCGCAGATCGGCCTCCAGCTCCTCGACGATGCCGTGCAGCAGGCACGCGGCGAGCGGGTCGGTGACCTCGCGTTCGAGGAGCCGGTAGCGGGCGATCCGGACTTCCTGGTCTTTCACTTGTTGATCTGTCATGCGCGGCCTCCGCTAGATCGACGCGGAAGGCGCGGCATTGTTTCGTTACAATTTTCCGATCATTTTTGATGGTTTATCGTCCATTAACGGGGCTAAAGCGCGATGAGATTTGGTTGAATCGTCATCGCGCTTTAGCTCTTTGTTTGAGCATGATCTCCGCGCAAACGCGTTCCGCGTTTGTCGCGAGGGAAAACCGCTTCACACTTTTCCGGATCATGCTCTAGCGCGAGACCCGCCAGATCGTGCCGTTGCCGTCTTCCGAGACCAGCAGCGAACCGTCCTTGGCGACGGCGACGCCGACCGGCCGTCCCCACACCTCGGTGTCGTTGACGACGAAGCCCGTGACGAAATCTTCGTATTCACCCGTCGGCTTGCCGTCCTTCATCCTGATCCGGATGACCTTGTAGCCGGTGCGCTTCGACCTGTTCCAGGAGCCGTGCTCGGCGGCGAAGGCATCGCCGTGGTACTCGGCCGGGAAGCTCGAGCCCTGATAGAAGGTCATGCCGAGCGAGGCCGAATGCGGCTGGATCAGCACGTCGGGAATCGTGACCTTGTCCTTCAGGTCCGGCCGCGCGCCGGCGTGACGCGGATCCTCGTTGGCGCCGATATAGTACCAGGGCCAGCCGTAGAACGCGCCTTCACGCACGCTGGTGACGTAATCGGGCACGAGATCGTCGCCAAGACCGTCGCGCTCATTGGTCGAGCACCAGGGCAAGCCATTCCTGGGCTCGATGGCGAGGCCGACGCAATTGCGGATGCCGGTCGCGTAGAGTTTTCGCTCCCTGCCCTCGGGCGTGAAGGCGAGCACGGCGGCGCGCTCGGCTTCAAACCCCCAGGGCGCGCCGAGCGGCTGCGCGCGCGCCCACGCCTCGAGCCCGCCGGGTGGATTGCCCATGCCTTCGCCGACATTGCCGGCCGAGCCGACCGACACCAGCATGCGCTTGTTGTCGGGCGTGAAGACGACGTCGCGCGTCGAATGGCCGGAGCCCTGCGACAGGTTCGCCACGACGGTCTCCGCCTTGGCCGAGGCCTTGAGATCGCCGGCACGATAGGGGAAGCGCACGACGCTCTCGGAATTCGCGACATAGACCCATTGCGGGTTGTCGCCGTTCGGGAAGAAGGCGATGCCGAAGGGGCGGCTGAGGCCGCTGGCAAAGGTCTCGTCGGCCGCGGGCTTTGCGCCGCCCTCGCCCGGGCGCAGCACGCGGATGCGGCCCGATCGCGTCTCGGCGACGAAGACGTCGCCATTCGGCGCGACGCGAATGATGCGCGGGCCCGACAAGCCTTCCACGAACAGCTCGATCTTGAATCCCGCCGGCACCTGCGGCGACGCGCCGGCAGGCCGTGCCACCACGCGCGAGCTGTTCGCCACCGACGGCGACGCGCCGGGTTTTGGCAGATCGTCGGGGCGGATCAGCCTGACCGTGCCGGGCTTGTCGGCCTGCCAATTGCCGAAGGCGTCCTTGCCTTGCAGCACGGTGTCCGCCCGAACGCCTGCCGCCGTCATCAGCACGATCGCGGCGCATCCAAGATATGTCTTCACGGTCTCCTCCCGGCCTGCCCTTGTCGATCGACGCCCGTCAGGCTCACGCGTTCAGTGGTCGCGCGCGTTGCCGAATCGAACGTCAGCCTATGCCCGCAGGATGTGCATCACCTAGCCTCATCCTGCTGGAAAATCCTCGTGATCGGTGCGACACATTGTAAGGGCGCGACCGCTGATAGCGGTCATCAAAGCTGCGGCATCGACGCCGCCATTGACGGGGTCAGCATGTGGGGATCGATCGTATCGGAATGGGCGAGCCTGATCCTGCGCTGGCTGCATGTGGTGGCCGCGATCGCCTGGATCGGCAGCTCCTTCTATTTCATCGCCCTCGACCTCAGCCTGAAGCCGGACAAGGACCTGCCGAACGGTGTGCAGGGCGAGGCCTGGCAGGTCCATGGCGGCGGCTTCTACCGCATCATGAAGTATCTGGTGGCCCCAAGCCAAATGCCGGACGAGCTGACCTGGTTCAAATGGGAGGCCTACACCACCTGGCTGTCCGGTTTTGCGCTGATGGTCGTGGTCTATTATCTCGAGGCCGATTTGTTTCTGGTCGACAAGTCGATCCTCGATCTCACGCCGCTGCAGGCCGGGCTGTTCAGCTTCGGCAGCCTGGCGCTGGCGTGGCTGCTTTATGAGGTCGCTTGCCGCACGGGCCTTGCGCAACGCGAGCTTGCCTTTGCGATCGGCGGTTATCTGTTCCTGGTCGCGCTGACCTATGCCTTTACGCATGTGCTGAGCGGACGCGGCGCGTTCAACCAGATCGGCGCGCTGATCGGCACCATCATGGTCGCCAACGTTTTCACGCTGATCATCCCGAACCAGAAGAAGATCGTGGCCGCCCTGATCGCGGGACAGGCGCCCGACCCGAAGCTCGGCAAGACCAGCAAGGAGCGCTCGGTCCACAACAACTACCTGACGCTGCCCGTGGTCGTGCTTATGATCAGCAACCACTATCCCCTGCTCTACGCCACGCGTTTCAACTGGATCATCGTCGCGATCATTCTGGCGCTCGGGCCGGTGATCCGGCATTTCTTCAACGAGCGGCATGCCGGACGAAAGTCGCCATGGTGGGTGTGGGGCGTCGCGGCCGCCGGCATGATCGCGATCGGCCTGCTCTCCGCGGCAGGTCCCCGCGAGGTGAAGGCTGCTGCGCTCGCGACACCACCGACGCTTGCGAATGTCGAGGAGATCGTGATGTCCCGCTGCAGCATGTGCCATGCGGCAGAACCCGTCTGGGCCGGCATCGTCACCGCGCCGAAAGGCATCGTGCTCGACAGCACCGGGCACATCCAGCGCAACATGAGGTTGATCGCGCGCGTCGCTGCATGGTCCAGCGCGATGCCGCCGGGCAACATCACCGAGATGACCGGCGAGGAACGCGCGACACTGGCCGCCTTTATCACGCAGAGCGATCGCTGAGTCAGCGAGCCGCAACGCGCCTGTGCGACCTTTTGCGGAAGGATTTTGCGCAAATCCCGCCGATTTCAAAATGACTCGCGCGCCTGTCCGGCGTAGACAGGGAACCGTTCGGCCGTGTACCCGGCCCAAGAAAGTCGATTGGAGAAGTCGAATGGATTTGACTCGCCTGGAAATCAACCGCCGCACGGCGCTCCTGACCTCGGCCGCGATCGCTGCCAACGTCATCAACCCGATGCGGGCGTTTGCACAGGAAACCCCGAAGAAGGGCGGCGTGTTCAACGTCCATTACGGCGCCGAGCAGCGCCAGCTCAACCCGAGCATCCAGGCTTCCACCGGCGTCTACATCATCAGCGGCAAGATTCAGGAGAGCCTGGTCGACCTCGACGCCGACGGCAAGCCGGTCGGCGTGCTCGCCGAGAGCTGGGAGTCCTCGGCGGACGGCAAGACCATCACCTTCAAGCTGCGCAAGGGCGTCACCTGGCACGACGGCAAACCTTTCACCTCCGCGGACGTCGCGTTCACCGCGATGAACATGTGGAAGAAGATCTTGAACTACGGCTCGACGCTGCAGCTCTTCCTCACCGCCGTCGACACGCCGGACCCGCAGACCGCAATCTTCCGTTACGAGCGGCCGATGCCGCTCAGCCTGCTGCTGCGCGCCTTGCCCGACCTCGGCTACATCTCGGCAAAGCATCTCTACGAGAGCGGCGACATCAGGCAGAACCCGACCAACCTCGCGCCCGTCGGCACCGGCCCTTTCAAGTTCGTCAAATACGAGCGCGGCCAGTACATCATCGCCGACCGTAACCCCGACTATTGGCGCTCGGGCGCGCCGTATCTGGACCGCATCGTCTGGAAGGTGATCACCGACCGCTCCGCCGCCGCGGCGCAGCTCGAGGCCGGCGAATTGCAATATTGCCCGTTCTCCAGCCTGACGATTTCCGACATGGCGCGGCTCGGCAAGGACAAGCGCTTCATCGTCACCACCAAGGGCAATGAAGGCAACGCGCGCACCAACACAATCGAGTTCAACTTCCGCCGCAAGGAGCTGTCCGACATCCGCGTGCGCCGCGCGATCGCGCATGCGATTAACGTGCCCTTCTTCATCGAAAACTTCCTGGGCGATTTCGCAAAGCTCGGCACCGGCCCGATCCCGTCGACCTCGACCGACTTCTATCCCGGCGCCGACACGCCTCAGTACCCTTATGACAAAGCCAAGGCGGCGGCATTGCTGGACGAAGCCGGCTTCAAGGCCGGCCCTGGCGGCGCCCGCTTCTCGCTCAAGCTGCTGCCCGCACCCTGGGGCGAGGACATCTCGCTGTGGTCGACCTTCATCCAGCAATCGCTCAAGGACGTCGGCATCACCGTAGAGATCGTGCGCAATGACGGCGGCGGCTTCCTCAAGCAGGTCTATGACGAGCACGCCTTCGATCTCGCCACCGGCTGGCACCAGTACCGCAACGACCCCGCGGTCTCGACCACGGTGTGGTACCGCTCCGGCCAGCCCAAGGGCGCGCCCTGGACCAATCAATGGGGCTGGGAGGACAAGCAGGTCGACGCCACCATCGACAACGCCCTGACCGAGCTCGACGCCACCAAGCGCAAGGCGATCTATGCCGAGTTCGTCAAGGAGGTGAACACCGAGCTGCCGGTCTGGATGCCGATCGAGCAGATCTTTGTCACCGTCATCACCGCCAAGGCGCGCAACCACTCCAACACCCCGCGCTGGGGGTCGTCGAGCTGGCACGATCTTTGGCTTTCCGCGTGACGCGTTTTTCGTCAAGATGACGCCATGCGCATCCTGAGCCTTGCGGGGCGGCGGCTCGCCGCCTCGATCCCGACCCTGTTCCTGATCCTGATCGGCGTCTTCCTGCTGCTGCAATTCGCTCCGGGAGACACCGTCGATGCGCTCATGGCCCAGATGGGCGGCGGTGACGCTGCAACCGCCCGCGAGCTGCGAAAATTCTACGGGCTCGACGTCTCCGTCCCGGTGCGGCTCGGCAACTATCTCCTGCACCTGGTCCAGCTCGACCTCGGCTTCTCCTCGATCTACGGCAAGCCGGTCGCGACCGTGATCCTGGAGCGGTTGCCGCCGACGATTTTGCTGATGACGGCCTCGCTCTCCTTTGCGTTCTTCTTCGGCCTGGTGTTCGGCATCATCGCCGCGCGCGGCGTCAACAAATGGCCGGATACGCTGATCTCGACGCTCGGCCTGATCTTCTACGCCACGCCGTCGTTCTGGTTCGGCCTGATGGCCATTGTCGTGTTCTCGATCTACCTGCAATGGCTGCCCGCAGGCGGCTTTGAAGATATCGGCCAGGCGCAGAGCGGCCTTTGGCGCATGATCGACATCGCACGGCATCTCATCCTGCCGACGCTGACGCTCGGGCTGATCTTCCTCGCGATCTATTTGCGCATCATGCGCGCATCCATGCTGGAGGTGCTCAACCTCGACTACGTCCGCACCGCGCGTGCAAAAGGCCTCGACGAGACCCGCGTCGTCATGGGCCACGTGCTCCGCAATGCGTTGCTGCCAATGGTGACGCTGATTGGCTTGCAGGCCGGCACCATGCTCGGCGGCTCGGTCGTGGTGGAGAGCGTGTTCTCGCTGCCCGGCCTCGGGCGCCTCGCCTATGAATCCGTGGTGCAGCGCGACCTCAATACGCTGCTCGGCATCGTCTTCGTCTCGGCCCTGCTCGTCATAACCGTCAACTTCGTCGTCGACCTCCTCTACGCGCGGCTCGATCCGCGCATTTCGGCGGAGGGCTGAGATGGACGCCGCAAAGCGTTACTTCCGCAGCCCCGCCGCCGTGATCGGCCTCGTGCTGCTGCTGGTGGTGATCGCGATGGCTGTTAGCGCCGGCATCCTGTTCCCGCGCGATCCGCTCGCGCTCGCCGGACGCCCCCTGGTGTGGCCGTTCAGCAATCCGCGCTTTCCACTCGGCACCGACAATTCCGGCCGCGATATCGCCGCCCAGATTTTCTACGGTTCGCGCATCTCGCTCCTGATCGGTGGCGTCGCCACCGCCATCGCCGTCGCCATCGGCACGCTGATCGGCGCCTTCGCCGGCTATTATGGCGGCTGGGTCGACAACATATTGATGCGGATCACCGAAGCCTTCCAGACGCTGCCGAACTTCGTGCTGCTGCTGGTCCTCGTCGCCGTGTTCGGCTCGACGCTGATGACGGTGACGATCGCCATCGGCGTGGTGTCCTGGCCCGCGCCGGCGCGGCTGACCCGGGCCGAATTCCTGTCGTTGCGCAACCGCGAATTCGTGCAGGCCGGCCGCACGCTCGGGATGAAAGACCTTCAGCTCATCCTCGGCGAGATCCTGCCCAACGCGCTGCCGCCCGTCATCGTCTATGCCAGCGTGGTGATGGCGCTCTCGATCCTGCTCGAAAGCGCGCTCGCCTTCCTGCGTCTCTCCGATCCCAACGTCGCCTCCTGGGGCAATCTCATCGGCCTCGGGCGCGACGTGCTGCGCGTGCAGTGGTACGTCTCGGCGATTCCCGGCATCGCCATTCTCGTCACCGTGCTTGCGGTCTCCCTGGTCGGCCAGGGTCTCAACGATGCGCTCAATCCGAGGCTGAAGAGCCGATGAGCGACGCTAAAATCCTGTCGCTGGAAGGTCTCAGTGTCCGCCTGCCCAAAGGCGCCGACCGGACGCACGCGTTGAACGACGTGTCCCTGTCGATCGCCTCCAACGAAATCCTTTGCGTCGTCGGCGAATCCGGCTCCGGCAAGTCGATGATGGCCAATGCGGTCATGCGACTGCTGCCGAACGAAGTCAAAATCGAGTCCGGGCGGATGATGTTTGACGGTCGCGATCTCTGTGCGGCGTCGCCGGCGGAGATGCGCGATGTGCGCGGCGCCGGCATCGCCATGATCTTCCAGGAGCCGATGACCGCGCTCAATCCGCTGCGCACCATCGGCGACCAGGTGGCCGAGATGTTCTCGGTGCACACAAAGCTCTCCGGGGCCGAGATCAACGCCCGCGTGCTGGCGTTGCTCGCCGACGTTCGCATCCCCGATCCCAAGACGGCAGCAAAGGCCTATCCGCACGAGCTGTCCGGCGGCCAGCGCCAGCGGGCCATGATCGCCATGGCGCTCGCGCTCGATCCAAAGCTGCTGATCGCGGACGAGCCGACCACCGCGCTCGACGTCACCACGCAGGCGCAGATTTTGAAGCTGATCCGCGACCTGCAGCAGCGCAAGAAGACCGCCGTCCTCTTCATCACCCACGATTTCGGCGTCGTCGCCGAGATCGCCGACCGCGTCGTGGTCATGCAGCACGGCAAGATCGTCGAGCAGGGCACCGCTGACGCGGTGCTGAAGCACCCGACGCACCCCTATACCAAGCAGCTCATCGCCGCCGTGCCGCCGCTGAAGGCGCCGCCACCGCGGCCGCTGTCGTCGGACAACATCCTCACCATCACCAACGTCTCCAAGACCTACCGTACCGGCGGCTTTCTCGGCCGTGGCGCGCGCGTCACGGCGGCGGTGAAGGACGCGACGCTGCATCTGCCGCGCGGCGCGACGCTCGGCATCGTCGGCGAATCCGGCTCCGGCAAGTCGACGCTGGCGCGCTGCATCGTGCGGCTGATCGATCCTGACGCCGGCGCGATCGTGCTCGACGGCAAGGACTGGGCAAAGATGAAGCGCGACGAGGTCCGCCGCGAGACGCAGCACATCCAGATGGTGTTTCAGGACCCCTTTGCCTCGCTCAACCCGCGCCGCAAGGCGGCCGAGCTGGTCGCGCAGGGCCCGATCGTCCACGGCACGCCGCGCGCCACGGCGATTGCGGAAGCCAGAGAATTGTTCGCGCTGGTCGGGCTCGATCCCTCCGCCGGCGACCGCTTTCCCCATGAATTCTCCGGCGGCCAACGCCAGCGCATCGGGCTCGCCCGTGCGCTCGCCTTGAAGCCGAATGTGCTGGTCGCGGACGAGCCGGTGTCAGCGCTCGACGTCTCCGTGCAGGCGCAAGTGCTCAAGCTGCTCGGCGAGCTGCGCGAGCGGCTCGGCCTCTCCATCGTCTTCATCACCCACGATCTGCGCGTCGCCGCCCAGGTCTGCGATCTCGTCGCGGTGATGAAGGAAGGCGAGATCGTCGAGCATGGGCTCGTTGCCGACGTGTTCGGCCGTCCCCAACATCCCTACACACAGGCGCTCATCGCCGCCGTGCCTGGCGGCGAGTTTGCCCGCGAGCACGAGACGGCAGGATCAGCCGGAGCGTGACGAGCGGCGCGAGGCAAGAAGACGCTCCGCCCATCGCAGCAACTCGAAACGATCACCCCCAGCAAGCTCCTGCGCATCGCGCTGCCGGTAAAGCAGCAGCATCCAGGGTGCAATCCTGCGCAACAGGCCATGCGCCACATAGGTCATCGGCTCGGTGAACGGCAGTGCCAGCTCGTTTGCGGGCACGCCCTGAACGGCCCTCGCCAATTCGCGGCCGAGCGGCATCGTCAGCGCCACGGCGCGGCCGTTGCAGCCGGTCCAGCCATAGGCGTTCGGCCCGAGACGATGGATGCGCGGCAAGAAATCCGCGGTCATGCCGACATAACCGTTCCAGACATGATCGAACCTGACTTCGCCGATCTGCGGCCACAGCCGCTGCAGCCGCTCGGTCACGCGCGCCATGATGCGCTCGACCTTGTTGCCGGGGCCGAGCACCGCGCCGCCGGTGATGAGCCGGTTGCGCGCGTCGTAACGCGCGAAATAGAGTTCGCCATGGGTATCCGACATCGCCTGCCGTCCGGGGATGATGGTCTTGCGGACGTTGTCGGACAGAGGCTGCGTCGACATCTGCCACGACAGCACCGGCATCACCTCGTGCGCAATCTCGGGCACCAGCGATTGCGAGAACTCGCCGCTGTAAGCATTGGTCGCCATGACCAGCGCGCGGCCGGAGATCTCGCCCTTCGCGGTCTTGACCACCCAGCGATCGCCACGGCGCTCGAAACTTGTGGCCGGCGAGCGGGCAAAGATGCGGGCACCGAGCCCAAGCACGGTGCGCGCCAGCCCGCGCGCCAGCGCCAGCGGATTGATGTGGCCGCCGGTAGAGTTCCAGAAGCCACCGAACCATGCATCGGAGCCGAGCATGTCGCGCATCTGCTCGCGCGACAAGAACTCGACCGGCGCCCCGAATTTCGACCATTGCCGCACGCGCCGTTCAGCGATCTTGATGCGTCCGGGCGAATGCACCGGCTGAACCCATCCGGCCTGCTCGCCCTCGGCGTCGATGTTGTAGCGCCGCGTCAGGTCGAACAGATAGGACGCGCTGTCGCGGAGCATGCCGACAAAGCGTTCTCCCGCCTCGCCGTGCCGGGCAATGATGTCCTCCGGATCCGGCCGCGACAGCGTCGGGATCACCTGGCCGTTGTTGCGGCCCGAAGCGCCCCAGCCCGGCTCCGCCGCCTCAACGATTGCGACATCGACGCCGGCCTCGCGCAAATGCAGCGCCGTCGACAATCCCGTAAAGCCGCCGCCGACCACGACCACGTCGGCGGTCTGCGCGCCCGTCAACTCCGGCAAGTCCGGCCCCTGCGGCGTCACGGCCGCCCACAGCGAATCCGGCCAGTTCACGGGTGAAGTCTGCATCATCAGTTGTCCCAGTCGTCATGAGATGGCGCATCTGCAACAGCCGCAGTTGACACCGGCTTGCAGGTGCGTTGTCGTGTGTTTCAGCTTAATCCATCCATTCATGCCGGGGAAAGAGATGGCACTCAAGAACGTCATTGGCATCGACCACGCCGTGGTCATGGTGAAAGATCTCGACAAGGCCGCCGACAACTACAGGAAGCTCGGCTTCACCGTTTCGCCGCGCGGGACCCACAGCGCGCATATGGGCTCGGGCAACTACACCATCATGTTCGATCCCGACTACATGGAATTGCTCGGCATCCTGGCCGCAACAGAACATAATGCTCCGGCGCGCGCCCATCTCGAAAAGAACGGCGAAGGCATCGAGCGCATCGCGTTCACGGCCGTCGATTCCACGGCCGGTGCGGAAGAGATCCGCGCACGCGGCTTTCCGCCGGTCGGGCCGGTCGATTTCGAGCGTCCGGTGACGTTGCCTGATGGCACGGTCTCCGCGGCGAAGTTTCGTGTCTTCCAGTGGCCGGTCGCGGAAGCGCCGGGCGGTGTGCGCATCTTCGCCTGCCAGCACAAGACACGCGAGACGGTGTGGATCCCCGAACTGATGACGCATGCCAACGCGGCAAAGCGGCTGAAACAGGTGCTGATCGCCTCGCCCGAGCCCGCAAAGGAAGCAGCACATCTGTCCCGTCTGATCGATCGCGAGCCCAAGACCGAAGCTGACGGCGCCGTCACCGTGCCTTCGGGCGGCGGGCGCGCCGACTTCGTCTTCCTGACGCGCGATCAGCTCGGCAAGCGTTATCCCGGCGTATCGCTCGACGGTATCCCTGAGCGCGGCGGCGCGGCGCTGGTCTTCATCAGCGGCGATCTCGCGGCAACCGAGAAGGCGCTGGGTGCGGCCGCAGTGCGCAGCGGGTCCGCGGTCTGCGCGCCGCCGGCCAAGGCCAACGGAACGCTGCTGGCTTTCGTTGCGGCGTAGTTGAGCTAATTCTTTAACAAGCGTTTACCCCGGCGGCTTTAGACTGCGGTCGATACAGCCACCGGGGCCCCGACGCATGTTCAAGGAAGGCACGCCGATCGCGTACGACGCGCCGGCCGAACTGAAGAAATGGCCCTCGCTCAAAGGCGAGCGGCTGAGGGATCGCGGCACACCCTATATGGTCTATAACGGCACGCTCGCCGATTGCGTCCGCGAGCTCTTGGCAAAGCCGATCAAGGGCATCTCGCTCTACGACATCATGACCAAGCCGCAGGCCGCTTTCGAAGAAGGCGTGCTGTCGCCGGGCGATGCCGCCGAGATCGCGATGCGCAAGGATTTTCCCAAAGCCTGAAGACGCCACGCAGCCGGTTCTGCCGCTGCGCTTGCCGCGCCGTTGCTGGTGCGCGCCCGTGAATTCCCGGGCGATAGCGGAACTTTCCGCCAAGGGAACACCGTACTAACACCGGCCAGACTCCTGGAATCGCAGCTTCGCCGCAATTGCGGTTAAGAAGTCCTTATCGCCGGTGCCAAGCGCTGGCCGTTCATCCCACAGTTCGAGGACTTCCACGCAATGCGATTTGTCATCGCGGCTTGCGCCGCGTGCCTGATTCTGATGTGCGATTTCGACGCCTCGTCATTTCAACAGAAATCGATTGTCGACGACACCGCGCCTCGACGCGAGGCGTCCTCTCCGCTCCTTCCGCTGGTCGAACTGTTCCTCGCGAGCGTGCAGGCCATCGAGCAGACCAATGCACGCGCCGAGCTCGTGCCGGCCATCCCCGCGCCGGACGCGGTCGAGGCCGACGAGCAACCATCCATGTCCCCTTCCGACCAGTTCTGTCATGCGCTGCGCAAAGCTGCCGAGGCGAGCGGAATTCCCGTACCGTTCTTTGCGCGGCTGCTCTGGCAGGAGAGCCGCTTCCGTTCCAACGAGGTCAGTCCTGCCGGCGCGCAAGGCGTCGCGCAGTTCATGCCGGAAACGGCCGCGGAAGTCGGGCTCGACAATCCCTTCGATCCCATGCAGGCGCTGCCCGCGTCCGCAAGGCTGCTGCGCAAGCTGCGCGACGATTTTGGCAATCTCGGCCTCGCCGCGGCCGCCTACAACGCGGGAAGCGGCCGCATCCAGAAATGGTTGGGCCGTCAGAGCGCGCTGCCGCGCGAGACGCGCGACTATGTCCGGATCATCACCGGCACCAAGGCGGAGGACTGGATCGAGGACGCCGATACGCTCGCCATCCGCATCGATCTGCCGCGCGAAGCGCCCTGCGAAGGTGTCGGCGGCCTCTCCAAGGCGAGGAAGGTCGCTCACGTTCCGGCATCTGCCGCGGCGAACGTGCTGGCACTGATCCGGAAAGCGGAGATGAGGATCGCGGGCAATCGTGCACGAAAGCGCTTTGCACTGCTGTTGAAGAAGGGGAAGGCGCGTAACGTGATCGCGGCTCGCGTAACCGCAAAGAGCGCGAGGGGGCGTCCTCTGCGCCTCGCCTCCAGCGAACGCTAGTCGTCAGACCGGCTTCTCGTCGTCCGCCACCGGCGAGGTCACGGCGAAAAAGACGCCGAAAACAACCCCATGCACAGTAGAAATTCGGCCGCGAGAACAATTTTGCCGAAAAGCCGAAATTGCTCTTGACCCGTCGGGCAAATCAGTGGCATATAGGCATACTGCGGATTTTACGAATCGCACCTCTCCGGCCTGCCCGACGGGCACGCCGCCGTGCGATCGCAGGTGAAAACCTCAATCGACAACGAAGCTTAGAGCAGCTCAGCGCGGCGGGTATGTCGCCCGCAGCAGCGGGCCGCGCAGCATTGCGCCCAAGGACGCAATCGACATGACTCCAGCCACGGACTATCCGACCAAGCCGACGATCGTTCCGGACGATCGAGCAAAAGGCGACACCCCGCGCATCAAGGTCTCCTCGCGCGGCTTCTGGATCGACCACCCCGATCGCCAACTCGGCGAACAGTTGATGATGGAAGCCCTCGGCGCGCCGGATCGTGAAGCGCTGAACGGCATCCTGAAGCAACTGGTCAACGCCAGCGTCAACGGACGAAAGCCCGACAAGTCCGATCTCCCGCTGATGATTTCGCTGATGAAGAGCATCAGGCCGCGGGATGCCATCGAGGCCATGCTGGTGGCGCAGATGGTGTCGGTGCACGTGATCGCGATGCGATGCGCCCATCGCCTCGCCGGCGCCGACGACATTGCAAGCCAGGACAGCCGCACGCTGCCCCTGGTCCGGCTGCTGCGAACCTTTCCGGCGCAGATCGATGCGCTCAACCGTTACAGGAACCGCGGCCAGCCGGCCGGAGCGCAGGACAGTGACCCGATCACGCGGATCGAGCGCGTCATCGTTTATCCGCCAAGACGGGAAGACGAGCCGATCGGCGCCAAAGACGTCCCCACGCACGATGCCGGCGAGCGAGAAGGCGTCTCCGTGTGGCGAGACCTCCATCGATGAGCGGACACGCCCGCAACACGGAGGCGATGCGGGCAAGCCCGCGCTGCGGGGCCCGGACGCGCAGCGGCGCTGCATGCTGCGCACCGGCTGCGCGCGGCAAGATGCGCTGTCGCATGCACGGCGGCGCCGAGGGATCTGGAGCGCCGCGGCGAAACCGGAACGCGCTGAAGCACGGGCTGTTCACAAAGAAGAGCCGCGCCGAGCAACGGCAAATTCGGGACTTGCTGGGTGAGGTGCGGATGCTGCTGCGGGAGTTGGAGTGATCGTCCGGCAGACGCTAGTGACTCCGACTGAGATTGCCCATCATGATTGTCAGTCATTTCGATCTATATATAGGCCAAATTATCTAATATGGGCTATGCATGGACCGGTATCTTGACTTTTGTCATTTTACCGGTCTATAAATGAACCAAAATAAGTATTATGGCCTATTATTGGATCAATTATGCCCAAAAAAGCTCGCCCGTACTCCCGCTACGCCAAGGATGCGGCCACGCTGCTCGGCCAACTCATCCGCAAGGCGCGCATCGACCGGAGAATGACGACTGAGGAGTTCGCCGACCGGGCGGGCGTTTCGCGCGGGCTCTTGCGGCGCATCGAGAACGGAGATCCTGGCTGTGCGCTGGGCGCGGTCTTCGAAGCCGCCGCGATCGCGGGCGTCCCGCTGTTCAACGCCGACGAACGAGCCCTGAATAGCGCCCTCGCCTCGAACTCGGCCGTCATGACGCTGTTGCCGAAATCCGTGCACATGCCTCGCAAGAAGCCCGATGACGACTTCTGAAAAGACGCCGACCGAAGCTTTTGTCTGGGTCTGGCTGCCCGACGCGATCTCGCCCGTCGTGGCGGGCCGATTGTCTGCTGTCGGCAACCAACTCCACTTCAACTACGGACGCAGCTATCTGGCGCGCAACAACGCGATTGCGCTTTACGACCCCGAGCTGCCGCTGCGCAGCGGCGCGCTTCCCCTGACACCTGGGTTGATGATGCCGAATTGCATCCGCGACGCCGCGCCGGATGCCTGGGGCCGCCGCGTC
>NZ_PPPT01000213.1 GCF_006483445.1 Bradyrhizobium guangdongense | reverse complement strand
CCCGCCGCTCTCGTCTTACACTTCTTGAGCCAGCTTACTGCGACTTGCCCGCATCAGACGGGGCTGCCGGAGCAGCAGGGGCTGGCGGAGCCGGACGGCTCGGCGCCGCACCCGTGGTCGTGCCCGGCTCGGTGTTGTTGCGCGGCGTTACGTCACGCATGCCGGGAGGTGCGGCTGGATTGGTCGCGGGCGCCGTCTGCGCGGTCTTCGCCGGGGTGTCGGTCGAAGCCTGGTTCACATTGCTGTTGTTCAGGCCGTAGAACACGGCGCCGAGCACCAGTGCGATCGCCACGGCGAACAGCGCGATCTTGCCGCTGGAGGCGGGGCCTTCCCCTAGTTCCGGGTCGGCCTGGAGCTGGGCGTCGCGGCGTGCCGAACGAAGATACTCATCGTCGGCAAGGTTGGGGCGATACTCGTTGGGGAAACGGTCGTCAGCCATCGATTGGATCTCCTCGATTGATTGCGGCAAGACAACCGATGGATGCGGATTTCGGTTCCGGGCATCTCATGCTTTCGTCGCATGTTGTCCTCGCGCCGGGAATCGGGAACCTGTTCATGACGGAACTTGCAACGTAAGTTCCATCGTCGAAACGGGAACAATGGCGATGTGGAGCCTTCCGCCGAGCGATAGCGTGTTGCACTTTCTTTCGCTCGTTGCACTTGCCGCGCAAGGGATGACGGCAGCGCTTGCTGCGGGACGTCGCAGCATGGACTGGCTTGGCGTCTGCTTCCTCGGCTGCATCACCGCGCTCGGTGGCGGCACCATTCGCGATCTACTGCTGGGCCATTATCCGCTCGCCTGGGTACAGAATCCGATCTATCTCGCGATCACGGGCGGTGCCGCCTTCATCACGATCCTGATCGCGCGCCTCGTGCACCGGCTCAACCTTGCCTTCATCGTGCTCGATGCCATCGGGCTCGTGGTCTTCACCATGGCCGGCTGCGACGTTGCCTGGCAGATGGATGCGTCGCTTCCCATCGTCATCGTGTCAGGCATGGTGACGGGCTGCGCCGGCGGCGTGCTGCGCGACGTGCTCTGCAACGACGTGCCGCTGCTGTTTCGCTCAGAACTCTACGCCAGCGTCTCCGTCGTCACCGGCTTGTTCTATGCGACTGCGTTCGGCCTGCAGATCAATGCCGAGCTCTGGACGATCCTGACGTTCGTGCTCGGCATCAGTTTTCGCCTGCTCGCGGTGCGCTACAAATGGGAGATGCCAAAGTTCGTCTTCACCGGCGACGAGCGGCGGGGGCCACCGGGCTAGCGCCGCGCCTTCGCGACCTGCGCCGGCGTCACCAGCGGCGCCGCGTTGCCCCAGGAATTGCGGATGTAGTTGGTGACGGCGGCGACTTGCTCGTCCGACAATTGCTTCGCGTAGGCCGGCATCGAGCCCGTATTGGGCGCGCGCGGGGTCGTTACCGTCTGCGCGCCGTCGAGGATGACGCGCAACGTCGAGGCGGGATCGGCCGAGAGCAGCAGTGCGTTGCCCGGCAGCGGGGGATAGATCCGCGGCGCGCTCGAACCGTCGGCCTCGTGACAGGCGATGCAGGCCCGCGCGTAGATCGCTTGCCCGGCCTTCATTTCGCTGTCCGGTGGGGGCGTCACAGCCGGCTCGGGCGGGCCGGGCGACAGGCCCTTCAGATACACCGCGATGGCCCGCACATCGGCGTCGCTCATCTTCGAGGTCGAGTTGACGACGACCTCGGCCATCGGCCCACCGGCGTGGCTCCTGGCGTTGCGGCCGCTCTGGAGATATTCGACGATGTCGTCGACGCTCCAGGATTTCAGGCCGCTGCGCGCGGCGCCGTCGAGCCGTGGTGCGAACCAGCCGTCGATCGGGCTGCCGGAAAACGCCAGCTCTTTCTTGTCCGCGCCCAACCAGTTCTTTGGCGTGTGGCAGGCGCCGCAATGGCCGAGGCCATTGACGAGATAGCCGCCCCTGTTCCACGCCGCGGTCTTGAACTGGTCCGGCTCGAACAGGCCGGGCTTGAAGAATAGCCAGTTCCAGGCGCGCATCATCACGCGGTAGTTCAGCGGCCAGCGCAACTCGGTCGGCTTGTTGCGGTTGGTGACGGGCGCCTGTGTGCCGAGATAGGCACGGATCGCCAGCGTGTCGTCCTTGGTCATCTTGCTGAAGTAAGGGTAGGGGAAGGCGGGGTAGTAGTTCGAGCCGTCCGGCGCGATACCGAAACGGAGCGCGCGCGTGAAATCGGCGTCGGTCCAGCCTCCGATCCCGGTCTCGCGATCCGGTGTCAGGTTCGGCGCATAGATGCCGCCAAAGGGCGTATCGATGCGCTTGCCCCCGGCGAACGGCTTTGCGGGATCGGCGGTGTGGCAGCTTGCGCAATCGCCGGCCTCGACAAGCGCTTTGCCGCGGGCGATCGTCTCCGGCGAAGGCTCGCTGGCCGCTGCCGTGCCTGCAATTGCACTGCACAAGACCAGACACACCAGAATCGCCCGCATCGTCACGCCTTCCCTGCGACCAAACGCCATGATCCCCATTATAGGGACGTTACGTCGTTTCGCGACGCCCGGGGTAAGCTGACACAAAGTGAAAAACCGGGCGCCCTTCCGGCCACGAAATTGCGAATTCATGTCGGCCTGCGGATTGCTCCAGATTTGTGATGCGGAGCGTTAAATATCCGACATAGAGTGGCGCGGGCGGTCGGCCCGACCTAGCTAAAAACAACGGGCGGGACCAAGGGTTTAGGGCGGCATAAGAGGACGTTCATGGGCATCAACCAGGGTCCGATCAGTCTCGATCAAAAATACACACAAGCAACGGGACACGTCTTCACCACGGGCATCCAGGCGCTGGTCCGCCTGCCGATGGCCCAGATTAGGCGGGATCGCGCCGCAGGGCTGAACACGGCTGGCTTCATTTCCGGCTACCGCGGGTCGCCGCTCGGCGGCTACGATCAGCAACTCTTCGCCGCCCGAAAACATCTCGAGCAGTACAACATCAAGTTCCAGCCCGGCGTGAACGAGGACCTTGCGGCAACCGCGGTCTGGGGCTCGCAGCAGCTCAACCTCTCGCCCGGCGCAAAATACGACGGCGTCGTCGGCATCTGGTACGGCAAGGGTCCCGGCGTCGACCGCTGCGGCGACGTTTTTCGCCACGGCAATGCGGCAGGTTCAGCCAAGAACGGCGGCGTTCTTTGTCTGGCCGGAGACGACCACGGCGCAAAATCCTCGACCGTCCCGCATCAGTCCGACCACGCCTTCATGTCGGCGCTGATGCCCTATCTCTATCCCTCGAGCATCCACGAGATGATCGAGATGGGCCTCTTGGGCATCGCAATGTCGCGCTACTCGGGCTGCTGGGTCGGCATGAAGGTGATTACCGAGACGGTGGAGACCACCGCCGAGATCGATCTCACAGATGAGATGAAGCCCTTCATCATCCCGACCGACTTCGAGATGCCGCCCGGCGGGCTCAATCTGCGCTGGCCCGACGACCGCTTCGAGCAGGACCGCCGCCTGCAGGACTACAAGGGCTTTGCCGCGATCGCCTTTGCGCGCGCCAACAAGGTCAATCGCGTCACCATGGATTCGCCGAACGCGCGCTTCGGCATCATGGCGTCGGGCAAGAGCTATGAGGACGTCCGCCAGGCGCTGCGCGAGCTCGGCATTACCGAGGAGGTCGCGGCCAAGATCGGGCTGCGGCTTTACAAGATCGGCATGCCCTGGCCCTTGGAGCCGGAAGGCGTACGGCAGTTCGCGGTCGGCCTGGAGGAGATTTTCATCATCGAGGAACGGCGCGAGATCGTCGAGAACCAGGTCAAGCAGGAGCTGTTCAACTGGCGTGACGACGTCCGCCCGCGCATCGTCGGCAAGATGGACGAGCACGACAAACGCTTTCTCACGTTCGCCGCCGAGCTTAGCGTCGCCTCGCTTGCCAGCTCGCTGACCGAACGACTTCTCCGGCTTAATCTCAATCCTGAAATCGCCGAAATGCTCCGCGCCAAGGCCGACTGGTTCAACGGTCGCCAGGCGTCCCAGATGATCCCGACAGCGCCGGTCTCCCGCACCCCGTATTTCTGCTCCGGCTGTCCCCACAACACATCGACGAAGGTCCCCGAAGGAAGTCGCGCGCTTGCCGGCATCGGCTGCCATTTCATGGCGCTGTGGATGGACCGCTCGACCGAGACCTTTACGCATATGGGCGGCGAGGGCGTGCCGTGGGTCGGCATCGCGCCCTTCACCAACGAGAACCACATTTTTGCCAATCTCGGCGACGGCACCTATTTCCATTCCGGCTATCTGGCGATCCGTCAGGCGGTCGCCTCCAAGACCAACATCACCTACAAGATCCTTTACAACGACGCCGTCGCCATGACCGGCGGCCAGCGCCATGACGGCGATCTCTCGCCGCAGCAGATCACCTTCCAGCTCCACGCCGAAGGCATCCGCGAGATCTACCTGGTTTCCGAGACTCCCGACGCCTATCCGGCCGACAGCATCGCGCCCGGCGTGAAAAAATTCCATCGCGACGAGCTCGACGCCGTCATGAAGATGTGCCGCGAGTACAAGGGCACGTCCGCTATCGTCTTCGTGCAGACCTGCGCCGCCGAAAAGCGCCGCCGCCGCAAGCGCGGCCTGATGGAAGATCCGGCACGGCGTGTGATGATCAATCCGGCGGTCTGCGAAGGCTGTGGCGATTGCTCGGTGCAGTCGAACTGCATCTCGGTCGAGCCGCTCGAGACCGAGTTCGGCCGCAAGCGCGCCATCAACCAGTCGTCCTGCAACAAGGACTATTCCTGCGTGAAGGGTTTTTGCCCGTCCTTCGTCACCATCGACGGCGGGGCGCCGCGCCATCGCGCGCCGGCGGAGCTCGCCGACATCGGCGCGCTGCCAGAGCCCGCGTCACGCCCGACGCTCGAAAAACCCTACAACATCGCGGTCGGCGGCGTCGGCGGCACCGGCGTGCTGACGATCGGCGCGCTGCTCGGCATGGCTGCGCATATCGAGGGTAAGGCCTCGATGATCCTCGACATGTCCGGCCTCGCGCAGAAGGGCGGCGCGGTGCTGAGCCACGTCCGCCTGTCGGATCACCCCGCCGAGGTAACATGCTCGCGCATCGTCACCGGCACCGCCGATCTCGTGCTCGCGGCGGACGAGGTGGTCGCTGTCGCCAAGGACACCATCACGCTCTGCGATTCCAGCCGCACCCACGGCATCATCAACAGCCACGTCATTCCCACCGCCGACTTCATCCTCAACCGAGATTTCAACTTCCAGACCCGCAAGCTGAATGCGGTGCTGGAAACCGCGCTGCACAAGGATTCCGCCTTCTTCGACTTCACCAAGCCGGCCGAGCAGCTCCTCGGCGACAGCATCGCCACCAACATGATGATGATGGGCTACGCCTATCAGAAGGGGCTTCTGCCTGTGGGTGCCGAGGCCATCGAGCAGGCGATCGAGGTCAACGGCGTCGCCATCAAGATGAACAAGGAAGCTTTCCGGCTCGGACGTCTGGCGGTTGCCGATCCCCAGCGCCTCGCCGACATGCTGAAGGGAACGGACGAGGTGGTCGCGCCGAAGTCGCTTGAGGCGATGACGCTCGACGAGATCATCGAGTATCGCACCAAGCATCTCACCGCCTACCAGAACGGCCGTCTCGCAAAACGCTACCGCAAGCTGGTCGATCAGGTCCGCGACGCCGCCGTGAAGGGCAATTATGGTGACGCGCTGCCGCGTGCAGTCGCGATCAACTACGCCAAGCTGCTCGCCTACAAGGATGAGTATGAAGTTGCGCGGCTCTTCACCGACGGAAAGTTCGAGCAGCAGCTTCGCGACCAGTTCGAAGGCGACTACAAGTTCAGCTTCAACCTCGCGCCGCCAATTTTGGCGTCCGGTGTCGATGCGCTGGGCCGCCCGAAGAAGCGGGCCTTCGGCCCGTGGATGCTCGGCGTGTTCCGCTGGCTGGCAAAATTCCGTTTTCTGCGCGGCACCCCGCTCGACGTCTTCGGCTACAGCGCCGACCGCAAGGTCGAGCGCGATTTGATCGCCGGCTACGAGAAGGACGTCGCCACCGTGCTCGGCCTGTTGTCGCAGGTCACGCACGACACCGCGGTGGAATTGCTGTCGCTGCCCGACCG
>NZ_PPPT01000212.1 GCF_006483445.1 Bradyrhizobium guangdongense | reverse complement strand
TTCTTGGCGCTGCGGGAAAGGTCGTGGATGGGCGGGACAAGCCCGGCCATGACGAGAGGAGAGAGCCCGCGAGAAAGTTAAAGCCATGTCCGTCCGCATCGTCGACGTCCGCGAGATCACAAAGCCGATCTCCTCGCCGATCCGCAACGCCTATATCGACTTCACCAAGATGACGACCAGCCTGGTCGCCGTCGTCACCGACGTGAAGCGTGACGGCAAGACGGTCGTCGGCTACGGCTTCAACTCCAACGGACGTTACGGGCAGGGCGGCCTGATCCGCGAGCGCTTTGCCTCGCGCATCCTCGAAGCCGAGCCGAAGTCGCTCTTGAACGCGGCCGGCGACAATCTCGATCCGGACAAGGTCTGGGCCGCGATGATGACCAATGAGAAGCCGGGCGGGCATGGCGAGCGCTCGGTCGCGGTCGGCACCATCGACATGGCGGTGTGGGATGCGGTGGCGAAGATCGCGGGCCAACCACTGTTTCGCTTGCTCGCCGAGCGGCACGGCCTGACAGCCAACCCGCGCGTCTTCGTCTATGCCGCCGGCGGCTATTATTATCCCGGCAAGGATCTCTCGATGCTGCGCGGCGAGATGCGCTCCTATCTCGATCGCGGCTATAACGTCGTGAAGATGAAGATCGGCGGCGCACCGGTCGAGGAAGATCGCACCCGCATCGAGGCGGTGCTGAAGGAGATCGGCAAGGACGCGCAGCTCGCGGTCGATGCCAACGGCCGCTTCGACCTGGAGACCGCGATCGCCTACGCAAAAATGCTGCGCGACTATCCGCTGTTCTGGTACGAGGAGGCCGGCGATCCCCTCGACTATTCATTGCAGGCAGCCCTTGCCGACTTCTATCCGGGCCCGATGGCCACAGGCGAAAACCTGTTCAGCCACCAGGACGCCCGCAATTTGATCCGCCATGGCGGCATGCGGCCGGACCGCGACTGGCTGCAATTCGACTGCGCGCTGTCCTACGGCCTCTGCGAGTATCAGCGCACGCTGGACGTGCTGAAGACCCATGGCTGGTCGCCAAGCCGCTGCATCCCCCATGGCGGCCACCAGATGTCGCTCAACATCGCAGCCGGCCTCGGCCTCGGCGGCAATGAGAGCTATCCCGACCTGTTCCAGCCCTATGGCGGCTTCCCCGACGGCGTGCGTGTCGAGAACGGGCACATCACCATGCCCGACCTGCCCGGCATCGGCTTCGAGGGGAAGTCCGATCTCTACAAGGAGATGAAGGCGCTGGCGGAGTAGGGGCTGCGCGACGGCCGTGCTAATTGACTCAGTGTCGTCCCGGACAAGCGCGCAATAAGCGCGCTCCGATCCGGGACCCATAACCCCAGGGAGAAGTCGTTGCGCGAAGCTGGTAACTCCGAGTCTTCGCCAAACCACTTCCTGTGGTTATGGGTCCCGGATCGGCGCGCCGCTCCGCGCGCTTGTCCGGGACGACGATGGGGATGGTTCGCAATAATCTCTCAACACGACATCGCCCCTACGACAACCGCATATCCAGCAACCGCCGCCCTTCACCCTTGATCAGCTTCTTCACCGCACTCGAGGCCACCACCTCGCCGTCATTGGCGTAGGCCTCGTGGTTCTTCTCGATGTCGTCGAGGCGGTAGAGATAGTTGACCATGATCCCGGCGGATTCGCGCATTCCCTTTGGCGAGAGATCGCCGAGCCAGTTGATCCGCTCCAGCCGCGCGCCGTTGCCGAGATGGAAGCGGGCGACGGAATCGATCATGCGCCCCTTCGGCGTGCGCGCCTTCAGGAAGTAGTAGGCCGCGAGCGGCTCCAGCACGCCGCGCAACTGCGCGGTGATCTCGGGATGCTCGAACCATTTCGGGTCGTCGAGGCGTTTCAGGATTTCGCGGTCGTCGTCGCTGAGCGGAACGTCCTTGTCCTGCTTCAGCCATTGCATGAAGCCCGGCACCGGCGACAACGTCACGAAAGTGTCGAGTTTTGGCGTTTCGCGGCGCAGCTCCTCGACCACCTGCTTGATCAAAAAGCTGCCGAACGAGATGCCCCCTAAGCCGCGCTGGGTGTTGGAGATCGAGTAGAACACGGCGGTGCGCGCCTTCTCGATGGGCAAGTGCTGGCGGTCCACGGCGAGCAACGGCGCGATCGCGCCCGGGATCGTCTCGGTCAGCGCGACCTCGACGAAGATCAGCGGCTCGTCCACCAGCGCCGGATGGAAGAAGGCGTAGCAGCGCCGGTCCACGGGATCGATGCGGCGGCGCAGATCGTCCCAGTCCGAGATCTCGTGCACGGCTTCGTAACGGATGATCTTTTCGAGGATGTTGGCCGGTGTCGACCAGTCGATCCTGCGCAGCACGAGAAACCCCCTGTTGAACCAAGACGAGAGCAGATGCACGACGTCGCGGTCGAGCGCTGCGAGATCATTGTGCCCCTTCATCATGCCCAGCAGATCAGCGCGCATGCTGACGAGATCGCCGGTGCCGCCGGGCGCGCGGTTAAGCCGGCGGATCAGCTCCTGGCGCCGCGGCTCCGAGGCAAAATGCAGGCTGCTCGCGTCTTCGTCGTCGGGCTGCGCGCGCCACTTTTCGACCGCCTGCGCCAGCTTCTCGCGGTCCGGGCCGAAATCGCGCACCAGCGCCTCGAAAAAGGCGTGGCGCTGCGTGGCGTCGAGCTCCTGGTAGAGATCGAGCACATCCCGCGCCATGGCCGTGCCGGACGCCTCGCCGCGTCCGGACAAGAGCGCGTTGCAGAGCTGGACCAGACCGTCCGTATCCTGACCGGCGTCAGAGGACCCTGCGCGCCGCAACAGCGTGCGCCCGCGCTCGGAAATCGTGGTCAGGAGGTCGGAGAAGAACGCGTTGGCCATGAGGACTTTCGTATCCGGATTTGCTCGCGGCAAGATTACACAGGATTTGGGCGGAAGCCGATCACAATCAAGCGCAAGTTTTTTGCATCTTTAGCTGTGCCATGCGCCACCGGGGAATCTGTCATGCCCCCGGTGGCATTTGGAGGACGAGGCAGCTACCCCACACGCCGTCATTGCGAGCGCAGCGAAGCAATCCAGACTGTTGCCGTGGAAGGATTCCGGATTGCTTCGCCGCGCTCGCAATGATGGGGGTGCGCTAAATCTTCCCCGCAAATTCCGTCGGCGTCCGCCCCGTCACCTGGCGAAACGCGGCGGAGAAGGCGGGAACGCTGGCATAACCGAGCTGGGCGGCGAGCTGCTTCACCGAGACATTGGCGTCCGTCGACAGCCGTTCGATCGCGGCGGCAACGCGGGCGCGCTGGCACCAGCTCTTGAAGCTCAGTTGCGTCTCCGCCGAGAACAGCCGCGACAGCGTGCGCGCCGAGGTTCCGACCTCGCGCGCCAGCGTCTCGATCTCGTGGATGGCAGTGGGATCGTCGAGCACGATCATCGCGGCGCGCCGGCAGCGCGGTTCCCGCGGCAGCGGAACGAAGGTCGCGGAGTCCTCGGCCTGGTGTAGCTCGAGCATCACCAGCCGCACCAAAAGCTCGGTGCGTTCCGCCGTGTTGCGCGAGTCGAACAGCGCGAGGATCGCCTGGTGCAGCAGCGCCGACACCCGGACCACGAACTCCCTGGTCAGTCCCTCATTGCGCTGCTCGCGCGTCAGCCAGGCGAGGTCGAAATACAGCGTGCGCATCTCGATATCGGCGAGCAGGTCGATGGCGTGCTCGCGCCCGGCCGGCATCCAGACCGCGCGGTCCGGTGGCACCAGCCAGCGCCCCTCGGGCGTCGTCACCTGCATCGTGCCCTTGGCTGCATAGATCAGTTGGGCCTCGCGGTGCATGTGGAGGTCGATCCGCATGCCCTTGGGATAATCGCGCGCGACCAGATGCACGCCGGCCGGCGACAGATGGTTGCTCCGGACCTCCCGGAGGATTGGCGTTTCGACGATAGTCATTGGCGGCATCCCGTCATGGCTCCGACATATAACTCATTTCGGGCAAAGATTCATGCCCGCCAGGGAAACGCCGCAGGAAACGCCTTAATGAACAGTCCCAGCCGGGTCATCAGCTTCGTGAACGCCGCGCACTTCATCGACCATTATTCGATGCTGATCTTTGCCGCGGCCGTGATCGTCATGGGGCCGGCCCTCGGCATGGCCTATGCGGAGCTGTTGCCCTACGCGACGCCCGGCTTCGTCGCCTTCGGCGCCGGATCGCTGCTCACCGGCTGGCTCGGCGACCGCTGGAGCCGCCGCCACATGATGCTGATCTTCTTCCTCGGCATCGGCGCCTCCATGGTGTCGGTGGGCTTCGTGCAGACGCCGGCCCAGCTCGGCGCCGCCCTGCTCGCGATCGGCATCTTCGCCTCGATCTATCATCCCGTCGGCACCGCGATGATCGTCTCCTATGCCGAGAAGCTCGGCCGCGAGATGGGGCTGAACGGCGTCTGGGGCAATCTTGGCGTTGCCTCGTCGGCGCTGGTCACCGGCGTCATCGGACAATATCTCGGCTGGCGCTACGCCTTCATCGTCCCCGGTGTCGTCACGATGCTGATCGGCGTGGTCTTCGCGCTGTCAGTGGTGCACGAGGACCGCAAGGGATCGAAGCAGGCGGCCGCCCAGGCGCGTGTCGCCAAGCAGGACATGTGGCGCGTGATCCTGTCGCTGCTGATCGTCGTGATCGCGATCTCCACCACCTTCAACGCGGTCACGGTGGCGCTGCCAAAACTGTTCGCCGAGCGGCTCGCCGATCTCACCAGCAGCCCGGCGCTGCTCGGCGTGATCGCGGCCTGTGTCTATGTGTTCGGCGCGATGACGCAGTACACGATCGGCCGCCTGCTCGATCATTATTCGCTGAAGACGGTGGCGCTGCCGTTGTCCTTCATGCTGGCGCCGTTCCTGTATCTCGCCGCGAGCCTGCAGAACCTGCCGCTCATTCTGGTGTCGATCGGCATCGTCATGGGCGCGTTCGGGCAGGTCACCGTCAACGACGCCATGGTCGGAAAATACACCACCGAGGAATGGCGCTCGCGCGCTTACGCAGTGCGCTATTTCGTCGGCTTCACCGCCGCCGGCGCGTCCGTCGGCTTGGTCGCCTGGCTCTACGAGCAGGGCGGCTTCGTCACCATGCTGCACGCCTTTGCCGCGCTCTGCCTGCTGGCGATCGCGGCCGCGATCATCCTGCCGCGCGAGATACGGACACCTGCGGCCAGCCTGGCGGCGAGCCCGGCCGAATAGCCGGCCCCTCCCGCGGGAGCTGCGTCGAAGCGGAGACTTGTTGCCTGGGGCGCGCGGGCTAAAATCGTCGCGCCGTTGATAGGCAATCTGTTGTCTCAAGGTCTATTTGGATTGGTGGGGCATGGTTTCAAATTTCGTTTCGAAGGGTGCTGCCGGTTATGAGTCGTTCATGGGAAGATGGAGCCAGCGTCTTGCGCCTCTCTTCCTGGATTTCGCCGGCATCGGCGTGCACGAAAGGGTGCTCGACGTCGGATGCGGCACCGGAAGCCTGACGCTGGCGATTGCGGAAAGCTGTGAGGTCGACGCCATCGAAGCGATCGACTTCGAGGAGCAATTTGTCGAAGCCCTGAAGCAGAAGAGCAGGGACCCGAGGATCGTCGCCCGGCAGGGCGATGCCTGTGCCCTGCCATATGGTGACGGACAATTCGACCGGGCGCTATCCTTGCTTGTTCTCCATTTCGTGTCTGATCCCTCGAAAGCCGTTTCGGAGATGCGCCGCGTGGTTCGCCCTGGAGGCGTCGTTGCCGCGACGGTATGGGATACGTTCGGCGGGATGCCGAGCCAACGCATGTTTTGGGACACATTCTGCGCGATTGAGCCGGCGGCGATGGAGCGGCGGTCGATCGCTCTCACCCGGCCGATGACCGGACCCGGGCAGCTCGTGAGCGTCTTTGTTCAGGGAGGGCTGGAACAGGTCCGCGAAACGTCTCTGACCATTCGGATGGAGTTCGGCAGCTTCGACGATTACTGGGAGCCGCTGATACACGGTCAGGGCACACTGGCCTCGTTCCTCTCGACGCTCTCAGAGCGAACGACCGACAAGCTGAAATCGGACGTTCGAGACGCCTACCTGTGCGGTGGACCTGACGGAGCGAGGAGTTTTGCGACGACGGCCGTGGCAGTCAAAGGGACCGTTCCCCGTCCGACTTAAAGTCGCTACTTGGGGTCAGCAGGGGTTGATGAGCTCAGAACCAACCAAAATCGGCTCAGCGTGGCCGACGCAGTGATCAGGCAGTCCGGCGTGTCGGCGCTGCTGGTTTCAAGCGGTGAGCCGCACCGGCGCGCAGCGGCTATTTGCCTTGCGAAAATACGATGCGACAATCCTTCGCACCCCTGTGTCCCTGGCAAGCGTTCAGAGCTTTCCACTTCGCATCCTCAAGTGAGCTCGCCTTCTGGCCGGTCGAATATCCGCAGGCACCGGTGCCTCTCGCGAACGCTTTGGGTGCCAGCCCTGCTTGATAGTAGCCGAGCAACTGGTCACATGTCGGTTGAGCATGAGAGTTGCAGCAGCTTGCAAGAAGAGCTTCAAACGACGCAATCGCGAGAGCGAAATAGCGCATTCGGCTTCTCCGGTCTCCCCCCGGCCATCGGCTGCCGAAGGTTCTGCAATGATGACAATATACCCCTGATTTGCCCGACGGGTCAAGCGAATTTCGTAAAAATAGAAGTTCGATCACGGCGTCGTGATGTACTGTGCATGGGGTTGTTTTCGATTTTTGTTTTTCCCGCCGCCAACCTTACGATTTTGCCTCCGCCGCCGGCTGCACCGTCGGCGCCGCCTTCGCCGCCTTCCGCGACGCGAGCCAGTTCTCGAAGCGCTGCACCACCACGAAGAAGGCGGGCACGAACAGCACGGCGAGGCAGGTCGAGGCCAGCATGCCCGAGAACACGGTGATGCCGATCGACTTGCGGGCGCTGGCGCCGGCGCCGGTCGCGAGCACCAGCGGCACGACGCCGAGGATGAAGGCGAACGACGTCATCAGGATCGGGCGGAAGCGGGCGCGCGCCGCCTCGATGGCCGATTCCAGCACCGGCTTGCCGTCGCGGCCGTGCAGCTCGAGCCCGACCTCGACGATCAGGATCGCGTTCTTGGCCGACAGCGCGATCAGCAGGATCAGGCCGATCTGGCAATAGAGGTTGTTGTCGATCTTCAGGGCGTTGAGGATCAGCATCGGCCCGATCAGCGACAGGGGGACTGCGAGGATCACCGAGATCGGCGCATACCAGCTCTCATACTGGCCGGCGAGCACGAGATAGACCAGCAGCATGGCGAGGCCGAATACCCAGTAGATCTGGTTCGAGACCGCCTTCTCCTGATAGGACATCGCCGTCCATTCATAGCCGGTGCCGGGCGGCAACGTCTTGTCGGCGATCTCTTCCATCAGCTCCAGCGACTGGCCGGACGAGTAGCCCTGCGCCGGCAGGCCGACGATGGTCGCCGCCGGATAGAGGTTGTAGAGGCTGATCAGCGACGGCCCGGTGATCGGCGTGATCTTCGCCACGGTGCCGATCGGGATCATGTCGCCGTTGGAGTTGCGCACCATCATGTTGGCGATGTCGCGCTCGGTGACGCGGAACGCCGGGTCGGCCTGCGTGTAGACCTGGAACACACGGCCGAACTTGTTGAACTGGTTGACGTAGGACGAGCCCAGATAAGTTGA
The DNA here is from genome assembly GCF_006483445.1 of Bradyrhizobium guangdongense. Taxonomy (GTDB): domain Bacteria; phylum Pseudomonadota; class Alphaproteobacteria; order Rhizobiales; family Xanthobacteraceae; genus Bradyrhizobium; species Bradyrhizobium guangdongense_A. The sequence continues at coordinate 57,624 of NZ_PPPT01000212.1, read as the reverse complement.
TAGCGCCGAGAATACCTGGTCGGTGGTCACGTGCAGCGTCTGGGTCTTGATGCGGTCGATCTCGACGTTGAATTGCGGCACTGAGGAGCGGAACGACGACTGCACCCGTTGCAGCGCGCTCTGGCTCTGCGCGTTGCTCACCATCGCGCCGGTGATCGCCTGCAGCTTCGCAAAGTCACTGTTGCCGTCACGCAGCTCGACCTGCATCGAGAAGCCGGCCGCGTTGCCGATGCCCTGGATCGGCGGCGGCGGCAGCACCAGCACGCGCGCCTCCATGATGGTGGCGAGCTTGTCGTTGAGGCCATAGACCAGTGAGCGCAGATCCTCGCCCGGTCCCTTGCGGGCGTCCCAGTCTTTCAGGATGATGTAGGCGACGCCGGCGTTCGCGAGGCTCGCGCTGTTGTCGAGTGCGGAGATGCCTGCAATGGTGATGACCTGGGCGACGCCCGGCGAACCGCTGACGATCTCAGCGGCCTTGTCGAGCACCTTCTGCGTCCGCTCGAGTGCTGCGCCGTCAGGGAGCTGGATTGCGGCAATCAGATAGCCCTGGTCCTCGATCGGCAGGAATCCGGTCGGCACCCGCGACAGGCCGTAGCCGCCGATGCCGATCAGCACCAGCGCAATTCCCACCGACACCGTGGCGTGGCGGCACAGCGTGGTGATCAGGCGCGTGTAGCCGCGCTCGACCTTGTTATAGACGGCGTTGAAGCCGCGATAGAAGAAATTGCGCTTTTCCGGCGGCACCGTCGGGCGAAGCCACAGCGCGCACTGCGTCGGCTTCAGCGTCGCCGCGTTGATGGCTGACAGCAGTGCGGTCGCCGCGATCACGAGTGCGAATTGCGAATAGATGCGGCCCGTGAGCCCGGCGAGGAACGAGGCCGGCAGGAACACCGAGATCAGCACCAGCGTGATGCCGACGATCGGCGCAAAGAGCTGGTCCATCGCACGGATCGCGGCGTCGTGGCCGGTCATGCCCTGCTCGATATTGTGGGCGGCGCCCTCCACAACGACGATCGCGTCGTCGACGACGATGCCGATCGCGAGCACGATCGCAAACAGCGTCGACATGTTGATGGTGAAGCCGAGCGCCGCCATCGCGGCGAACGCGCCGATGATGGTCACCGGCACCGTCGTCGCCGGCACCAGCATCGCGCGCCAGTCCTGCAGGAACACCAGGATCACGACCAGCACGAGCAGGCCGGCCTCGATCAGGGTCATGTAGACCTCGTGAACCGAAGCCTGCACGAATTTCGTGGTGTCGAACGGCGTGTCGTATTTGATGCCCTGCGGGAACGCCTTTGCGAGCTCCGCCATCTTCTTCTCGACGGCCTGCTCGACCTGCAGCGCGTTGGCGCCCGGCGACTGGAACACGCCGATGCCGGTGGCCGGCTGCTTGTTCAGCGAGAAGATCTGGCTGTAGGTCTGCGCGCCGAGCTCGACCCAGCCGACGTCTCGCACCCGCGTGACGTCGCCGGCATTGCCGGTCTTGACGATGATGTTCTCGAACTGCGTGGTGTCGTCGAGCCGGCCGTTGACGTTGAGCGTGTACTGGAACGCCTGTCCGGGCGGCGTCGGCGGCGCGCCGACCTGTCCGGCGGCGACCTGCTGGCTCTGCTGCTGGATCGCCTGGATCACGTCCGACGGCTGCAGCCCGCGCACCTGCAGCTTGTTGGGATCGAGCCAGATCCGCATCGAATACTGGCCGGCGCCGAACACGGTGACGTTGCCGACGCCGGGCAGGCGCGAGAGCTCGTCGCGGATGTTGATGGTGGCGTAGTTGCTCAAATAGAGGCTGTCGTATTTCGCGTCAGGCGAGGTCAGCGTCACGAACAGCAGGATCGAGGTCGACTTCTTCTGGACCGTGACGCCCTGGTTCTGCACGGCCTGCGGCAATTGCGACAGCGCGCTGGAGACGCGGTTCTGCACCAGCACCTGTGCGAAGTTGAGGTCGACGCCGATCTTGAAGGTCACCGTCAGCGTGTAGGTGCCGTCGGAGCCGCTGTAGGACTGCATGTAGAGCATGTCCTCGACGCCGTTGACCTGCTGCTCGATCGGCAGCGCCACGGTGTCGATCACGGTCTTGGCGCTGGCGCCGGGATAGCGGGTGGTGACCTGCACGGTCGGCGGCACCACGTCCGGATATTGCGCGATCGCAAGGTTGAACAGCGCCACGCCGCCGATCAGGATCATCAGGCAGGCGATGACGTTGGAGAGGACGGGACGCTCGATGAAAAATTTCGAGATCATGGCCGGCTCCTACTTGGCCGACGCTTGCGGCGTCTCGATCTTCTGCGCCTGCGGATCGACCTTCTGGCCGGGGATCACGCGCAACAGGCCGGCGATCACGACGCGGTCGTCTCCCGTCAGCCCGCTCTCGATCACGCGGAGCCCGTTGTCCACCGGGCCGATCTGCACCTTGCGCTGCTCGACATTGTTGTCGGCGTTGACGACGAGCACGTAGCGGCCGCCCTGGTCGCTGCCGAGCGCGGTGTCGGGCACGAGGAGGGCGTCCTTCTGCTGGTCGACGGGCACGCGGACGCGGACGAAATAGCCCGGCAGCAGCACGCGCTTCTCGTTCGGGATGATGCCGCGCACCGGTAATGTGCCGGTGGCCTGGTTGACGGTCGGCGCCGCATAGTCGAGGTGCCCCTCGTGCGGATAGCCGGTCTCGGTCTGCAGGCCGACCTCGACTGGCAGCGATTTGAGGTCGGCCGCCGTCATGCCACGGCGCTGCGCTTCGGCGCGGATGCGCAGCACGTCCTGTTCGTTGACGTTGAAGTTCACATAGATCGGGTCCATCGCGACGATGGTCGCGAGCTGGGTCGGCGAGGACACGCCGACGAGCTCGCCGATCGAGACCAGATGGGTCGAGACGATGCCGTCGAACGGCGCGGTCACCTTGGTGTAGCCGTAATTGACCTGCGCGAGTTTGGTGTTGGCCTGGGCCTGCTGGAGATTGGCCTGGGCGTTGTCGCGCGTCGCGGTGGACGTATCCAGCGTCGCCTGCGACACCGCCTGCCGTTGCACGAGGTCGGTTTGCCGCCTGAAATCCGCCTCGGCCTGCTTGAGCGAGGCTTGCGCGCCGGCTTCAGCGGCCTGCGCCTGCTCGAGCTTGAGTTTGTAGGTGTCGGGCTCGATCGTGAACAGCGTGGCGCCTTGTTTGACGAAGGTGCCGTCCTGATAGTCGATCGATTGCAAAAATCCCTGTACGCGTGCGACGAGATCGACGCTCTTGATTGGCGCGGTGTTGCCGGTAGCTTCGAGATAGCGCGTGATCGTGCGCTGCACGGGGGTGGCGACGTCAACCTTCGGCGGCGGCGGCGCGACGTAGGTGTTTTTCTGTTCGCAGCCGGCGAGCGCCGTGACGGCCGCGATTGCGACCAGAGCCTTGCCGATCTGTCCCGAGAAATTCGCGCGCATCATCGCGGTGGCCCCCGTATGTTGTATGCCTGCGGCAGGTCTCCAGCGGATTTGATAGCAACAAACCGCGAGCCGTGGAACACCATAGCCATGGCAGCGCGGCGCCTTGCACCGCAAAGAACCGCGTGGCTTGTGACAGATTTGTCAACGCGCAGGGCGAATCCCCTTTCAGCCCGTGCACGATCGACCAGAATTGTGTCAAAGGCGGCCCATGCGCCGCAGTTGCCTAGTTCGGCGTGTGCGCCGCGTGATGGTTCGGAGCCGTTGCGCCGGGCACCGTCTCATCCAGCGCCGCAAGCCGGACGTCGATCGCCTCCACCACGCGGCGCGCGAACGGGCCGAGATGGGCATAGGCCGCGATCATGGCGACTGCGATGCGGGCTGAGGAAGAGTCGCGCTTGGCGCAGGCGAGGAAGGTTTTCCAGAACGGACCGTGCGCCTCGGGGATCGCCGACGTCACACGATGCACGGTCTCGAGCGCGCGGACCTTTGTGCGGACGTCGCCTTCGGGCAATTCGGGCCGTTGCCGCGAGCGGTCGAGCAACGTCATCAGCCGGTCGATGCGGCTGGCATAGATATCCGGACGATAGATGGTCGCGAGCACCGTCTTGTAATCGGTCAAGATGTCCCGCATCGGGCGCGCTGGATCGAAATTGATACCGGCGGTGCACTGGTCGCCGCTGGCGCTTGGCAAGGCCAGATCATGGTTCGCATGCAGCCGGCCTTCGCGGGCGAGACGCCGCGTGAGCTGTGTGTTCGGCAACGCAAAGAGCAGGCCGACCATGCAGACGGGTATCGCCGCCTCCTCGATAAAGTCGATCATGGCATCTGCCATCGACACCTTCTCGCTGTCGAAGCCGACGATGAAGCCGGCGGTCACCAGCATTCCGGCGGCGTAGATCTTGTGGATGCTTTCGGCGATGTTGCGCCTGGTATTCTGCTTCTTGCGCATCGCGACCAGCGTCGCCGGGTCCGGACTTTCGATGCCGACGAAGACGGCGAAAAAGTTCGCGTCGGCCATCAGGTTCAGGAGCTCCGGATCGTCGGCGAGGTTGACCGAGGCCTCCGTCGAGAGCTCGAACGGATAATCATGGGCGCGCTGCCACTCGGCGAGCACCGGCAGGAACAGCCGCAGCGATTTCTTGTTGCCGATGAAATTGTCGTCGACGAAGTCGAGATGGCCGCGATAGCCCATCGCGTAGAGCGCATCGAGCTCGGCCAGCATCTGCGGCGTCGTCTTGGTTCGCGGCACCCGTCCGTAGAGCTCGATGATGTCGCAGAACTCGCAGGTGAAGGGGCAGCCGCGCGAGTACTGGACGCCGAGATAGAGATAGTCTTCAGGCCTCAAGAGGTCGAAGCGCGGCACCGGTGTTTTGGTGACGTCGGCCTGGAATTTTGGCGCGGTGAAGACACCGGATCGCGCGCCGCTCTCCCAGGCCGCCACGAAGTCGTCGATGACGCTTTCGGCCTCGCCGAGCACCCGGAAGTCGGCAAGCTCGTAGATGTGCGGGCTCGACGTCGGATCGGGGCCGCCGACGACAACGGGCGTACCGCGCGCGCGGCAAAGCTCGATCAGGCGCAGCGTATCGGCCTGTTGCGGAAACATGCCGCCGGTGAAGACGATGTCGGCCCAGGCGAGATCGTCGTCACAAAGCTCCGCCGTGTTGCAGTCGATCAGCCGCACGGTCCAGTCGCGCGGCAGCATCGCGGCCACTGTGATCAACCCAAGCGGAGCCGCAGGACGGCGAACGCCCATCAGCTTGCAGGATTCGCCAAAGCTCCAGAAGGAGTCCGCGACAAACAGCGGATAGAGCATCAGGACATTGCAAGGGCGCGTCACGCAGGGGGACCTCGCTCAGGAATGGCCGCGAGTGTAACAAAGCCGGCCCGTCTTGCACCCCCGCCAAAGGGGGCAGATTGACAGGGGGAACCCGACGCCAGGTCGGCAGCACGGTCAGCAACGCCGCACCTCAGGTTTCCGGCGCCAGACAGGGCTAACGGCCGTTAACCGAATCTCCGTGCGATAGTTTACCGGCACGAAAGCGGCACTGATTAGGCTTTGCCCCAGTGTTCCCTCAAATGCAGAGTTCAACTGCAGAAATTAGTCGCATGGCCAACAGCTTATGGACGATCGAAGAGTTTGCCTGCCCGCGCTGCGGGATGAACTACAGCGCGACAAAGGAGGAGCACACCGAAAAGCACTCCGGCAGCTTCAGATGCAGCGTCTGCAAGGCCGAGGTTCATGCCTGGGCCGACAATCATCACTTCTTCGACTGGAAGGCCATCCAGTCGCGCCCGCCGGTGTTCGGCAGGCGCTGGGGCGTCTCGCAGATGTAGGCGGAGACGTTTTCCGCCTCAAAAGCGCGATGAGAATCGTCATCGCGCTTTAGCTCCTTGATTGAGCATGATCTCCGCGCAAACGCGTTCCGCGTTTGTCGCGAGGGAAAACCGCTGCGCACTTTTCCGGATCATGCTCTATGCCGCCGCCTTGTACTGCGGCGCCGAGGCCAGATAGCGCGCATAGGCATCCGCGTCCGGCGGCAGGAAGCGTTCCGCCAGTCCGTTGCGCGAGGATTCCCTGGTGCCGATATCGGCCATCAGCTCGTCGAAGTGGCGATAGTGATAGGGCGCGACGCAGAGCCCGCCATAGACACCCGCCGCCGGCCGCTCGACGCGCTTGAAGTGCAGCATCATCTCGATGTTGTCGCGCATCGCTTGCGCCGTCGGCTGCCGCGCCAATTGTCCGTCGGCATAGCGCACCAGCCAGTTGGCCGCGAGATCGGCGCAGAGCACGGTGCAGAAGGACGAGTTGAAGCCGACAAAGCCCATGTCGGGCAGATCAGGGTTGGCGATCAGGCGGTAGAGGCGGTACTGCCCGTCGGCATCGACGAGCTTTGAACGATAGGCCTCGGGCAGGAACGGCACGCCGAGCTTGTAGCCGATTGCGAGCACGGCGACGTCGGCTTCGACGCGCTGGCCGCCGCTCATCACGATGGTGTTGCCTTCATAATGATCGAAGGTGCCGAAGATGGCCTTGATGCGGCCGTCGGCGACCATCGGATAGAAGTCGGGCGTTGCGATCGGCACCGAGCAATTGACGCCGTCCTCGATGCGCTCCTTCGGGACCATGTTGCATTTCTTCAGCTTGAGCTGCGCCTTCAACAGGCTCTCCAGCCCGCGCCAGTTCGCCCACACCAGCGGCGCGGTGACACGGTGTGCGAGCCGCGCCAGCGCGCTCGCGCCCCAGCCCGGGAACATCTGCTCCTGCGCGCGGATGTAGAGGATGCGCTTGAAGTTGACGAGGCCGCCGATGAAGTAGGGGATGCGCCACACCGGCTCGCGGAACACGATCGTGACCTCGCGCGCGCCCGACTTCACCGCATTGACCGCGATGTCGGTTGCGGATTTCGATCCGCCGAGCACGACGATGCGGCGTCCCTTTGCGATCGCGGGGTCGTTGTATTTAGAGGAGTGCAGGATCTCGCCGCCCTGGGCCTTGAAGTTCGCTTCGCCGGGGCAATGCAGCTCCTGCCGCTCGTTGAACTGCCCGGTGCAGACGGCGATGAAATCGAAGTCTTCCTTTGACGACGCGCCGTGGCTGTCCGTGAGCGTCAGCGTCCAGCCGGGCTTGCCGTCGGCGCGCCGCTCCATGCCGGCAACGCCGGTGTTGAGCCGCAGCATGTTGGTGAGGCCATGGCTCTTCGCGTAGTCCGCGAGATAGGCATGAACCTGCGGGCCGGTCGGCCATTCCGGATAGGCCTCCGGCATGGCGCGGTCGGTGTAGCGATAGAGATCTTTTGGGCTCTGGGTCTGCACGTCAGGATAGGAGCGCGCCGGTTCCCAGACGCCGCCGAGATCGGCGCTGCGTTCGACGATGGTGACCTTGTGGCCGCGGGCCGAGAAGGCTTTGGCGGCGGCGAGACCGGAGACGCCGGCGCCGATCACGCAGACATGCTTTGGGCTGACCATGGGTTTGCTCGCTTTGGGTTGTGTGAAGCGCAGCCGACCGTGTTCGGCCGCAACACGTGCGGCCGCCGGCCTTGCGAGATGAGTTGAGTTGACGCGGAGGCGCGTCGCCTAGTCGTTGGCTTCGGGTGGCAGAAAGTCCACTTCGTGCTGTGCCGAGATGCGCACGACCTCTGCGGGGTCCGTCAGATTGTGGAGCTGGTTGAACAGCGCTTCCAGCTTCTGCATCGGCGAGACCCAGAACAGCGCGCGGCACGGCTTGTCGGACTTGTTGAAATAGCCGTGCGGAATACCGCGCGGCATGCGCACGAGGTCGCCGGCCTTGGCCTTCACCCATTGGCCGTCGAGCTTGAGGTCGAGCTCGCCTTCCTGCACCAGGATGAACTCGTCCTGGGTCGGATGGATGTGCACCGGCACGAACTGGCCGGGGTCGCTGTTGGTCTCGAATGCGAAGGTGGAGTCGGTCACGGCTTTGGGGAAATAGACCTGACCCAGAATATTCCAGGTCTTGCCACCGTAGCCCGTACCGTTTGCAGTGATGCCTTTTTCGAGTGCAGCCATAGCTCATCTCCCTCTTGGATCCGGCGAGAATGAAAGATCGGTCAGGTGCCATGGGCTGTCTATCCGCAAAACGAATCCATGCGTGGTGCTGTGCAGCACGACGATTTTGCGACACGGCCCTTTCCGGGCGCCGGGAGGTATTATAGGTTTAAAATAATTCATGGCGCGACGTGTGGTCCCGGATGTCCGCAACCGAGCTGGAGATGAGCGCGAAAGGCTCCGAAGCCGTCAGGCTTGCGGAGTTTGCCCGCGTGACCACCGGCGACGTCGACGAGGCGGCCGAGCAGATCGGGCGCATCTTCTGCCCGCACGATCTGCAGCCGGCCCAGGCGAGGGCGCCCGGCTTCTACGCCCGGCACAATTGCGCGGCCTTTGACGGTTTTTCCATCAACTACGTCGCCTATGGCGGGTCGGTGACGATCGACCCCGGCTGTCTGGAGGGTTTTTTCCTGCTGCAGATCCCGCTGCGGGGTGGTGCCAGCGTTCGCGCCGGCACGCGGGAGCTCACCACCGCGCCTGGGACGACGGCGTCCCTGTTGTCCCCGACGCTGCCGACGCGGATGGCGTGGGCCGACTGCGCCCAGCTCATCCTGCTGCTTGATCGCCGCCTTGTGGAGCAGCGGGCCGCCGCGCTCGCGGGCAAGCCGTCCGGCACGGTCGAGTTCGATCCGGTCGTCGATCTCCGCACGCCGGCCGCGCGCAGCCTGTCGGCCAGGCTGGAGGAGCTTTTGGTGCTGGCCGAACGCCTCGGGCCGCGCGGCAAGCTACCGGCGACTGTGACCGCCGATCTGCGCGAGTCGCTGCTCGATCATCTTCTCAACGGCCAGCGGCATGGCCTGTCGGATGCTATCAGCACCTTCTCAGGCAAAGCCGAGCGGCTGCCGCGCGCCTTGCGCGCCGCGCGGGATCGCCTGGAAGCCTCGGCGGAAGAGCCGCTCGATCTCGTTGAACTCGCCACCTCCGCGGGCGTCGGCATCCGCGCGCTTCAGCTCGGCTTCCGCCGGCATTTTGGCCTGTCGATCTCGGAGATGCTGCTCGACATCCGCCTCGCCAATCTCCACGCGCGGCTCTCGCAGGCCACGCCCGATGCCTCCATCACCGACATCGCCTTCGATCTCGGCTTCACGCATCTGAGCCGCATGGCCGGCGCCTACCGCGAAAAATTCGGCGAGACGCCCTCGGCGACGTTGCGGCGGCGGTTGAGCTGACGCGTGGGAGACGCCTGGAGGCTCATTCGGGCAAACCCAGCTTCCTGAATCCGTCGATCAGGAGCTTCGCGTTAGCCTGGCCGCCGCGCGCGATATATCCGGATATCGTAAAGGCAGGATCGAGCTCCAGCATCTGGGCGGCCACTTCGCGCGCCTCCTTGTCACGCCCGAGATGGGCGAGCGCGCATGCGAGACACCGATGCCCGGCCGAATGGGTGGGGTTCTGACGAAGCGATCTTTTGGCCGCTTCGACGGCGTCGTCAAAACGTTCGAGCTCGATGAAGGCCATCGCCATGCCGATGAAGGAGCGATGCAGCTGCGGGTCGACAGGGCTCAAACGGTTGGCGCGGGTAAAGCTCCGGATCGCCTCTTCCGGCTCCCCCGCAATCCGGTACACCCACCCCCTGCCGAGCCACCCATCGAATGAGTTCGGGTTGAGGGCGACCGATCGGTCGGCCATTTCCATCTCACCCTGGGGATCGCCGATCATGAACGCGGAAGCGACGGCAACATTGGCCAGAATTCCTGGATCGTTGTCATCGATGCTCAGCGCGAGGCGAATGAGCCGAATGGCTTCCTTGCGGTCGAGATGCGGATCGGTCGAATAGCCCAGGGTGACGTAGAGCGAATGGCATAAGCTTCCAACGCTAGCGGCGAAGCCGAGCCGGGGATCCAGCTCCAAGGCGTGATGGATGAGTCGCTTGGCCTCAGTCAGTCCTTCGCGGGTCGCGCGGTGGGCATGCGGCATTGCCCGTAGAAGGAGATCATAGGCGCGCAGGTCGTCCGGCGGCCGCCGCGCCGCCATGCCGATCTCTTCCCGAAGCAGTCTTGGCTGAATGGCCGAGACGACGGCAATTGCGACCTCGTCCTGGAGCGCGAAAATATCCGTCAAGTCGCGCTCGAATGTGTCTGCCCAGATGTGCGTATTCGTCGCCGCATCGATCAGTTGCCCGGCGATGCGGACCTTTCCCGGCGCCTTGCGAACCGAGCCTTCGAGCACGTAGCGCACGCCGAGCCTGCGCCCGACCTCCTTGATGTCGACGGCCTGGCCCTTGAAGGTGAAACTCGAATTGCGGGCGATCACGAACAGCCATTTGAACCGCGAGAGCGCGGTCGTGATTTCTTCGACCATCCCGTCAGCGAAGTATTCCTGTTCCGGATCGCCGCTCATGTTCTGAAAGGGCAAGACCGCAATCGACGGCTTGTCCGGGAGCGCCAGCGTGGGGCTCGCCAGATCTGTGCGCTCGTTAGGGATGGGCACGGTGCCGGAAGGCCGGCCGTCTTCGCGCACCGTGCCGACGAAGCGAAAACCCTTGCGAGGCAGCGTCTTGATCAGACGCTGTACGTCGCCGGAATCGCCAACCGCGGTTCGCGCCACATTCAGGCGCGTCGTGAGTGCGGCATCGGAGACGCTGCGCCCGTTCCAGATGGCATTGATGAGGTCGTCCTTGCTGACGACCCGGTCCCTGTGGCGGATCAAATAGTCGAGGAGATCGAAGACCTGCGGTGCGATGGAAACGACATCGGCCCCGCGGCGCAGCTCACGCAGGTCGGTATCGAGTGCATACGCTTCAAACTGATAGCGCAACCTGCCAAACCCCTGGCTGGCCTCCGACGCCGGAGGTGGTCGAACACCGCTTGCAGCCCGCAAAAGTAAGCCGCCGGTGAGGAAAATGTAAGCCGGCTGTCAAGCGCACCTCGTCGCGACCGGGCATCGTGATCCTGGGCCCGAATGGAGCCCTGGGAGAACGACGATGAGCGTGACCTATCACACGACGGGGCTGCGAGGCGGCCGGCTCCAGACGTACAGTGTCGCCGGGCTGGTCAGGACCTGCTGGGACGCGTTCGTGGAATGGCGCACACGTCAGGCCTTGCAAGGCGTGCTGCGTGGCCTGAGCGATGCCGAACTGATGGATATCGGGACGACGCGGGAAGAGATCGACTACGTCGCCGCCAACCGTGCGACCGATCCGCGCGGCATTCTATCTTCGCAATGAGTGCCCAATGTCGCCGGCGCGCTACTGCGCGCCGGAGCCGCCCTGCACGATCTTCTCGTTCAGCTTCTGGTCGACCGTCTCGACCGTGCGGTCGATCTCGGGATTGGGCACACCGAGCTGATGCGAGATCAGCTTGACCAGGAGGTCGACGCGCTCGATGAACGGCGCGCCGGCCGCGACCGCGCGTGCAGCCGAGGAGGGTTTCAGCAGGCTCTCGGCCGCCTTGGCGTACTTTGCGAACGGCACCTGATCCTGCGGATCGGCGCCGAGACGCCGGGCCAGTGCATCGACGTGGTCGTAGATCGCCTGCGAACGCTTGATGTCGCCATGCACGGCGTCGCGGATCGACTGCGGCTCGTGCGGCGTGATGCAGCGATAATTGCCGGTCAAGAGCATCGACCATTTTGCCAGCGGCACGAACAGCGAGTCGAACACCTTCAGCTTCACCGGCACGTCCTGGCCATCGAGCGTCACGGCATCGATGCCGGCCTCGAGCTCGCGCAGCACCTTGTTGTGCGTCTCGTCCTCGAAGATCGCGGCCTTGAAATTGGTCGGCAGGCCGACGTGAAGCACGTTCGCGGCTTCCTCCGGCGGACGGAAGGCCTGCGGGTCGGGCGAGCACAGCGTCACCAGCCCGGGCTTGAAGCGTTCCCACACCTGCGCGTTGGTGTAGGCCTCCTCCAGGTCCATGTCCCTCAGCGCTGCGATGCGCTTGAGATAGGGCAGGGGCGGCATGTTCATGATCGACAGGCAGGGCAGGCCGGCGGCCGCGATCTTGACCATCAGCACACGCACCGTGTGGTTGGTGTATTGTGGCTCCTGCATGGCGAGTGCCACCATGTCGTAGCGGGAGATGTCGACCTCGCCGGGCGTGGTGGCGTCGAGCTTGCCGGGCAGGTTGCGCGAGAAGATCGCACGGTGCACCGCCTCGTCCCGCAGCTTGATGCGCACCTCGGTGCCGTCGCGGTTGATGAGCTCGGCGGTCTTGGCACGGCAGACCAGGGTCACGTTGTGACCCGCCATCAAAAGCTTGGTCCCCAGCAGGGAGCCGTAGGAGGCCCCGAGGATCAGGATATTGCGCGCCATGCTCTCTATCTCTCGCTAGGTCTGACGGGACTGGCCCGGGTCGAAAAGGAGCGCCGTATCTATCGCAATCGCCGTGGCATTACAAATACAAGAATGTTTTGTGTTTGTTCTTTTGGGCCACGAACCGTGCCGACGAGCTGACAATTCGGTCAGGCGAATTCAGAAGTCGGCAAGCCAGCGCGGTACCGACGTGACAAAGTCACAAGCAAAGGGACGTTTCGGGAGGGCGCGGATGACGTCAGGCCGGGGTTTGCTGTTGGTGCTGCTCTTCGCCGTGGCCGGACAATCGGCTTGGGCCCAGGGAGCGGCGAACGCCAGCGCGCCGGGGCCGGTGTTCTCCAACACAGGTCCCAATGCGGAAGCCTATGGTGCCGCCGCCGGCTATCCGGTCGGCAACCAGCTGACCGCCGCCAAGTCCGAATACCTCGTCGGCACCTACAGCCATTTCGGTGAGATGTTTCCGTCGCGCCCGATCCGGCGCGCGGCCACGCCTTGGCAATTCAAGCGGGCTCCCGAGCCGCCAATCACCTACAGCTTTGGATCCGAGCGGCTGACCATCGCTGACTATCTCAAGCGCAATCCGGTCACGGGGCTCCTGATCGCCAAGGACGACACGATCCTCTACGAGCACTATCAATATGCGCGCACCGACCGCGACCGCCTGCTGTCGCAGTCCATGGCCAAGACGATCACGGCGATGCTGATTGGCCTCGCCGTATCCGAAGGCAAGATCAAGTCGATCGACGACACCGCATCGGTCTACGTTCCCGGCCTCGCCGGCACCGAATATGGCAAGACGTCGATCCGCGACCTCCTGCACATGGCATCAGGCGTAGCATTCTCGGAGGTCTATGACGGTGACGATGACGTTGCAAAACTCTCGCGCGATCTGTTCCTCGGCGGTCCAGGGATGAACCCCGCGACGAGCGTCGCGCGCTTCAACACGCGCGCGGCTCCCCCGGGCACCAAATGGCACTATGCCAGCGTCGAGACGGAGATATTGGGCCTGATCCTGCGATCCGTGACGGGCAAGCCCGTGGCGGATTATCTCCACGACAGGATCTGGGATCCCATCGGAGCTGAGGCGGATGCGTCGTGGGTCGTTGATAGCAGCGGGCAGGAGATCACCTTCTGCTGCGTCAGCGCGACGCTGCGCGACTATGCGCGCCTCGGCCGGCTGCTGGCGCATGACGGGGCCTGGGATGGCCGCCAGGTCATTCCGCGGCAGTGGGTGCAGGACGCAACGACCGTGAAGCCGTCAGACCGCTACCTCGCGCCGGGCACGGCCACCAGTTATTTTGGCTACGGCTACCAGGTCTGGCTCCTTCCCGGCGAGCAGCGCAGGTTCGCCCTGCTCGGAATCCGCGGCCAGATGATCCTGGTCGACCCGGCCACGAAGCTCATCATGGTGCATACCGCGATCCGTCAGAATCCGTCGGACCCGGGCTCGGCCTCCGAGCCGCTCGCGCTGTGGTTCGCCCTGCTCGCGCAGCTCGGGAAGTAAAGGGCGGCGGGCTCAGGAATTGACGTGCACGAAGTCGCGCAGCAGCGGATAGATCTCGTTGTTCCAGCGCTTGCCTGAGAACACGCCGTAATGGCCGACGCCCGCCTGCATGTGATGGACACGGCGATAGGCGCGCACGCCGGTGCAGAGGTCTTGGGCTGCGAGCGTCTGGCCGATCGAGCAGATGTCGTCCTTCTCGCCCTCGACCGTCATCAATCCCATGCGGCTGACGGCCTTGGTGTCCACCGGCCGTCCCCGATGCATCAGCTTGCCCTGCGGCAAGAGGTGCTCCTGGAACACGTCGCGCACGGTCTCGATGTAGAATTCCGCGGGCAGGTCCATCACGGCGAAATATTCGTCGTAGAACGTCTTGATCGTCGCCGCCTTCTCCTTCTCGCCCTTGGCGATGTGGTTGGCGAGATCCATGTGCTGCTTGATGTGACGCTCGAGATTCATCGAGACGAAGGCGGTGAGCTGCACGAAGCCCGGATAGACCTGTCGGAATGCGCCGCGGCACTGCACCGGCACGTAGTTGATCAGGTTGCGCTCGAACCAGTCGATCGGCCTGCTCTTGGCGAACTCGTTGACCCTGGTCGGCTGTATCCGCGTATCGATCGGGCCCGCCATCAGCGTCAGGGTCGCCGGTCGCGACGGATGATTGCCCTCGCACATGACGGCGGCAGCCGCGAGCGCGGACACTGACGGCTGGCAGATCGCGACCATGTGTGGACGCGGACCGAGCTGGCCCAGGAAGTCGATGAGGTGGTCGGTGTAGTCCTCGAGCCCGAAGCGGCCCTCGCTGCGCGGAATGTCGCGCGGATTGTGCCAATCGGTGATGTAGACGTCGTGGTCCTGCAGCAGCGTCTTCACGGTGCCGCGCAGCAGCGTGGCGAAATGGCCGGACATCGGCGCCACCAGCAGCATGCGCGGCTGCTCACCAACGTCGTCCTTCTTGAAGTGCAGCAGCGAGCCGAACGGCGTCGCGTAGGCGATCTCTTCGGTGACGGCAACCTCGCGGTTGCCGACCATCACACTGTCGATGCCATAGGCCGGGCGGTCATAGGTCAGCGTCGAGCGCGAGATCAGTTCGAGCGCCGCCGACAGCCGCCCGACGATCGCGTCGGAGGCGCCCTGCGGCACCAGATTGAGATATTTAAGTGCTGAAGAAGCTCCGGCCCGCCATGGCGCCGTGAGGTCCATGTGGTTCTGAAAGGCCTGATAATACATCGACATCATACTGATTGACCCCAACCCCCGCCGCTATGCAATATCGAAGCCAGAGCGGAGTCAAACCGCCCGGAAAACTGGCACGTCGCTTGCTGCTCAAAGCGGGATGAGCACAGGCAATGGGCACCGTTCGGACCGGGGCGGGGTGTCGAATGACGCGTGAGGGAAAGGCCATATGGCGAAAGCGACACTGACCATCAGCAGCAAGAACTACTCGTCCTGGTCGCTGCGTGGCTGGCTGCTGACGAAGTTCTCCGGGCTCGAATTCGACGAGATCGTCACCGCGCCGGACGATGCCTCCGCGCGCGCGGAAATCCTGCTGCTGTCATCGTCGATCCTGGTGCCGTGCTTGCGCCACGACGGCGCGACCGTCTGGGACACGCTGGCGATCGCCGAATATCTCAACGAGGTGATGCCGGACGCAGGGCTCCTGCCGGCCGATCGCGTTCAGCGGGCGCATTGCCGCTCGATCTGCGGCGAAATCCATTCCGGCTTCACGACGCTGCGCGCCTCGCTGCCGGTCAACCTCAAGGGCCATTTTCCCGGCTTCAAGATCTGGTCGCGCGCCCAGGCCGACATCGACCGCGTCTGGGCGATCTGGCGCGACTGCCTGGAAAAATCCGGCGGTCCGTTCCTGTTCGGCGAGGGCCGCACCATGGCGGACGCGATGTATGCGCCGGTCGTGACGCGCTTCGTGACCTATGACGTCAAGCTCGAACCGCATTTGCGCACCTATGCCGAGACCATCATGGGCATGGCCGAGATGCGCGAATGGATCGCGGCGGCCAAGGCGGAGCCGGCCGAGATTGAAGAGCTCGAGGTCGAATATTAGGCAGTGCCTGCTCAAGTCCTGCCTGTTTCGCGGGCGATGGCTTCGGGCAGTGCAATTAACCTTTGTCGTCCGCTAGCCGGCCGCGTCCGCTTGCCCGGTTCCTCGATATGGTACGCCCATGCCGCGCCGTGCCGATATCTAGCCGTGAACAACTGAGTACAGGCCATCGCCGCTGATTCGGACGCGATTCGTTCGAGCCGCGTTCCGAATCTTAAAGAGCGGGTAGGTCCCGTCGCAATTTGAGACAGGTCGCGCGCCCTTTCAGGCTACGCCCTGCTTCACGCGCGGCAGCCGCCATCCGATCACGGTGGCCTCGACGGCGATGCCCGCCTCGCTGTTCTGCCAGCGCCCCGCGACATAACGGCAGGCAAATGGCAGTTGATACGTCCCGCTGTGATCCTCGCAAAGCACCTCGACCGGCAGGCCAGGCGGGGGTTCTCCTTCGCCGTTGAATTCCGCCAGACGTCTTTCGCGCGTCGCCATTCCAAAAGTCTCCCCTAAAAAATCGCGGCGAGTGCCCGGTCTCCGCGTCAAGTCTCGTCACCACATCCTCGTTCCCGTCCCGGGGAACACACCAACCTCAACGCGAGATTGCGGTGTCAGTATGGTATCCTCGGTGCGAGGCGCCACTTCACCGCAATTTGCCGTGATCGATTTCGAGGGAACCTGCATGCCGGGCCGGACCATTGCTGCCATTTGTGTCGCAACGTTTCTGACGGGAATATTGTCGAGCACGGCGCGCGCACAGGACGTTCCCGGCATCGAGATCTGCACCGTCGAGAAGACCTGGGAGCGGCGTACAAGCTGCCTGCAGAGCAATGTCGACTTCCTGCAGAAGACGATCGGCAAGCTCGCCCTCGACCATCAGCAGAAGTTGGACGCGGCCAATCGCCAGATCGACGCGTTGAAGGTGGCAGTGGCCGGATTGCAGAAAGTGATCACCGATCTGCAGGCCGCGCAAGCCAAGACCGCGGAGGACGTGAAGAAGAAGCAGGATGCGCCGCCGGCGAAGGAGGAGACGAAGAAGTAGGGTGGGCAAAGGCGCTCTTGCGCCGTGCCCACCACTTCTGCGTACCGCAACTGAGGTGGTGGGCACGCTTCGCTTTGCCCACCCTACGCTTCGGAGTTTGTGCGAGAGCAATCCCGATCAAACGCAGCTTACGCGCATCGTCCATCATCGCCGCTCTTCGACATGAGAGCCTTGTTCATGAACCCGGCCCAGAAAGCCCTCTGGTATATCGAAAGCCATCTCGCCGAGCCGATGACGCTCGACGAGATCGCCGGGATCGGCGGCGTGTCGCGCTTCCACATGGTGCGCGCTTTCGCCGCGGCAACCGGTTTGCCGGTCATGCGCTACGTGCGCGCGCGGCGCCTCACGGAGTCGGCGCGTGCGCTCGCGGCCGGCGCGCCTGACATTCTCACGCTGGCGCTGGATGCGGACTACGGCTCCCACGAAGCATTCACCCGCGCGTTCCGCGACCATTTTGGCATGACGCCCGAAGCGGTGAGGGCGGCGACGTGCGCCAGCAAACTCAGGCTACAGGAGCCGATCCTCATGGACTCCACGATGACCGACAATCTCGCCCCGCCGCGCTTCGAGACCGCAAAGGCCTTGCTCGTCGCCGGTATCAGTGAGCGCATCTCCTGCGACAACGGCGCGGCCATTCCGGGGCTGTGGCATCGCTTTCACCAGGAGGTCGCCGACATTCCCGCGCGCGTCGGTGGCGTTGCCTATGGCGTCTGCTGCAATGGCGACGATGCCGGCAATTTCGACTACATCGCCGGCGTCGAGGTTGCCGACTACTCCGACCTGCCGCGCCGCTTCGCCCGCATCCGCATCCCCGAGCAGCGCTATGCGGTGTTCACCCACGCAGACCACGTCGCCTCGATCCGCCGCACCGTCTCGACGATCTGGAATCAATGGCTGCCGGCTTCGGGTCTCGAGGCCGCGGACGCGCCCAACTTCGAACGTTACGACGAAAAGTTCGATCCCCGGAGCGGCAATGGCGGCTTCGAGATCTGGGTCCCCGTGAAAGAGTAGCGCGCAACGCAGCATTGCGCCCGTTTGCTTGGCAAGTGGGACCTGTTTTGCCATAACCACACGCAAATCTTGCGTGCGGGGCCGGCGCCGGACTTCCCGAGCAAGGCATAACAAGCAGCCGGGAGGTCCAAAATGTCCGACGTTCGCGTTCTCGCCACCGACCTCGAATTTCCCGAAGGCCCCGTGGTGATGCCGGACGGCTCGGTCGTTCTGGTGGAAATCCGCGGCCAGCGCCTGACGCGCGTCCATCCCGACGGCCGCAAGGAGATCGTGGCAAAAATCCCGGGCGGCCCGAACGGCGCGGCGCTCGGGCCCGACGGCAAGATGTATGTCTGCAACAATGGCGGCTTCTCCTGGATCCCGACCGGCAAGATGATCATGCCGGGGCCGCAGCCGGACGACTACCTCGGCGGCTCGATCCAGCGCGTCGATCTTCAGTCTGGCAAAATCGAAACCGTCGTCAGCAAATGCGGCGAGCATGCGCTGCGCGGGCCGAACGACCTCGTGTTCGACAAGCATGGCGGCCTCTGGTTCTCCGATCTCGGCAAGCGCCGCCCGCGCGAAATGGACGTCGGCGGCATCTATTATGTGAAGCCCGGCATGACGGAGATCGTGGAAGTCGTGCACGGCGTGCTGCCGGCCAACGGCATCGGCCTGTCGCCGGACGAAAACACCGTCTATATCGGGGAGACTCCGACCGCGCGTCTCTGGGCCTACGAGCTCTCCGCGCCCGGCGTCCTGAAGCCGCGCGAGGTGATCTATCGCGGCGAGCGCGGAAAGCCGATCGCGGGCCTCGGTGGCTACCAGATGTTCGACTCGCTCGCGGTCGAGGCGGGCGGCAATGTCTGCGTCGCCACCCTCGTCACCGGCTGCATCTCGGTGATCGCGCCCGACGGCAAGCTGGTGGAGCAGGTGCCGACCGGTGACCGCGTCACCACCAACATCGCCTTCGGCGGCCCCGAGCTGAAAACCGCCTACATCACGCTGTCGGGCAAGGGTGAGCTGATCGCCATGGACTGGCCGCGCGGCGGATTGCCGTTGAATTTCTTGAACAAGTGAGACAAGCCGTCATTGCGAGCGAAGCGAAGCAATCCAGGAATGTATCCGTGGAAAGACTCTGGATTGCTTCGCTTCGCTCGCAATGACGTAAGGAGAGATACCGAATGCCCTGGCCCGATCCCGTCACCCTGCGTGGAGAACATGCGCGTCTCGAGCCGCTGTCGCATCAGCACCTCGCCGGACTGACGGAGGCAGTCAAGGACGGCGACCTGCACAAGCTCTGGTACACCGCCATTCCTGCGGCCGACAACATGGCGAAGGAGATCGACCGCCGCCTCGGCCTCCAGAAGTCGGGCTCGATGCTGCCCTTCACTGTGTTCGATGCGGACGGAAAGATCGTCGGCATGACCACCTACATGAACATCGATGCCGGTAACCGTCGCGTCGAGATCGGCTCGACATGGTACGGCAAGAGCGCGCAGCGCGGCCCGCTCAACACCCAGTGCAAGCTTCTCTTGCTCACGCATGCCTTCGAGACGCTCAACTGCATCGCGGTCGAATTCCGCACCCACTTCTTCAACCACCAGAGCCGCCGCGCCATCGAGCGGCTCGGTGCCAAGCAGGACGGCATCTTGCGCAGCCATCAGGTCGCGCCGAACGGCACGCTGCGCGACACTGTCGTCTACAGCATCACCGCGGCGGAATGGCCGACGGTGAAGGCGCATTTGACCTATCAGCTCAACGACAAGCCGCGCTGAGGGGGTTCGAGACAGATGGACAAGTTTGACTACGTCATCATCGGTGCCGGCTCCGCCGGCTGCGTGCTCACCTACCGGCTGAGCGAGGACCCGAGCACCAGCATCTGCGTGCTCGAGGCGGGGCCTTCCGACTGGCATCCCTACATCCATCTGCCGGCGGGTTTTATCAAGACCTTCCACATGAAGAGCATCAACTGGGCCTACCAGCAGGAGGTCGGGCCCTGGACCGGCGGCCGCAGCATCTATGCGCCGCGCGGCAAGACGCTCGGCGGCTCATCCTCGATCAACGGTCACATCTACAATCGCGGCCAGAATCTCGACTTCGACACCTGGGCGCAGATGGGCAATCGCGGCTGGAGCTATGCCGACGTGCTGCCCTACTTCAAGCGGCTGGAGAAGCGCGAGGGCGAAGGCGACGACATCTATCGCGGCCGTGACGGCAATCTCAAAGTCACAACCATGGACTGGCGCGATCCGCTCTGCGAAGCCTTCATGGAAGGCGCGGTCTCGCTCGGCATCCCCCGCAACCCCGATTACAACGGCGCGAAGCAGGAGGGCGTCTCCTACTGCCAGCGCACCATCGACAACGGCCTGCGCGTGTCGGGCTCGACCGCGTTCCTCAAGCCCGCGATGAAGCGGCCCAACGTGCATGTGCAGACGCATGCGCACGCGACCGAGATCATCTTCGAGGGCAAGCGCGCCGTCGGCGTGCGCTACATGAAGGGTGGCCGCAACGGCACGCCGGTGGAAGTGCGCGCCAACAAGGAAGTGATCTTGGCGGGCGGCACCTATAACTCGCCGCAGCTCCTGCAGCTCTCGGGCGTCGGCTCTCCGGACCTGCTGCAGAGCCACGGCATCGCCGTGCGCCACGCGCTGCCGGTCGGCGAGGGGCTGCAGGACCATTACGCACCGCGCACCGTGGGTCGCGTGAAGAACATCAAGACCATCAACGAGCTCAGGCGCGGCTTCTCGCTCTGGATCGAGGCGTTGAAATGGGCGACGCAGCGGCGCGGCCTGCTCTCGCTGTCGCCGACCATGGTCTATTGCTTCTGGTATTCCGGCGAGAGCCCCGACCGTTCCGACCTGCAGCTCACCTTCACGCCGGCGAGCTACAAGGAAGGCGTGCAGGGCCAGCTCGAGGACGAGCCCGGCATGACGGTTGCCTCCTGGCAGCAGCGTCCCGAGAGCCGCGGTTATGTCCGCATCCGCTCAAAGGATCCGTTCGCGGCCCCGATCATCCAGACCAACTATCTCGACGCCGAGCTCGATCGCCGCGTCGTCGTCGGCGGCATGAAGCTCGCGCGGCGCCTGCTCAAGTCGGCGCCGCTCAGCCCGTATTACGCCTACGAGGATTTCCCCGGCCCCGACGTCAACACCGACGACGAATTTTTGAAGGCGGTGACTGAACGCGGCACCACCACGTTCCACCCCGGCTGCACCTGCCGCATGGGCCCGGCCGAGAGCACATGGGCCGTGGTGGACGACAAGCTTCGTGTTCACGGGATGGAGGGCTTGCGCGTCATCGACGCCTCGGTCATGCCGCGCATGATCTCGGCGAACCTCAACGCATCGACGATGATGATCGCCGACCGCGCCTCGGACCTGATCCGCGGCAAGCAGCCGATGGAAGCCGCGAACGTGCCGGAGAGCGTGGTGGCGTGAGACCGTCTTACGGGATCAACGCCATCGGATCGAATGTGGTCTTGATGCCGTCGATGACGGGCTCCGTCGTGTGGCCGCTGATCCCCGCCATGAGCTGCGGGAAGTAGATGCCATAGGTATGGGCCGTCTTGCCCGTCTTTTCGTTCACGCTGTCGCTTTCACCGTGAACGACGTCCAGCATGCATGGACCGACGGCCTCTTTGCCTGCCGATTTGAACTTGTAGTGATAGGTCGTGGTGGCCGTATCAGTGCTGCCGTCCCCATACACGCTTGAATGCGTGGTGCTGTAGTTGAGGTCCGAGCGGCGGTCGAACAGCTTTGGCATGCCTTCGACAGTGTAATTGATCTTCGAGGATTTGAACTTGCCGGCGAAGGCCGAGGAGGTCTCTGCCGTTGCCAGGACGCCCGCCGCAAAATCTGCCCTGCCGACGAACTTGCCGTTCATGGTCTTGACCCAAACGACGGAATTCCCTGAGGGGTCCCTGAAGATCTGGGTGACGGAGGATTTGTCGGCCTCGTGATAGGTCAGCTCGACCGGCGCCATCGTGGTCACGATCGCGTTGCAGTCGACGGCCTCCGCGGCAGCAGCGGCGGTCGGGAGCAAAACCAGGGGGAGGAGAAAGCGCATCATCGACCTCTGGACATGTAGTCGCGGGTGCTGGTGCGTCGGTTCGAAAGCGCTGGTTGGCTCGCAATGACGAGGCGGAGAGCAGGCAGTGATCTCGTGCCCCGGACGCAGCGCAGCGCTTCTTCAGCGGTGCGCTGCAGAGCCGGGGCCCATGCTGCGGCAATGTACCGTGCGGCTTCTGGGTCCCGGCTCAGCGTCGCAACGCTTGCGCGCTGCGCCGCGTCCGGGACACGAGAGGGCTACACCTCGCGCCGGCTCAAGAACGCCAGCCGCTCGAACAGATGCACGTCCTGCTCGTTCTTCAAGAGCGCGCCGTGCAGCGGCGGGATCAGTTTGCGCGGGTCGCGCTCGCGCAGCTGCTCCGGCGTCATCTCCTCGTTGAGCAGCAGCTTCAGCCAGTCGAGCAGTTCCGACGTCGACGGCTTCTTCTTCAGGCCGGGCACTTCGCGCACCTCGAAGAAAATACGCAAGGCTTCTTCCACAAGGCGCTTCTTGATGCCGGGGAAGTGCACGTCGACGATCCGGCCCATGGTGTCGGCGTCGGGGAACTTGATGTAGTGGAAGAAGCAGCGCCGCAGGAAGGCGTCCGGCAGCTCCTTCTCGTTGTTGGAGGTGATCATCATGATCGGGCGCTGCTTCGCCTTGATCGTCTCGCCAGTCTCGTAGACATGGAATTCCATGCGGTCGAGCTCGAGCAGCAGGTCGTTCGGGAATTCGATGTCGGCCTTGTCGATCTCGTCGATCAGCAGCACCGGCCGCTGCTCGGCCGTGAAGGCGTCCCACAGCTTGCCGCGCTTGATGTAGTTCTTGATGTCGGAGACACGCGCATCGCCGAGCTGGCTGTCGCGCAGGCGTGATACCGCGTCGTATTCGTAGAGGCCCTGCTGCGCCTTGGTGGTGGACTTGATGTGCCAGGTCAAAAGCGGCGCGTTCAGCGCCTTCGCCACTTCCTCGGCCAGCACCGTCTTGCCGGTGCCGGGCTCGCCCTTGATGAGGAGCGGGCGCTCCAGCATGATCGAGGCATTGACGGCGACCTTGAGGTCGTCGGTCGCAACGTAGTCCTTGGTGCCGGTAAACTTCATCGAACGTCCTTGTTGTTCATCTTGCTTGGGCGAGGCGCAAACCTTGAGCGAGTCACAGGCACGCCTGAGCCAAAACATGGAAACGGCCGCTCAAGCTGCGGCCGTCACGGGTCAGGTCAGGCTGTTAGGCCCGTTTTATCAGCGAAAGCACGACCAGCACAATCACCGCGCCGATGGTGGCATTGACGATGTCGCGGAACGCGCTGCCGCCAAGGCTGATGCCGAGCTGCGGCAAGAGCCAGCTTGCGATCAGCGAGCCGATGATGCCGAGCACGATGTTGCCGATCAGGCCAAATCCCGCACCGCGGACAATTTTCCCCGCGAGCCAGCCGGCGATCGCGCCGATGATGAGTGCTGCGATGATACCCATTGAAAACGCCCCAACTAAAAGCCTCAAGTGGTCCCAATTCTAGAGGAAAAACCCACCCGGTCTAGGGCTTGACCTCCCCTTGGCCTCTCCTTGGCCGGGCCCTCCAGCCCTTGACGTTCGCCATCCGAAAGGCAATCTGTCACCCATGTTCCTGCAATTCTTCACCTCATTGCGCGATGCGCAGGTCCCCGTGACCTTGCGCGAATACCTCACGCTGATGGAGGCGCTCGACGCCGACCTCGCGGACTACACGGTCGAGAACTTTTACTATCTGTCGCGCGCGTCCTTGGTGAAGGACGAGCGCAACCTCGACAAGTTCGACCGCGTCTTCGGCTCGGTGTTCAAGGGGCTGGAAAGCCTGCTCGACGCCATGGAGAAGGCCGAGATCCCCGAGGAGTGGCTGAAGAAGCTCGCGGAAAAGTATCTGACGGAAGAAGAAAAGAAGCAGATCGAGGCGATGGGCTGGGACAAGCTCATGGAGACCTTGAAGAAGCGCCTGGAAGAGCAGAAGGGTCGCCACCAGGGCGGCTCGAAGTGGATCGGCACAGCCGGCACCTCGCCGTTCGGCGCCCACGGCTACAACCCCGAAGGCGTCCGCATCGGCCAGGAGAAGAACCGCAACAACCGCGCCGTGAAGGTGTGGGACAAGCGCGAGTTCAAGGATCTCGACGGCAATGTCGAGCTCGGCATCCGCAACATCAAGATCGCGCTGCGACGCCTGCGCAAGTTCGCCCGCACCGGCGCGCCCGACGAGCTCGACCTCGACACCACCATTCGCGAGACCGCCAATCACGGCTATCTCGACGTCCACATGCGGCCCGAGCGGCGCAATGCGGTGAAGCTCCTGGTGTTCTTCGACATCGGCGGCTCGATGGATTCGCATATCGAGCAGGTCGAGGAGCTGTTCTCGGCGGCGAAGAGCGAGTTCAAGCACATGGAGTATTTCTACTTCCACAACTGCCTCTATGAAGGCGTGTGGAAGCAGAACAAGCGCCGCTTCACCGACCGCACGCCGACCTGGGACGTGCTGCACAAATATCCGCACGACTACAAGGTCGTGTTCGTCGGCGACGCCTCGATGTCGCCTTACGAGATCATGGTGCCGGGCGGCTCGGTGGAGCATGTCAACGAGGAGCCGGGCTCGGTCTGGCTCGATCGCATCATCCGCACCTATCCGCATTCGGTGTGGCTGAACCCGGTGCAGCAGAAGCACTGGGACTATTCGGAATCGACCACGATCATCAAACGCATCTTCGCCAACCGCATGTACCCGATCACCATCGAGGGGCTGGAGAGCGCGATGAAGGAATTGACGCACTAGCCACCGCCGTCATTCCGGGGCTCGCGAAGCGAGAACCCGGAATCCATCGGGCCGCGGAGTTGGTGGAGGAATGGATTCCGGGCTCGTGCTACGCACGCCCCGGAATGACAACGAGAAGGGAGAACCAACATGCCCCAAAACATCACCCGCGGCATCAAGGCGCTGATCGACGAGGCCAATGCCGAGATTGAAACGCTGTCCGCCGCGCAGGCGATCGAGATCGCAAAGAACGGCGACGTCGTGATCGTCGACATCCGCGACCCCCGCGAGATCGAGCGCGACGGCCGCATTCCCGGCGCGTTTCCCTGCACCCGCGGCATGCTCGAATTCTGGATTGACCCGCAGAGCCCCTACGCAAAACCGATCTTCCAGGAAGACAAGAAGTTCGTCTTCCATTGCGCCGGCGGCCTGCGCTCCGCACTCGCTGCAAAAACGGCGAAGGACATGGGCCTCAAGCCCGTCGCCCACATCGCCGGCGGCTACGCCGCCTGGCGCGACGCCGGCGGTCCGACCGAGCAGTGGGAGCCGAAGAAGAAGGGGTGAGGGGGCGCGGGCTCCGCTCTCTCCACCCGTCATTCCGGGGCGCGACGAAGTCGCGAGCCCGGAATCCATTCATCCACTGACTCTGCCGCACGATGGATTCCGGGCTCGTGCTTCGCACGCCCCGGAATGACCAAACGGAGATTGCTTCAAATGACCACCCCCACCGATCCCCTCGTCTCCACCGAATGGCTCGCCGCCCACATCAACGACGCCAACGTCAAGGTGATCGACGCGAGCTTCAAGCTGCCCGGCGTGCTGCCGCTGCCGAAGGACGACTATCTCGCCGCGCATCTGCCGGGCGCGGTGTTCTTCGACGTCGATGCGGTGTCGGATCATTCCAACCCGCTGCCGCATATGTTTCCGAGCGCGGAGCAGTTCGGCCGTGACGTCGGCAATCTCGGCATCTCGAATACCGATACCGTCGTGCTCTATGATTCCGGTGGCTGGGTCGCCGCCCCGCGCGCGTGGTGGATGTTCCTGTCCTACGGGCACAGCAATGTGCGCATCCTCAATGGCGGCCTGAAAAAGTGGCGCGCCGAGGGCCGCGCGGTCGAGAGCGGCGAGGTCAAGCCAAAGGCTGCGACCTTCAAGGCGAGCTACGACGCCAAACGCGTGCGCAGCATCGAGCAGATGATTGCCAATGTCGGCACCAAGGCCGAGCAGGTGATCGACGCACGCGCCGCCGAACGCTTTGAGGGCCGTGCGCCCGAACCGCGCGCGGGCATCCGCTCCGGTCACATTCCCGGCAGCCGTAACGTGCCTTACAATCTGCTGTTCGATGCCGCGACCGGCACGATGAAGCCGCTCGACGATCTGCGCGCCGCCTTCACCGGCGCCGGCGTCAAGCTGGATGCGCCGATCGTGACGAGCTGCGGCTCCGGCGTCTCGGCCGGCGTGCTGACGCTCGCGCTGTATCGGCTAGGCGTCACCGACACCGCGCTCTATGACGGCTCGTGGTCGGAATGGGGGCAGGCAAGCGGTCCGCCGATCGCGACGGGACCCGCTTGATGGTTAGCGCGTGCGCGTGGTGGATGCGGTGGCGATCGGCTGCTGTGTGAACGGATCAAAACTCTGCTGCTGAACCGGCGGTGGCGGGCGGCGGACGATCCGGCGCTTCTTGGCGCGATGCGCGCGCCGCTTGGTCGCCTTCTTCTCCGATGCGCTGCTGTCGGCCTTGATCTTCGCCGGCTCCTTCTCGGGAGCGACGACCGGATCGCTCAGCGCAGCCACTCTCGTGGCGGCCATGTCGGCCTCGGACAGGGTGCTTGCGGGCGCCTCGGTCTGCTGAGGCTCGCTTGCTGCGACGGGCGTGGAAGCAGGGGCGGTTTCGGTGGCTTCCACCCTGGTGTCGGATGCCTTGGTCCCGAACGCCTGTCCAGTCGTCCCGGCTGCAGCAGGTGTAGCCGGCGTTTCAACCTGACTTGGCGTCGTTGTTTCCGGTTGCGCGGACTCGTTCGGGAGTGCTTCGGCCGCGGGAATGGCTGCGTCCGGGGCAATTGCGGCGGCCTGCTCGGGCGCGGCGTCGATCGCGGGCATGCCGATGGTCGGGATCTGGTCCCGTACCGAGGGCTCGGCCTCCGTCGCCATCGGCTCGACGCGCAAAACCGCCAGCACCGGACGGACCGGTTCGGGGGTCTGCGCGAACACCTGCTCCTGCGGACCGGAGCGCCAGGACGGATTGCTGACGAACTGCTCATGCGTTGCCCGCAACAGCGCGGCTGCGCCGAGGGCGAACACCAGGAGTGAGGTTGAGATCAGGATCGCCGCAAACAGGAAGCGAACGCCGGGAAGCATGAGGCGCGGATTTCTGCCCTGACAGGTTTGCCTGCCTAAGGCCCTTGAGCCATCTGAACGCGGTGACGGTACTGGTTGCCGCATTCACCGCGCAGAAAAGAGCTCAAAGCGGCGGCGAATCAGGCCGATTCGAGAATACCGCAAGCCTCTTGCGCGCGTTCCGTAAAAATCGGGGTGTTGGAGAGGAGCGATATCGGGCAGAATGCGATTTCTGATCCGTGATGCTCCGGTGCAACGGTGAGGTGTGGATCACAAATCGGCAAATCGGGCACAAATGGGCCTGAATTGTCTTGAATGCGCCGTGATCTTCGGTCATCTGCCGTTAACGGTCCGGTCGTGCCTGGGGTCTATACAAATACGATGATGATCAAGCATTTTCTGACGATTTGCGCTGCTGCGACAGCCGCTGTGGCGGGAACCTCGCTCGTGCAGGCGCAGCAGAGCTATCCGGTGCAGCAGACGCCGGGCTATGCGACGCCGTATCCGCAGCAGCAGGGTGGCTATCCGGCCGAATATCGTCCCGGCGATCGCACGCCGAATTTCGACGCGCTCGACGACGACGATGACACGCCGCAGGCAGCGTTGCCGCCGCCCGGTCCGAATGGGCCGATGATGTCGCCGAACGATCCGCGCTACGGCCGCCCCGCGGGCGCTCCCGTTTATTCCAACGCGCCGCAGGGCCCGGTGGTGTCGCCGGACGATCCCCGCTATGGCCGTCCCGCCGGCGCGCCGCCCGTCTATTCCAACGCCCCGCAGGGTCCGGTCATGTCGCCGGATGACCCGCGCTATGGCCGCCCGGCCGGTCCGCCGGCGGTGATCTACGCCGACCGTCCGCCGCCGCAGCAGCAGGGCGTCAATGACGGCCTGCGTCCGCCGGAGGCCGTTGGCGGCCCGACCGCGACCGGCGCGGTGCCACAGCAGCAGCAAGAGCCCGCCGTCGGCGCCGACGGCAAGCCGATGTCGATCGCGGCACTTCCGCCCGAGGAGCAGCCCGACGCTGCCCCCGTGCAGTTGCCGCCGAACCTGCGCCGCCAGGAAGTCGCGTTCCAGACCAAGGAGCCGCCCGGTACGCTCGTGGTCGATACGCCCAACACCTATCTCTACTATGTGCTCGGCGGCGGCCGCGCGATCCGCTACGGCGTGCGCGTCGGCCGCGACGGTTTCACCTGGACCGGCGTGCAGAAGATCACCCGCAAGGCGGAGTGGCCGGATTGGCATCCGCCGACGGAGATGATCGAGCGCCAGCCCTATCTGCCGCGCTTCATGGCCGGCGGCCCCGGCAATCCGCTCGGTGCGCGCGCGATGTATCTCGGCTCGACCGTGTATCGCATCCACGGCACCAACCAGCCCTCGACGATCGGCAAGTTCGTCTCCTCCGGCTGCATCGGCATGCTGAACGACGACGTCTCCGACCTGTTCGAGCGCGTCAAGGTCGGCACCCGCGTGGTCGTGATGCCCGGCGGGCCGCCGCTTGGAACGGCGACGGCTCAGGCGCAGCCCGCGCCCGGTGCTCCTGCGCCGCTCGCGGCCCAGGCCGCGAACGCTCCGGTGCCCGGCACGCAGCCGACCGTGGTGCCGCCGCTGCCGGCTCCGGTCACCGTGCGCTAAGGCACCCGACGGATATCCAGATTTGCGAAAGGGCGTGCCGGCGGCGCGCCCTTTTTTGCGTGTCCGTGCAAAAACCTGCTCAGATTCGGTCGAGTTGGGGCGGTATTGGAGCCTCACCGTCCCCTCGCGCGATCTTGGCTTGACGCGCCTGATTTGCCCGACGGGTCAGTGAAATTTCGCAAAATCCGCAGTCACCCGTCCCCACCCTGGGCTACTGTGCATGGGGTTGTTTTCGACCCTTTTTCCAAGCGGCCGCCAAGATCGGGAACTCAGGCCAGTCGGCGCGGCGGCTCGCCCTTGAACCAGGCGTCGATGGTATCGACCATCTGGCCGTAATGGGTGCGCAGGCCGTCCTCGGTCGCATAGCCGAGATGCGGCGTCAGCACGAGATTGTCGAGCTTGCGGAACGGATGATCTGTTGGCAGCGGCTCGACCGAGAACACGTCGATGCCGGCGCCGGCGATCTTCTTCTGCTGCAAGGCCGATAGCAGCGCCGCCTCGTCGACGATCGGCCCGCGCGCGGTGTTGACCAGATACGCCGTCGGCTTCATCCGGGTGAGATCGGCCGCCCCCACCAGGCCGCGGGAGCGATCGCTCAGCACGACATGGATGGTGACGATGTCGGCCTTGGCGAACAGCTCCTCCTTGCTCGCATAGGTGACGCCGGCCTCCTTGCATTTCTCGGGCGTGAGGTTCGGGCTCCAGGCGATCACGTTCATGCCGAGCGTCTTCGCGATATCAGCAACCTTGCTGCCGAGCTTGCCGAGCCCGACGATGCCGAGCGTGCGGCCCTCGATCTCGACGCCGGCAAAGGTCTGCCAGGGCTCGCCCGCGTGCATGCGCGCGTTCTCGCGGCCGATGCCGCGGGTCAGTTCCAGGATCAGGCCGATGGTCAGCGCGGCGGTCGGATCGCGGCCATACTGCGTGCCGCAGACGACGACGTTGCGCGCCTTCGCGGCCTCGAGGTCGATCGCGGCGTTGCGCATGCCCGACGTCAGCAGCAGCTTCAGCTTCGGCAGCGCCGCGAACAGGCTTTTGGGAAACGCGGTGCGCTCGCGCATGGCGCAGACGATCTCGACATCGGCGAGCGCGCTGGCCGCGGCCTGCTCGGAGGCGAAGGGATGGCTGAACACCGTGACGTCGACGCGGTCAGCAATCTTCGACCAGTCGGCCACGTCTTGGGCGATGTTGAAATAGTCGTCGAGAATTGCACAGCGCAGCCGCGTCATCGGGAGACGTCCATCCATGGCGAGGGGTGATGGCGGAGGCGCCATCGTCGGAACAGGGCCATGGTTGCGCGCAATCGAGCGGCCGCGCAAGCCGTCGCCAGCTTCAAAACTTCGCCAGGGGAGGAGGCGTCAGAGGTCCCGGGGTTTCAGGCGGAACGGGGCATCCATGCCGTGCTTGGCGCGCCAGGCGGGGCCGGGGCCGCGCATGTAGTGCAGTTCCGGGCGGTAGGGGTTGAAGGCCGTGGCGAAGAACCGGACCCAAAATTCCTTCAGCTCGGTGAAGAAGCCCGCGCGGCCGGCTTCTGCCGGGGCGGCGATGCTGGTGGTCTCGATCATAGCCATGGTGGCCTCGCTGTTTCTGCCCCGCCGGCTTCTGTCGGCGGGTGGCGCTTTTTTCCGCGCCACGACGAGCTTTCGCCTGATTTATTAAAAGATGGTTTCAATTGTCCGGACCGGCCTTCCGGATGGTGTCCGTCCCGTATTCATCCGTGGTGAACGGACGGAAAACGTTGCCCTTTGGGGGCGGGATCGCTACATCGCAGGCAAGCAAATTTCCTCAAAATGAAGGTTTCACGGGACCGATGGCGCGCCAGTTCGTCTACTTCATGCAAGGCCTGACCAAGAGCTACCCGACCCGGAAGGTGCTCGATAACATCAATCTGAGCTTCTACCCGGACGCCAAGATCGGCGTGCTCGGCGTCAACGGCTCGGGCAAATCGACCCTGCTCAAGATCATGGCGGGGCTCGACAAGGAATATACCGGCGAGGCCTGGGTCGCCGAGGGCGCCCGCGTCGGCTATCTCGAGCAGGAGCCGCAGCTCGATCCCAAGCTCAGCGTCCGCGACAACGTCATGCAGGGCGTTGCCAAGCAGAAGGCGATCCTCGATCGCTACAACGAGCTGGCGATGAACTACTCGGAGGAGACCGCCGACGAGATGACCAAGCTGCAGGACGAGATCGAGGCCCAGGGCCTCTGGGATCTCGACAGCAAGGTCGACCAGGCGATGGACGCGCTGCGCTGCCCGCCGGACGATGCCGACGTCACAAAACTCTCGGGCGGCGAGCGCCGCCGCGTCGCGCTGTGCAAGCTGCTGCTCGACCAGCCCGAGCTGTTGCTGCTGGACGAACCGACCAACCATCTCGACGCGGAGTCGGTGTCCTGGCTCGAAGGCCACCTGCGCAACTATCCCGGCGCGATCCTGATCGTCACCCACGACCGCTACTTCCTCGACAACGTCACGGGCTGGATCCTCGAGCTCGATCGCGGCCGTGGCATTCCCTACGAAGGCAATTACTCGTCCTGGCTGGTGCAGAAGCAGAAGCGGCTCGAGCAGGAAGGCCGGGAGGACGCCGCGCACCAGAAGACGCTCGCACGCGAGCAGGAGTGGGTCGCGTCGTCGCCGAAGGCACGCCAGGCGAAATCCAAGGCGCGCTACCAGCGCTACGAGGAGCTGCTCAAGCAGGCGAGCGAGAAGCAGACCCAGACCGCGCAGATCATCATTCCGGTCGCGGAACGGCTCGGCGCCAACGTCGTCGACTTCGAGGGGCTGAGCAAAGGCTATGGCGATCGCCTGCTGATCGACGATCTCACCTTCAAGCTGCCGCCCGGCGGCATCGTCGGCGTGATCGGACCGAACGGCGCCGGCAAGACCACGCTGTTCCGGATGATCACCGGGCAGGAGAAGCCCGACAAGGGCACCATCACGATCGGCGAGACCGTGCATCTCGGCTATGTCGACCAGTCGCGCGATGCGCTCGACGGCAAGAAGACCGTGTGGGAGGAGATCTCAGGCGGCAACGAGCTGATCCTGCTCGGCAAGAAGGAAGTGAACTCGCGCGGCTATTGCTCGTCGTTCAACTTCAAGGGCGCCGACCAGCAGAAGAAGGTCGGCGCGCTGTCGGGCGGTGAACGCAACCGCGTGCATCTCGCAAAGATGCTGAAGTCCGGTTCGAACGTCCTGCTGCTCGACGAACCGACCAACGATCTCGACGTCGACACGCTGCGCGCACTCGAAGAGGCGCTGGAGGATTTTGCCGGCTGCGCCGTCATCATCAGCCACGATCGCTGGTTCCTCGACCGCATCGCGACCCACATCCTGGCCTTCGAAGGCGACAGCCATGTCGAATGGTTCGAGGGCAACTTCCAGGACTACGAGAAGGACAAGATGCGCCGGCTCGGCCAGGACAGCATCATTCCGCATCGCATGAAGTACAAGAAGCTGACGCGGTAACACCGACGCGAACGGGAATCCGGACCGGGAAATCATGGCTGAGGCAGTCCCCGGACGTAAGCGGACAATCTGGCTTGCGCTCGGCGGCTTTCTGCTTGCCGGCTCGTTCCTGCTTCTCTTGGTTGCAAATCTTGGCGGACCGGGCGGATCGCATGTCGAGACCGATCGCTACCGCGTCACGACCGAGATCGTGCTCAGCGATCACGGCCGCGAACTGCGCAACACCGTTGCCGGCGAGTGCGTCGGCTACCACGGCGGCAACTGGAATACCGGCGTCCATGACAGCATCGTCCGTCAGGGCGACAACCCGTTCCTGGTGCTGAGCGACCGCTCGCTGCTGATGTTCGCAGACATCAATAAGTGCCTGCCTTCGCCCGTCAACGCAGGCGACGTCTATACGTTCGACCCCGATGTGACATCGGCCGTCCTCGGCCGCCAGATCCGGATGCCTTTCGCGCATGCGTGGCGCTTCGATGATGTCGACGATCCGACATCGATCCGCATCTATGCGCAGGCCGAATTGTTCCGCAGCGGTGTCGACGACCTCAAAGTGGTCAGCGCAAGACTGTCCTTCGCGGGCCGCAATGTCGGCGAGCCCCTGCCGTTCGCAGGCGAGGATGCGTTCCCGTGGCTTGGCCGGATTCCCTGGGCCGACGTCGGCAAGCCGGACTATGCGACGCATCTGCATCGCAGCACGTTTTCCGGCTTCGAGGTGCAACTTCATCAACTCGGCGAAGCCCAGCGTTGCGCGAAGTTCGACCGCGATGCTGAAGGGCCAATTCTCGTCGAGGGTGACGTCTGGGACGCGTGTCCACCATGGAGCGGGCCAGGTCTCGGCTGGCTCGTTGCGACGCCGGGCTCCGGTTTCAGCCGCATCGACTACGCCTACGGCCAGCGGTCCACCCTTCATGTCGCGACGCTGTACCGCGCCACCTGGCTGTCGGAGAAGGGCGCGCCGGGCGTGAAGGATGAGGATTCGATCTTCTACTGGCGCCCCGAGCTCTGCTTCGACGGTCTTTGCGTGCGCGGCCAGGCCGCCCGCCGGCCGACATGGGATGGATTTCGCCTGTACTATCCCCGCAAGAACCAGGTCATCACGGTGCGGTGGCAATCGCCGGCGGTTTCGACGATCTTTCGGCGCCGCGCGAAATCCTCATAGGCGTGGACGTCGCGGGCGCTGAAACTGCCGGTTTCCTCCGCCGTTCCAACCGGAAGGCCATCATGTTAGAGCGTCGCTATGACCGGGAACGATAACCATTGAGCAGGCTGTTGCGCGTCTTCTTGCTTGTTGCTTTTGCCTTGCTGGCACAACTCCTCGGGTCGCCCGCCCGCGCCGCCGACGCCGCCTTCACCCAGTTCATCGCCTCGCTCTGGCCGGAGGCGCAGGCCGCCGGCGTGTCGCGCGCGACGTTCGATCGGGAGACGCGCGGGCTCGAGCCCGACTACAAGCTCCCTGACCTGATCCTGCCGGGCCGGCCCGCAACCGGTGCAGCGGCACAGGCCGAGTTCGTGCAGGTGCCGGCCGACTACATCAAGGAAGCCTCCATCGCGCGGCTTGCGGGCGAGGGGCAGCGGCTGCTGCAAAAATATCGCGCGTCGCTCACCGAGATCGAGAAGAGCTCTGGCGTGCCCGCCACCATCATGCTGGCGATCTGGGGCCGCGAGACCGACTATGGCCGCTACACGCTGCCATACGATTTGGTGCGCGTGCTGGCGACGCAGGCCTATGTCGGCCGGCGCAAGGATACGTACCGCAATGAATTCATCCTTTCGCTGAAAATCCTCGGCGAGGGTGCGGTGACGCGCAAGGAGATGCGTTCGTCCTGGGCCGGCGCCACCGGGCTCACGCAATTTCTGCCGTCTGAATATTACAAGCACGGTGTCGACTTCGACGGCGATGGCCGCGTCGACATCTGGCACTCGGTGCCGGACGCGCTCGCCTCCGCCGCGCAGCAGCTCGTCAACAAGGGATGGCAGAGCGGCGTACGCTGGGCCTATGAGGTGCAGGCGCCGGCAAAAATCGATTGCACGCTCGGTGTACCGGAGGTGACGAAGCCGATCAGCCAATGGCTGCGCGACGGCTTTGTGCCGGTGCGCGGACAAAGACTGAGCGCGACGGAGCAGGCGCAGCCGGCGTCGCTGCTGCAGCCGGAGGGCATCTACGGGCCGTCATTCCTGACCACGAAGAATTACTTCGTCATCAAGGAATACAATTTCTCGGATCTCTATGTGCTGTTCGTGGGCCATCTCAGCGATCGCATGACGAACCCGCAAGCATTCGCGACGCCGTGGTCGGCCTCGAAGCAGTTGCGCACCAAGGACGTTGAGGCGATGCAGCGGGGTCTCACGCGCATCGGGATGTACAAGGACAAGATCGACGGCAAGGCCGGCATGCTGACGCGCTCGGCGCTCGGGACCTATCAGAAGTCGGCTGGGCTGAAGGTCGATTGCTGGCCCAGCGAAGAGGTGCTGCGCTCGATCCAGGCGGCGCGTTAGGCAAGCGCCGCACCAAAAGAAAAAAGCCCGGCCGATGGTTTCGGCCGGGCCTTGATCGCGGCGCGACTGGCGCGCCGATCGGATCAGCTCAGTAGCAAACGCGGACCGGGCGCACGACCCAGCCATAGCCGTCCCAGTAACGCTGGCGCTGCCAGTAGCAGGGCGCGGGCGGCGGGGGCTCGGCGACGTAAACCGGGCCACCATAGACGGGGGCCGGACGGCTCGCCGCGATGGCGCCGCCGACAATCGCACCGCCGATCAGCCCGGCAGCGATGCCGGCGCCGACGCCGTTATCAGCCTTGGCGGGCGGCGTGGCGGTGACCAGCGAACCGGCGACCGTCGCAACCGTCAGGGCGGCAACAAAAGTCTTCTTCATAGTCTTGGCTCTCCTGGGAGAAGGCGCGCTCGTGGGAGAGCGCCTGGGTTTGGATGTCTCACGCAAACTTTGTTGGAATTGGCCGTCCGGCTAGGAAGCGCGCAAATGGTCAATCCGCGGTAAACGCACACGGAGCTGTGACCGGAAAAAGCGGTCTTTTTCAGGCCTTTCCCTTACAGGAGCCTGTCAAACCCAGCCCTTTCAGGCGCAGCTTCGGTGGGTGGCGCGATCAGCCGCAAACCCGGACGCGGCGGACGCGCCAGGCATAGCCGTCCCAGAAGCGCTGCCGCTGCCAGACGCAGCCGCCATAATAGTCGTCGGCGACATAGCCCGGGCCGGGCGCGTAGTAGCGGGGCGGGTAGTAGCCAGGGCCATAGCCGGGACCGTAGCCGTAGGCAGGGCCGGGGCCGTAGTAATACGGGGAAGCCAGTGCGCCCCCGACGATGGCGCCGCCGATGATGCCGGCGGCCACGCCCGCGGCGACGCCACGCTGCGCATGGGCCGGTGCGGGTGCCACGGCCGATACCGCCAGGGTAGCGACGGCGGCAAGGGCCAGGAGCGATTTCTTCATGGCTTTGACCTTTCAACACAAACTGGAGGCGGACGGAGTTCCCCGCCCTTAGTTCCATATTTCGCTTGAACGATCAATGAACGAGAGGGTGGCTGCAGGCGACGAATGGGCGTCATGCACGCCAGCGGATGAGGAGCAGCGCGATGATCAATATTCTGATCGCCATCGGGATTACCGGGATGATCGGCTATGCCCTGATGACCCATTTGCAGAACCGCAACCGGCGGCGGGCCCGCGCGGATAGCGGCTACGACGGCGGCAGCTATTCGAGCTCGGATTACAGCAGTACGAGCAGCGGATTCTCGCTCGGAAGCTGGTTCTCCAGCGACCGTTCGAGCCTCGACAGTTCCGGCAACCCGACCGATGGCGGCAGCTGCTCATATAGCAGTGACAGCGGTAGCGGCGGCGACAGTGGCGGCGGTGATTGCGGAGGTGGTGGCGATGGCGGAGGCGGCGGAGGAGGCGGCGATTAAGCCGACAGCCGTTCAAACTTGATCCAGCGCAAGACAGCATTTTAGAGCCGTTCTAGGCTCTATCCGGGTCCAGTTTGGAATTGCTTCAAACAGCGCTTTTTTCTTTTGCATCCGGCTGAGCCCTTAAATATCGAAGATGGTGCATCACCGAAGGGCCTGCCGCTTTCCATGATCGTTTGTTCCTGCAACGTCATCAGCGACCACGATGTTCGAGCCGCCGTCGCTGACTCCGACGACGCTGTGCGCCATGCCAAGCAGGTCTATGGCTGCCTCGGCTGCAGCGCTGAATGCGGCCGCTGCGCCCGCACCATCAAAACCATCATCGAAGAAGCCCTTGGGCCCTGCGCAAAGTCCTGCTGTTCGGGCTGCCCGCACAGCGAAGTTGCAGCCAACGACGAAGACACCGCGCCGTCCGAGTTCGCCCTCGCGGCCTGCTGAAAATTTCCCCATCACATCAGCTGTATTTTCCCCGGGTGCGCGCTTGCGCCCGGTTGCTCCCGTTTTCAAACTGTTTTAGAAGCGTTCTAAAGTCGGTTTGGGACCGATTTGGCCGCAAGAGCTTGGAGTGAATCATGCAGGGCGACGCAAAAGTCATCGAATATCTCAACAAGGCGCTGCGTCACGAGCTAACGGCGATCAACCAATACTGGCTGCACTACCGTTTCCTCGACAATTGGGGCCTGCGCGACATGGCCAAGGTCTGGCGCAAGGAGTCCATCGAGGAGATGGAGCACGCCGACAAGCTCACCGAGCGCATCCTGTTCTTCGACGGCTTCCCGAACATGCAGGTGCTTGATCCCCTGCGCATCGGCCAGAACGTCAAGGAGATCATCGATTGCGATCTCGCCGCCGAGATGAGCGCGCGCGCGCTCTACCAGGAGGCCGCCACCTATTGCCATAGCGTGAAGGACTACGTCACGCGCGACCTGTTCGAGAAGCTGATGAGCGACGAGGAGCATCACATCGACTTCCTCGAAACCCAGCTCGACCTGATCGCCCGCATCGGCCTCGAACTGTACACGCAGAAGCATGTCGGCGGTCTCGAGGGCGACAGCTAGGCGCTAACGTCGCCTCGCACTCCCATGTCGTCCCGGATCTGCGCTTACGCTTGTCCGGGACGGTTTTCCCAAAGGCTACAACTGCTCCCTGTAGCGCGCCTCCACGACCTCCTGCTTGTCGCGATCGCCAAGACCGGTTTGATCGTGGATCACCTCGGTGATGCTCGGCATCACCGAGCGCTCCACCTTCACATCCGGCGACCACAGTTTCGAGCGCATCAGCGCCTTGCCGCAATGGAAATAGACCTCGCTGACCGCAATGCTCAGCACCGCGCGCGGCGGCTTGCCGAACTCGACCATCGATGCCAGCAGATCCGGATCGACCGACACCGTGCCGGTGCCGCCGACACGCAGCGTTTCGTCGATGCCGGGGACGAAGAACAGGAGATGCACGAAGCCTGAGCCCTCGACGATGTTCCTGAAGCTGTCGATGCGGTTGTTGCCGGACCGGTCGGGCATCAGGAGCTGGTTGGGGCCTGCGACGTGCACGAAACCGGTGCTGCCGCCGCGCGGCGAGGCATCGACGCTGGCATCGGCGCCCGACGTCGCGAGCACACAGAACGGCGACATCTCGATGAATTTTCGCGCATGCGCGTCGATCTCGGGCCGGGCCTTTGCGATCACGCGCGGCGACGGTTTTGGATAGACGGCGGCGAGGTCGGCAGCGCAAAGGTCGGTCACGTAACTCTCCCTGATGAGCCTTGCGCCAAGAATAACATCGCTCCGCGCGGGGGCGCTATGCCTTATCGCCGCGCCGCCATGGCCAATCGATGACATCAGCGCAATACAGCGTCGCCCAGATGATCACGGGTTGAAGCGCCAGCCGCGGACCGTGATAGAGCCAGCTGTTGGTGATGTAGGGCAGCGCGATGCCGTCGATGGCGTGCTTGAAGTTCGCGGGCCAGACGCAGAGCGCATAGAGCGCGAGCGCAACTCCCGCCCACCAGCGCAGTGGCCGCGTCACCAGCGCGATCGCGCCTGCGATTTCGCAGACGCCCGTGATGAAGATCACCTGAACCGCGAACGGCACCCAGGACGGCGTGATCGCCAGCAGCTTGTCCGGCGCCCAGAGATGCGCAATCCCGGCAGTGAGATAGAACGCCGCGATCACCCAGCGCATCACGGCACGTACACGATCGTCAGCGACATTGGAGGTCATCAGCCCAACTAGCATGGGTGGCGCGCCCGCGCCATTGCGCCGCTGCCGGGCGACGCCGGTAGCGGCGATCGAAGTTCTCGCTTATAACGGGAAGTATTGCTTTATCGTTTTTCAAGGGAGGCAGTGTTATGGGCTCAACGCAGGCCTCGCGTGTCGCCGCCTCTGGGACACGCCATCCCACGCATGTGCCGGGTCAACTGATCATCCGCGTCAAGCCCGCCGCGGTGCGCCATCTCGCAGCCACGTCGCTTCAGGCGGCGACGGCGCGAGCCGTGAGGGCGGCAATGCCCGAGGAGGTTCAGGGGCCGATCGATTTTCTGCGCGACACCGTGGGATTGAAGGCGATGAAGCCGCTCTTCGTCGTCGAGGGCGGCGGTGTGCCTCCGCCGCCGGAGGGCGCCTCGCTTGCGACGGTGCATCGATCGCTGGCGCAATCCGCGACGCAGACGCCGCGCGATGCGCTTGCCGGCTTTCAGATCGTGCACCTCAGGGACAAGAAGGTCACCCCGGCGCTGCTCAAGCGTCTGCGCACGTCGAAGGCGGTCGATCTGGTCGAGCCCGTTCCCAATCGGTGGCTGTGCGCCGTCGATCCCATGATCAACCGGCAGTGGGGCCTCCGTGCGATCCGCTGGTTCAATGGAAATCATCCGGACGCGGAGGAGGTGCATGTTTCCGTGATCGACAGCGGCATCGATGCCGGACATCCGGATCTCGTGGATTCGATCCAGGATTATCGTCACGACGGCAACAGCGGGCGCGACTTTCTCGGCCATGGCACACATGTCAGCGGCACGATTGCCGCTATCGTCAACAATGCCGTCGGGATTGCCGGCGTGGCGAATTGCCGGCTCCATAGTTGGAAGATTTTCAAGGACCCCAGGAAAAAGGGCAGCAGCGCCGAGCGCTTCAACTTCGAGCTTTACAGCAAGGCACTTGCCGCAGCCCTCGATTCCGACATCAAGGTCATCAATCTCAGTATCGCCGGCTACGACCGTTCCAAGGCGGAGGCTGCCGTCTTCGCCGAGTTGATCGAAGCCGGCGTGGTGGTTTCGACCGCGATGGGCAATGAGTTCGAAGACGGCAACAAGAAGGAATATCCCGCCGGCTATCCGGGGACGATCGGCGTCGGCGCCATCGACGAGGCCAACCGGCGCGCCTCATTCTCGAATACCGGCAAGCACATCGCCCTGGTCGCGCCGGGCGTCAACATCCTCTCGACGGTGCCGCGGCAGAAAGCGAGCTTCGCCGATCACACCGATTACGATTCCTGGCCGGGCACCTCGATGGCAACGCCGCATGTGACGGGCGCGGCAGCGCTGCTCTATGCCGGCAAGGCGAAGTCCAAAGCGTCCGGCCTTGCGGTTGCCAAGCGCCTGATCGCCACCGCAAGGAAACTGCCGGGGA
Organism: Bradyrhizobium guangdongense; assembly: GCF_006483445.1. Taxonomy (GTDB): domain Bacteria; phylum Pseudomonadota; class Alphaproteobacteria; order Rhizobiales; family Xanthobacteraceae; genus Bradyrhizobium; species Bradyrhizobium guangdongense_A. Next base: position 18,020 of record NZ_PPPT01000212.1, on the reverse strand, counting down.
TGCGCGGCAAGAAATTCACCAGCCAATACGGCGCCGGCCTGCTGGATGTTGCGGCAGCCTTGGGCGTCTAGTTCCGAAAGTGAACGGCGGCCTTGATCGGGCGCCACGAACGGTTAGCTTGCCTGCATGTCCGTGCAGTTCAAATTCCATGATCGCGTCGACGAGAGCCGCCGGCGCAAGATCATCAAGGAGCTCGGCAAGGCGGGCTTTGCCGCGAAAAGCCTGTTCCCCGGGCAGAAGCGCCCGAAGCTCGCCGCGATCTTCACGGTCGCGAAGGGTGGCGCGGGAAAGCTGCGCGCAGTACTCGGCGAATACGGCGATGACATCGAATATGTCGAAGCATCGCCCGAGCGTGAGCCCAAGGCGTAAGCGCTAGACCGCGTCCGCCGGTACGAAGCAACTGATGATGATGGCGCCGCGGTGGTGCACGTACCAGACCACGGCGTGACCGATCGGATTGCCCTGGTCGCGGATAATGGCGCGCGCGGGCACCTCCATCCATTGTCCCTCGATCGGCACCCAGTAGTTGCCGCCGCGCACGTCATATTCGGTGCGGTGACCGTCGGAGATGTCGCAGCAGGGAACGCCGTTCGGCGCGATCACGCTCTTGAACCAGGCGCGGATATCGGGCGGGACGTGGTCATATTGCCCGTTGTCGAACGCGAGCGCCGCGCAGTTCAGCGCCGGCATCACGGCAAGCCAAGCGAGCAGCGCGAGCTTTCGCATGCGATCCTCCATATCGCGTGGTGTCGGGGCGCGGTTGTCCCGCGCGTCGATTCGTTCTCGCGATTAAGCCCGAGCTGTCGCAGCGTTGCATGCTCAAATATTATGCGTTTGCGGGGTGTGATGCGCCGCAGGATCAGCGCTTCGGTTTGTCCTGCAAGGCGAGCAACGACCTGGACGCGACGTTGCGCCATGCCATCGTGAGCGCGCTTTGCAACGTGGCCTGATCGGCTTTTGCGAGCAGCACATTTGTGCTGCCGTTCTTGCCCCATGCACCCGGCACTGGCCGGAAGACGCCGCTTTCTGCGTCGACCAGCATCGTCTGTTGCTCAGGTGTCAGCTTCACCATGCCCCATTTGGCATCGGGGTAGCCCAGCGTCGCAAACACGCGTTTGCCGACGCGAAAGTCAGCCTTGCCGTGGTGCGCCCCCTCGATGGTATCGGGTAGCGCGAGCGCAATGCGGCGGAAGCGGCCAATGGTCATTGCGCCCGGGTAGCCTCACATTGTCCGCTGCGGCGCGGTCTGCAGCAATTGTCGGAGCTGCTCGATGTAGAATTTTGCGTTGCCCGTGGTGCCGTGGCCGCGCGTCTCCGTGCTCGCGGGTATCAGATACAGCTTGCCGTTCTTGACCCGCTTCATCGCAGCTTCGGTGATGCCGGTCTCGGGCGGGTTGCGCTCGTCGTCGGCCGAGTTGATCAGCAGCAGCGCCGCCTCGATCTGCTCCAGTCTGTCGCCGGCGTTGTAATCTTCCGAGGAGTTCCACTGGTAGAGGAAGTCGTTGGTGTCAGCCGTGATCGGTGCCGCAAGCCGGTCGTCGACGATCTTGTTCGCCTTGGCCGCGGTCGGTGCCTGCTGCTGATAGGCCAGCGTGCCGCCGATGCTGGCGATGCCGTAGGCGACAACAGCGTATTTCATCATGCGCGGTTGGCTGGTGTAGTTGCCGCCATTGTATTCGGGGTCGTTGCGGATGGTGTCGAGCATGATCCGCCGCATCATCCAGTTGCGCGACGCCATTTCGGTCGGCTGCGAGGCCATCGGCACCAGCGCGTCCATCTCCTGCGGATATTTCTCGCCCCATAGCCAGGTCTGCATGCCGCCCATCGAATTGCCGATCACGAGCCGCAGATGCTTGATGCCGAGGCCTTCCTTCACGAGGCGATGCTGCGCCGCGACCATGTCGTCGTAATTGTATTTCGGGAAGCTCGTCTTCATGCCATCGGACGGTTTTGACGATTTGCCGTGGCCGAGCGCGTCGGGGAGGATGATGTAATATTTGGACGCGTCGAGCGGTTGGCCGGGGCCGAAGAGCTCGCCGGCGAACGCGGGCGACAGCATGCTCGCGCCGGAGCCGCCGGTGCCGTGCAGCACCAGCACGGGCTGGCCGGTCGGTTCACCGACAGTGGTGTAGTGCAGCTTCACCTCCGCCATGGTCTCGCCGGTGTGGAACTTGAAATCCTTGGCGATCCAGTCCCCCTGCTTGGGCGCTGGGTAATCGGCGGCCATCGCCGGCATCGAGATCGTCAGCAGGATCGCCGACAGCAGCGCGTGTGAAGCCTTCATGGTGCTCTCCCCGATGCGGCCTCCTTCATCGGGCCGCCTTGCAGGCGATATTACCAGTCATCGACTTGGGATCGAGACCGGAAGTGCCGTCCCTCTCAGAAACTTTTTGCAATGGTGCATCGCGCAACCGGAATATTGGCCGGTCTGACAGAGCGCCGGATGCCATGTAGGATTTCGTCCCTGAGGACCGTCTTCCAGAGCGCCAGCGCCGCATCGGCCACAGGAGAGAAGCATGTGCCGCAATATCAAGACCCTGCACAATTTCGAGCCGCCGGCGACGGAGGACGAGATCCATGCCTCGGCGCTGCAGTTCGTGCGAAAGCTTTCCGGCTTCAACAAGCCGTCGCAGGCCAATCAGGAGGTCTTCGAGCGCGCGGTCGCCGAAGTCTCGGACGCCGCGCGGCGTCTCCTGACCTCGCTGCATACGCACGCGCCGGCGCGCGATCGCGCGATTGAGGCCGAGAAGGCGAAGGAGCGCTCGCGGCTGCGCTTTGGCTAGGGTTCCGTGACGTGGCTCACGGTGTTTGAGGCGAGGTTGAGGGACTATCGCGTCTGGGTTTGGATAACCCGGAGCACAATCATGAACTGCCCCCTCATTTCGCTCAAAGCCGGTGCCATCATCTTTACGGTGCTGTGGACTGCCTGGATGATGTGGTGGAGCGGCACCTATAGCAGCGCCAATCTCGCGATCCTGACCGTCTGCGGCGCGATCGTGGGCTATGTCTGGTACCGCGCCATGCGCTGGCAGTTCGAGCGCATGGGCATGCTGCCGCGCAGCGACGACGCGCAGGCGAAATAGCTTCTGCTATTTGTGCTTCTTCTTTTTCTTCTTCTTCCGGTGATCGTCGTCCCCGCCGTCGTCGCTCTCCTCATCGGGGATCGCGTCGCCGTCCTCCAGCACCGCGGCTTCCAGCGCCTGCTGCTCGAGGGCCTCCAGCTCGCGCTGGCGCCGGCGTTCTTCCCAGGCGTCGAAAATCTGCTCCAGCCATGGGATGACCTGCTCGATCGAGGGCAGTTGACCCGGCGGTCCCGGCTCGCCGCGCGGTCCTTGCGGGCCGGCCGGTCCCTGAGGTCCAACCTTACCTTGCGGTCCGGCTTCACCCGGCTTGCCTTGTGGCCCCGGCTTTCCGGCCGCGCCGGTCTTGCCCGCCGGACCGGGCTTGCCGCGGGCGCCGTCTGCGCCGCGCCGTCCGGGATGACCCTGCGGGCCCGGCCGGCCCGGTTCGCCCTGCCGCCCACGCGGACCCGGAGGTCCCTGTCGTCCTTGCCGGCCCTGATCGTCTGCCACGCCGCCACTCCCGCTGAAGACCGCATTTTTCTTAGCGGCGTTTGGCGCGAGCAGCAATTGCGCGCGGGCGCGCGTCCTGCGCGATCAACACCAAAGACGACGGCGCGCTGTCACGCGCATCAGCGTTTTCAAGCGAAGTGGATACCGGTCCGCGCGAAGAAAACGCGCCAAAACAAGAATCTGGAGCTTCGTTCCGATTCTATCGGAACGAAGCTCTAGTCATGATAGGCGGGAACGTCGATGCCGTCGGCGACATAGAGCCGGATCTTGTTGCGCAGCGTGCGCACGGACAGGCCGAGCACGCGCGCGGCGCGCGTCCGGTTGCCGTCGCAGCGGGCGAGCGTCTGCACGACGAGCTCGCGTTCGACCTCGTCGACGGTCGAGCCGATCAGCAACGGAACGATCTGGTTCGGAGCAAGGGACTGCGCAAACGTGTCAGGCGCAGCAACATGGACAGTGGTCATCAACAACCTCCCGATCAACGCCCGCTTCCATCGTTGGAAGCGGATCGAGAACAAACGACCCCCAAGCCGTAGAACTACGGTGGGCGAAGACGGTTAACGAGAGGTTAATTCCGGGCCAGCGCACCAATTGACCTTGGGAATGCCCCGGTGCGGCCGCGATTGGCACGAGATGCATATTTTCTTGATGCCTATCACACCGTGCGATAGCCGCCGTCCACCATCACGATCGAGCCGGTGACGTAGGCCGACATGTCGGAGGCCAAAAAGATCGCGGGGCCCACGATGTCCTCGGCCTTGCCGGTGCGGCCCAGCGGGGTGTGATCGACAAAAGCCTGCACCAGCGCCGGATTGGTCGCGCGCACGGAGGCGTTGATGTTGGTCTCGATGAAGCCTGGTCCGATCGCGTTGACGCGCACGCCTTCCTTGCCGAGTTCCGCGGCGAGCGCCTTGGTGAAGCCGAGCACGCCGTGCTTGGAGGTGGTGTAGGCGGCCGAGCTCGGCGTGCGCAGATGCACGAAGGACTGGATCGATCCGATATTGACGATGCGGCCCTTGGCTGCCCGCAAGGGATCGAGGAACGCCTGCGTCATGTTGAACACGCCGTTGAGGTTGAGCGCGATGATGTCCTGCCAGTCCTTGGCGACGGTGTCCTTCTCGGCGGTGAACGCATTGCGGCGCGTGATGCCGGCATTGTTGACGAGAATCGAGACCTGGCCGACCTTGTCGGCGACTTGCTTGGCTGCTGCGAAGCACGCGTCGCGGTCGGTGACATCGAGGGCGAAGCTCTCCGCTTTGCCGCCGCTACCGCGAATGGCTTCGGCCGTTTCCGCCGCGGCGCCGCCATTGATGTCGTACAGCACTACCTGCGCGCCCTCGCGTGCGTAGCCAGTGGCGATCGCGCGGCCGATGCCGGAGCCCGCGCCGGTGATAACTGCAATATGGTTGGCGAGCAGGGGCATGGCGTTTCCTCGAGGTCTTGTTTGATGTTGTCGACAAGCTAATTCAAAACCGAACCAACGGAAACGCCAAGCCGCCTTTGCGCGTTGCTGTCATTCCGGTTTGGGATGACGCGCATGGACCCGCATATCAGCCAGTGGAAGCTCGAGATCGAGCGCTGCCTGTCGGCGCCCGAGCCCGATTATCGCAAAATGGCACAGATCGTCGCCGATATCTCCGGCGCCAGCCACGACGAGCCGCTGCGGCTTGCCGCACTTCAGGTGCTGCCGAGCCTGCGCCACGCGGCGGCGAAGTCGGCCGGCCGGGGCACGCGCGAGATCGCCCGCCAGCGGCTCGGCATCGTGCAGCATGCCCTGCACGTACTCTCCGCGCCACGCTTCGGCAAGCGCAGCCACGATCAACCGATCCGGCATCATTGACGCCTCACGAGACCATCGCGTGGATGGCACGGCAGTGGCGGACGATATTGTCGTGCGCGACCACGAACTGTTTTAGCGGCGTGTCGATGTCGTAGAAATAGATGTTGGCGATGAAGCCGTAGATCCCGGCATCAACGGCGGTCGGCTTGTCGCCATGCACGAAACCGCTGTCGGCAGGGATCAGCGCGGCGATGGCCGAGAGATCGGCAAGCCCACGCGCCATCGCGGCGTCGGAATCGAAGCGGCCGATGCCTTGATAATAGTAGCGCTGCTCGTTGAAAGCCTTGGCCTTGGCGAGGCCTTCTTCGCTGACGCTCGGATGCTCGCGCAGCAAGGCGTCGCGAAACGCGTGCCAGTAGCGCTCGTCCTTCCAGCGCGAATAGGACATCACCCAGTAGAGATCGTCCAGCATCCGCGTGACCAGCAGGTCTTGCGTGCGCTGCGCCGGCGTCAGCGCGGCGTCGATCGTCAACGCGTACTTCTTTGTGACGTATTGCAGAATCGTTTCGCTGTCGCCGATGGTGTCGTCGCCATCGACGATGTAGGGCAACTGGCCGCGCGGCGCTTTCGAAGCGTCGAAGATGTGCTCGTGCCTGAACGGCACGCCGGCGAGCTTGAGGAAGGCGTAGACCTTGAGCCCGTAGCCGTTGTTGTCGGCGACGCCGAACAGGGTCGGATAGGAGTAGAGCGTGAGCATGCGCGGGGCCCCGTCGGTTGGGAAGAAGCGGCAGGAAAGATCGAATTTGATCCCGGATTCTCGTCGAAATTTCGCGAAAGGCTAACCCGAAATTAAGACGTCTGAAACGCCGTACTTGGCATAGTCGCCTCTCTTGCTAAATGTGACTGCGATGATCGAGCGTATCGAATCCTGGAAGCTGGCCCTGGAACGGTTGTGGACGGCCCATTCCGTCGATTGGGACGAGGCCGGCCGGTTGGCCACCGAGATCGCGCGCATGAGCCCCGAGCCGACGCTCCGACAGGCCGCCGAACAGGCGATCCCGATTTTGCGCCAGGCGGCAAGCAACGGCGACGATCACGACATCATCGTCGCCGCCCAGCGCCGTCTCGCCGTCGTCCTCGATGTTGTGCATAATCTGACCGCGCCCCGTTTCGGCCGGCGCGGCGCGCTGCCGAAGAAGCTGAGCAAGGAGGACAGCGCGCGCAGGACGCTTGGCCTGCCGCTCGCCGTGCAGCTCACCTGCGACGACATCAACCAGGCCTATCGCCGTCTCGCCAAGACCATGCATCCCGACCTCGGCGGCAGCGAGCAGGCCTTCCTCGACCTCTCCGCCGCCCGCGATATCCTGATCCATCCCGGCGCGCATAAGGACGCGTGAACACAGCCGTGCTAGATTGTAGCCCGGATGAGCGTAGCGATATCCGGGACGGTCTGGCCGATGGTTCTGTATCGACGAAATCGCATTGAGGGCGGCACCTACTTCTTCACTGTGACGCTTTCCGATCGTCGTTCGCGGCTGCTCGTCGAGCACGCCAGCCAATTGCGCGAGGCTTTCCGATCGGCACGACGGGAGCGTCCGTTCGAGATCGACGCAATTGCGATCCTCCCGGATCACCTGCACACCATTATGACCCTTCCTGCGGATGACTCCGATTTCGCGGGGCGCTGGCGCCGGATCAAGGGTCACTTCAGTAGCGCGCTCCTCGACGCGGGCGTCGACCTGCCGCGCCGGAGCAATGGGGAGCTGGCGTTGTGGCAACGGCGTTACTGGGAACACACGGTTCGCGACGAGAACGACTATGCGCGCCATGTCGACTACATCCATTTCAATCCGGTCAAGCATGGTCACGTCAGGCAAGTCAGCGATTGGCCGTATTCCTCTTTTCACCGGTATGTGCGGGCCGGCCTGCTTCCGGACGATTGGGCGGGAGTGGTGAGTGATGGTGCGGGCTCGTTCGGAGAGCGCGCCGATATGCATCAGGCGATTTCGATGTGAGCAAGGAATCCCGGATGTCGCTTCGCTCATCCGGGCTACGCTTCGCTCATTCGGGTCGCGCGCTCAGCTCTTGTTGACGCAGCTCGGATAGGGCGCCTTCTCGCCTGGCACGATTGGGCAGAGATCGATCGGGCGCAGCTCGCGCAGGCGCGCCGTCCATTTTTCGTCGTCGACCTTGGGCTTGTCGCTCGCCGCGCCGCGCTCGGCCCATTGGATCGTGTAGTAGTCGGCCGTGCCCTTCATGGTGACGAGCAGCGCGGTCTCGCTGTGCTTGGCCGGACCGCTGTCGACGCTGCCGCAGCCGATCACCGCGATGAAGGCATCGAAGCTGCCGAATTTGGTGGCGCCGAGCCCCTTCGCGCCAAAGCTGTCGGGACAGGCGGCCTTGAAGCCGCCGGCGAAATTGCCGGCGAATTTTTCCGGCGTGAGGCCGGGATTGCCTGATACGCCCTTCTCGCCGGTCACCGTGATCATCTGCGTCCAGGCTTGCGCGCTCTCGCCCTTCAGCACGGCCTCGCGGATGTAGTGGCCGCCCTTGGTATTCTCGAAGGCCGCGGTGAAATTCGACGGCATCGAGAAGGTGACGAGCTGCCCGAAGATCGGCGAGATCACGCGGAACGACTGCTGCGCCTGCGCGGATGTGACCAATGCCCCGAGCGCTAGTGCGATGGCGGCAAACCTTGATGTCATGATGCGCATCTCGTCGTCCCGAAACTCATGTAGGAGCCGGAAACGGAAGCGGGCAAGAACGCTCGCGCGCCCTTGCCCGCTTCTCGATCCGCCGATCGAAATCTTACCAGGTGCAAAACCTACCAGGTACAAGACCTACCAGGTACAAGCCTTGGTCTTGAGCGCGTGATCCTTCAGGGCCAGCGCGTCGAGGAAGGTCGCGACCGTCGCGCTCGCGCGGTGCGAGCCGGCGGGCCATGGCGTGGTCGGAATGCTCTCGTCCCAGATCTGGCACAGACCGGAGTCCTGCCAGCGGATCAGATGATAGCCGGCCTGGGCCGGGCTGGTCGCAACGAAGGCGGCAGCGGCAAGTCCTGCGGCAACGCACAGCTTGGAGAAACGACGCATGGATGAGCTCCTCAAATGAAAGTCGTGATGCGCCTCCCGGCAATGCTCGGGGAGGGGTGGTGCGGGGAGCGTGGGAACATGCGCCCCGGACAACAATTGAGTAGGCCGGCGGCTGGAACAGGTTCAACAAAAAGCGGGGGCGGATGACGTTTTCCGCCATCCGCCCCCCGCAAATTCAGGCCCTTGGCCGGGCCGTCTCAGAGCGTGCAGCGGCGCTCGGCGCGATATTTGAGCTGCACGGCATTGGCGGCGTCGAAGGTCGGGAACGGCTTGCTGACGACCTTGTAGGTCGAGGGCCACTGCACCGGCTTGTAGCGCAGGTCCTCGTTCCAGATCTGGCAGATGCCGGTGTTGTCCCAGCGGATCACGTAATAGCCGACTTTTGCGAAGGCGGGGGTGGCGAGCGCCGAGGCAGCGATGCCGGCAGCGGCAGAGAGGGTGAGGACGCGACGCATGAATGTCTCCTGACAGCGATAAAGCAAGACTGGTGCGGCAAATGCGCCGCCCTGGCAAGCCGGGCCCGTTATCGTTCACGCAGATGTCAGGCCGGCAACACGCGGAAACATCGCTCACTTCGCAAGCGATGCCACCGCCTCGATCTCGATCAGCATTTTCGGATCGGGCAGCGCCTGCACCACGCAGGTGGTGCGCGCCGGGTAGGGCGGCGGGCCGAACACGCCGGCATACATCGCGTTCATCGCCGGCACGTCGCTCGCGCGCGTCAGGAGCACGTTGACCTTGACGAGGTTGCGGAAGGTGGCGCCGGCCTGGTCCAGGATGCGCTTGATGTTGACGACGACATTGCCGAACTGCGCGTCGAAACCGTCCGGCAGCGCGCCGTTGGCGTCGAAGCCGGGAATGCCCGACACGAAGACGAGATCGCCGACACGGGTGGCGAAGGACAGCGGCGGCGACTTGACGTTCGGCGGCGGAGCAAAATGCTGGATCGGCATGGGGCACCTCGGGGGACGGACTGCGTGGGCCGCAGCCTAGCTGCCCGTCGGGCACTTGCAACCGTGGTTGGAACCGCCGCCGGCGCCTGTCCGAAAAAACAAGGTCGAAAACAACCCCATGCACAGTAGATCACGGCGCCGTGATCGAACTTCGTATTTTTCGAAATTCTCTTGACCCGTCGGGCAAATCAGGTGTAGAGTCGCATAATGGAGCCGGTCGTCGCTCCTCCCTTCCCCCGAACATGGTCCCGCCGCGATCCCCTGGATAGACTCGGCGCGTCTGATTCGAATCTTGCCCAAGACATCGTTCCATAAGACATCCGTTCCCCGGAGAATGCCCATGAATTTCGCATCGCGCTTTCGCGCCGCGTTCATTGCCTTTGCCGCTGTTGTCGGCCTCGCCACGACGGCGCAGGCCGATTCCGGCTTCGTGACGCTGACGATCTACAAGGCGGGCTGGATCATCGGCGGCTCGGGCGGCGGCGGCGTGCTCAACTTCCGCGGCCGCTCCTATTCGCTCTCCACCGGCGGCCTCGACTACGGCCTCGTGTTCGGCGGCTCCAAGACCGTGCTGCGCGGCCGCGTCTCCAACATCAACCGCCCCTCCGACGTCGCCGGCGTCTACGGCGCCGCCGGTGCCGGCCTCGCAGTCGGCCGTGGCGCCCGCGCCATCGTGCTCACCAACCAGAAGGGCGCGGTGCTGGAACTGACGGGGCAGCAGGTCGGGTTGATGGCGAATGCGGATCTCAGCGGGCTTGCGATCACGATGCGGTAGGGGCGTTGCCGCGCGCAATGACGCCAATCCCGTCATCCTGAGGTGCGAACCATGCGATGCAACGCGTCGCATGGGGAGCTTCGAAGGATGAACGGCCCCAATGCTTCTGCGAGGCTACCAGCCGGGCCGTCGCCCTTCGAGGGCCGCCGAAGAGGCGGCCACCTCAGGGTGACGGCGATGGGGTTGTGGTCGTAGCCCGGATGGAGCGCAGCGAAATCCGGGTCTCTCCGCGACGGGATTCCCGGATTGCGCTGCGCTCCATCCGGGCTACGCGTGCGTCGAATTGATCCAATCCGCCAACTCCCGCCACGGCTCCAGCGTCCAGTGCCCCGACGCCGCACCTGACGGCGATGACAGCACGAACACGTCCGGAAATTTCCCGTCCACCGGCTGCCGCCCCAACGCGATCGCGCTCGACGGCTTGCCGTAGAACAAGCTCGCCGCATTCTTGCTCGTGAACGCCACCGTTTTCGGTCGAAACGCGTCGATTTTGGTGCAAAAACCTGCAAGATCGAACGATTTTCTGTCGATCTCATGATCCATCCCGGCGCCGGATTTTGAGAGATCCGTGAAGCCGATCCCGAGCTCGAGCAGTGAGGCGAACTCGCTTGGCTGATAGCGCCGCGGCGTGATGCCGGCCTCGTGCAGCGCGCGCCAGAAGCGGTTGCCGGGATGGGCGTAGTAGTGCCCGAGTTCGGCCGAGCGCGTCGAGGCCGCGGTGCCGACGAAGACGACGCGCAGGTTTTTGCGGAGCTGGTCGGGGAGGCGGTGAGGGGCGGCGTCTTGCACGTCAATGATCCGGGCTGTAGCCCGCATGAGCGGAGCGATATGCGGGACGCAAGGATCCCGGATGTCGCTGCGCTCATCCGAGCTTACGCTTGCTACCATCTTGTACGTTGCAATTGTAGGGTGAGCCAAAGCGAATAAGACCTGCCCACCGGGTTTATTGAGGTGACGATGCAAGACCAGTTCGAGTGGCCTGAGCCTGAACACGAAGCCGACAAGATCATTTTGCGCAATGTGCGCAACTACGGCTGCCACATCGTGGGCATACCCGATGCAAATCCGCCGTTTGCTTTTTCAATCGGCTTGTTTCTGACCTATGGCCACCCCGAACTCATCATCTTCGGTCAGAGCGCCGAGAACGCGCAGGCTATCATCAACCTTATCCGCGATCACGTTGCGGCGGGACATAAGTTCGTCGATGGCGATATCTCCGACGACATGCTGGAGGACGGCTACAAGCTCGGTTTCTGGCAGGTGCCGTTCGGGGCCTACCCCGAATATCTCGGTACGGCGATCTGGTTCTACCGGAAATCGCGGCGCGCATTCCCCTGTCTCCAGGTCATCTGGCAAGACGTCAATCGGCGTTTCCCCTGGGAAGCGGAATGCTCATCCGACGTCAAGGCCGATCAGCCGCTGTTGAAGAAAACGGTCTCTTGAAACGACGTCTCGGCAATAGACCGAGCTCTCGGCTGGCGTTTGCTTTCGGAGGGGATGCTGGAGCTGTGGCCCGCATGAGCGGAGCGACATGCGGGACAACTGTCAATCCCGCATGTCGCTCTGCTCATCCGGGCTAAGCGACTTGTGAGCTTACGTAGCGAGGACCGATTTCCAAAAAGCCGCCCACGAAACCGGCTGCCGCGTGTTCAAATCTTCCCTGACTGCGCGAATCCGCTCATCGGTCAATCTCGGTATCGGCAATCCTGGATGATCTTGCCGGATCCGGGCAAAAACGTCTCGGATGCGAATAAGGTCATCGTCGGGCGTCGAGGCAATATTTGGAGCACTTAGGGGCGTGGAGCGAGTTTCGCATCTGTTGGCATCGAGAAATCGTCGAGCAAAGCCACCGTACTCTTGCTCAGATCTGAGTTCGTCGATCCTATCGGTGCCTGCGAAGACGAAGAAAAGATTCAATCTGACTTCATCCGAGTCGCGGATACTCATTAAATGATCCGTCAGCAACCGGTTGTCGACAAGCTTTTCGGCTTGATCAATCAGGATAACTACCGATCCGTAGTTTGAGATTTTCAGGATGTGCTTTAGCGCGGAAAAAAGCGCTCCATTATTCGACAAGCGATCGACGTATTCGTTGAGCGCACCCAAACTATCGCGACTTGGCGACAAAGAATAGCTGACCCAGCGTATCATCAATTCCCTGGCTTCGGCACTTGGCAATCCCAGTGCATCTATCTTCTTTTGAATGTGTGCTCTTCGACCTACGTACCAGATGCGCGCCTTTCCAAGGGCCTCCTTCACGAGAGTGCCAGCTCCAGGAATTTTGATGTTGAGTGCAGTGGTCGCAATATCAACGCCGACCACCGCAGCGCTTTCCGCCTTCTTATGCCCCAGCACAGTCTTGGTTATGTCAATCACGCTCTCAGCGTGCGCTGATGATATGAACGACGCGTCTTCGAAGAGAGATATTTGGAAGCCTGACTGAGTGATATTTCTTGAATTATTGAGATCGATGCGAGTTACGAAAGCCTTGAAGGAGCCGTACTGCTGCTCCCGGAGAATGCGGCTGACGTCGGATAGCGTCTGACTTTTTCCGCCACCGTAATATGCTAACAACCAAGTCGAATACGTTTCGCCTTGAGGCCCCCCTCGTGTGTGGCTTGCCACATTTTGACAAAGGTCTTCGATCGCCTCGCCTCCGCCTCTTCTGATGAGGCCGTATTTGTCGAAGTCAATTGGCTTGCCTTGCCTCAAATTGATAATGCTTTGATTCAATAATTCGAATTCGTTTGCGGGCATGAGGCATCTCTATCGCAATTCGTATTTGTTGCTCTTGTCGGAGCTCCTTGCGTTAATTTCCAGAATTGTTGCGACGAGCGATCGGGAGTTCTCTCTCGTGCTGTCTAGTAACACTTCGATGGTCATTCTCAGCCGGCGTAGTTCTGCCCAGATAACGAAGAGCAGTCCGATAATGATAATGAATCCGGCGAACTGCAAAAAAATCTGTATGCTCACCTGAACCTCCTGCTTCACCTTCTCAGGTAACCAACCTTCGCTTCTCAAAACGATCGCGGCTTTCATGTTATGAAAGCTCGAAGACAACGGTGAAGCAAGAGGTGCATTCTTGCACGATCAATTATAGGTTGCAATGGGTCGGCTGGCAAGCTTGGCCGCCAAATGCAAGGCTTTGGTGAGGAGGCTGTAAGGCGCAGAGCTCCCTCACAACACCCGATTACTCTCCTTCACCTTCTCCGCATCCAGATAAACGCTGCTCCCCATCTCCTTGAACTTCGCGCTCATCTGCTTCATGCCGTCCTCGACGGTGCCACTCATCGACATCCCCACCGAGTTCGGATCATTCAGCGTCGCCGCATAGTCCCGCACGTCCTGCGTGATCTTCATCGAGCAGAATTTTGGGCCGCACATCGAGCAGAAATGCGCGACCTTGTGGGCTTCCTTCGGCAGGGTTTCATCGTGGAACGCCTTGGCCGTATCGGGATCGAGGCCGAGGTTGAACTGGTCGGTCCAGCGGAAGTCGAAACGGGCGCGGGAGAGCGCGTCGTCGCGGAGCTGGGCGGCCGGGTGGCCCTTGGCCAGGTCAGAGGCGTGGGCGGCGATCTTGTAGGTGATGACGCCGACCTTGACGTCGTTGCGGTCGGGCAGGCCGAGATGCTCCTTCGGCGTGACGTAGCAGAGCATGGCGCAGCCGAACCAGCCGATCATGGCAGCGCCGATGCCTGAGGTGATGTGGTCGTAGCCCGGCGCGATATCCGTGGTCAGCGGTCCAAGCGTGTAGAACGGCGCCTCGCCGCACTCCTTCAGCTGCTTGTCCATGTTGATCTTGATCTTGTGCATCGGAACGTGGCCGGGGCCTTCGATCATGACCTGGCAGCCCTTGTCCCACGCGATCTTCGTGAGCTCGCCGAGCGTCTCGAGCTCCGCGAACTGCGCGCGGTCGTTGGCGTCCGCAATCGAGCCCGGACGCAGGCCGTCGCCAAGCGAGAACGAGACGTCATACTTGCGCATGAGGTCGCAGATCTCGTCGAAATGGGTGTAGAGGAAGCTCTCCTTGTGATGCGCCAGGCACCACTTTGCCATGATCGAGCCGCCGCGCGACACGATGCCGGTGACGCGGTTGGCGGTGAGGTGGATGTAGGGCAGGCGCACGCCGGCGTGGATGGTGAAATAGTCGACGCCCTGCTCGCACTGCTCGATCAGCGTATCCTTGTAGAGCTCCCAGGTCAGCTTCACGGGATCGCCGTCGCACTTCTCCAGCGCTTGGTAGATCGGCACGGTGCCGATCGGCACCGGCGAGTTGCGCAAGATCCATTCGCGGGTGGTGTGGATGTTGCGGCCGGTCGAGAGGTCCATCACGGTGTCGGCGCCCCAGCGGATCGCCCACACCATTTTTTCGACCTCCTCCTCGACCGACGAGGTCACGGCGGAGTTGCCGATATTGGCGTTGATCTTGGTGAGGAAGTTGCGGCCGATGATCATCGGCTCGAGTTCGCTGTGGTTGATGTTCGAGGGGATGATGGCGCGGCCGCGCGCGATCTCCGAGCGCACGAACTCCGGGGTGATGAAGGCGGGGACCTCTGCGCCGAAGCTCTCGCCGTCGGCCAACGCCTGCTCCGCACGCGCGAGCTGCTCTTTGCGGCCGAGATTTTCGCGCGCGGCGACGTAGATCATCTCCTTGGTGATGATGCCCGCGCGCGCGAATTCGAGCTGCGTGATCTTGTGGCCGTCGAGGCCGCGCAGCGGCTTGTGATAGGCGGAGAAGGCGCGCGCGGCCTTCTCGGCGGAGACGCTGCCATTGTCCTCCGGCTTGATCTGGCGGCCCTCATATTCCTCGACACCGCCACGCTCCAGCACCCATTGCTTGCGGTCGCGCGCGAGGCCGGCGTTGACGTCGATGGTGACGGATGGATCGGTGTAGGGGCCCGAGGTGTCGTAGACCAGCAGGTTCGGCTCGCCCGCACCTTCCGAGAGGATGATCTCGCGCAAGGGCACGTGCAGGTCGGGCGCGGCGTCGGGGGATGCGAAGATTTTTCGCGAGGACGGCAGCGGGCCGGTGGTGACGGCGGGGATGGTTTTTTCGGGATTGGAGCGAATGTTCATGGGATCCTCCGGTTACTCTTAATTCCTGGGTGCAATTTCGATCTCGTCATCCTGAGGTGCGCGCTCTTGCGCGCCTCGAAGGATGAAAGAGCCGGGCCGTCGCCCTTCGAGGGCCGCCGAAGAGGCGGCCACCTCAGGGTGACGGGTTGAACAGAGTGCGAGCGGCATCACGCGGCCTCCTTGGCGAGGCCGAGCCATTGCCGCACGCGGGCGTCGGGGTCGGCGTTCTGGGTGACGTCGGAGACGACGGCGATGGAATCGGCGCCGGCGGCAAAGATCTCGGGGGCGTGCTCGAACTTGATGCCGCCGATCGCGACCAGCGGGATGTTGCCGATCCGCTTCTTCCATTCCGTGATCTTTGGAATGCCCTGCGGGGCGAAGCGCATCGACTTCAGCGTGGTGAAGAAGATCGGGCCGAGCGCGACGTAGTCGGGTTTTGCGGCGAGCGCGGTGGCAAGCTCCGCATCATCGTGGGTGGAGATGCCGAGCGTCAGGCCGGCTTCGCGGATGGCCTTCAAATCCGCATCGACCAGATCCTCCTGGCCGAGATGCAGGTGTTTTGCGCCGGCGACGATCGCCGCGCGCCAATAGTCGTTGACGACGACCTTGGCCTGCGTGCCCTTCACCGCCGCGAGCGCGTCGGTAACGATTTGCAGCGCCTCGGCGTCGTTCAGATCTTTCGCGCGCAACTGGATGGTGCCGACGCCGAGCTTGGCGAGGCGCGCGACCCAGTCGACACTGTCGACGACGGCGTAGAAGGGATCAGGATACGGCATGCCAGAACGGGGTCCCAACGACAGGGGTGGAGGGGGAGGCGAAGTCGCGGGCGTTCATCAGCCCGGCTTCGTATGCGGTGCGGCCGGCCTCGACGCCGAGGCGGAAGGCGTTGGCCATTGCGACGGGGTCGGCGGCCTTGGCGATCGCGGTGTTGAGCAGCACGGCGTCGTAGCCGAGCTCCAGCGCCTGCGCCGCATGCGAGGGCGCGCCGAGACCGGCATCGACCACCAGCGTGATATCGGGCAGGCGTTCGCGCAGCAGTTTTAGCGCGTCGCGGTTGGTGATGCCTTTGGCGCTGCCGATCGGAGCGGCCCAGGGCATCACGACCTTGCAGCCGGCATCGACCAGGCGGTTCGCGACCGAGAGATCCTCGGTGCAATAGGGGAAGACCTCAAAACCGTCCTTGATCAGGATCGTGGCGGCTTCGACCAGGCCGACGACGTCGGGCTGCAGCGTGTCGTTGTCGGCGATCACCTCGAGCTTGATCCACGGCGTGCCGAACAATTCGCGCGCGAGTTTTGCCGTGGTCACGGCTTCGCGCACGCTGCGGCAGCCGGCGGTGTTCGGCAGCACTGTTACCTCGAGCTCGCGGATCAGGTTCCAGAACGCGTCGCCGGTCTTGCCGCCGGCGGACTCGCGCCGCAGCGATACCGTGACGATGGACGCGCCCGAGGCGCGGATCGCCTGCTGCATGATCGCGGGCGAGGGATAAAGCGCGCTGCCGATGAGGAGGCGCGAGGGGAAGGTTTTGTTGTAGAAGGTCACCATGTCTTCAAATTCCTTGCTGGCAACTTGCGAGGACCGTCATCCTGAGGTGCGCGCACTTGCGCGCCTCGAAGGATGACAGCCGCGCGTGCGGCCATCCTTCGAGGCGAGCCGAAGTGCGGCTCGCACCTCAGGATGACGGCGGAATTTGTGGCGGCACGTTTCAACTTGCTCACCCTCCCTGCCGCGGCGTGATGATCTCGATCTCGTCGCCGGCCTTCAGCGCCGTCTCGGCCCAGCGGCTTTTCGGCACCACGTCGTAATTCACGGCGATCGCGAAATGCGTGCCTTCGTAGTCGAGCTCGCTCAGCAGCGCGCCGACGCTGGCCGCATTGATCTCGCGTTGCTCGCCGTTGACGATCACGCGCATTGCATCACCTCATTGTCGATTTGGCCGCGCTCAACGTAAGCCAGCGTCAGCTCGGCGAGCGCCGGCGCGATCAGGAAGCCATGGCGGTAGAGACCGTTCACGTTGATCGTCTGGCCGCTTATGCCAATGCGCGGAAGGTTGTCGGGGAAGGCGGGGCGAAGGCCCGAGCCGAATTCGACGATGCGGGCCTCGCCGAAGGCGGGGTGCACCGTGTAGGCGGCGCCCAACAGCTCCAGCGCTGAGCGGACGCTGACGCCGGTGTCCTCGGCTTCGATCGAGGTCGCGCCCAGCATGAACAGATTGTCCTCGCGCGGGATCACGTAGAGCGGCCAGCGCGGATGAATGAGACGCACGGGGCGCGCGAGCTGCACCTCGTTCGTCTCGATCAGGATCATCTCGCCCTTGACGCCGCGAAGCTCGGGCTGCTCGTCGCGCGCGGACAGGCCGCGGCAATCGATCACGATGCTTTTAGGATGAAGGTTTGCAAGATCCTTCGCGGTCACATCGCTGCCGAACTTGATGGTGCCGCCGGCGGCGCGGATGCGGTCGTGAAGTTTTGGCAGTACGCGACGCGGCTCGACATGGCCTTCGGCTGCGAAGAACAGCGCATCGCGAAAACGGCCCTCCAGCGAGGGTTCGAGCTTTGCGAGGCCGGCCGCATCGAGGCGCTGGTGGCCCTGCGTCATCTTCGCAAAGCGCTCAAAATCGTTGCGCTCGCGGGCATGGGCCACGACGAGCGAGCCGTTGAAAGGCGTATCCGGCAGCTCGCGCCGCCAGAGGTCGAGCGAACGGCAGCCCAGGCGGCTGATGATGGGTTCGGCGATCTCCGCCTCGCAATACGGCGCGAGCATGCCGCCGGC
>NZ_PPPT01000211.1 GCF_006483445.1 Bradyrhizobium guangdongense | reverse complement strand
GTTTTTCAGCAGACTGCTAATCCTTCTTGAGAATCACCGGAGGTGCGAAATCCGGCAGCCTCTCCGCGGGATTCCTCGGAATCTCGGCCGCGACCGGCGGCTTTGGCGGCGTCGGAATCCTTGTCGGTTCGTCCATGACGAGTTGATTGACCGCGCAAATGAAGGATGAGAGGCGGTAACCGCTGTGCTCGGCGATCACGTCGTCATACGCCCGCATGTTCCAGAAGGGATCGTTGGCGCGCGTAACGGGCTGGATGCCCGCCATGTCGAAGCCGTGGGTGATGCGGGTCGACAGCGATTTGGCGGCGGGATTTTCGTCCCCGGCCGCCGGCGCAAGGTCCTCGCTGTCCCAGGTCGTGCCGTGGGGCGGATGTTGACGTCGCGCCCGGCTCAGCCAGAAATCGCTGATCGGACATTCGAACAGTTTGCTCGTCGCGAGCGTCGAATAGGACATCGACCGTCGGGGATCTCCGATTCCGCGGATTTCATGCGTGGTCCCGAATGGTTTTGATGGAAGCAGATAGTCATCGAGCGTGCCGGCCGCGTGGCGCGGCACATCAAGATTGCCGATGGTCCTGGTTTCCTCCATGTCCGATTCCTGGAACGGCGCGTCGCGCAAATAAGCCGCGATATTGATCAGGAGCCGTGGCCACCAGGAGGTGACCGCGGGGTCCCGGTCGCATGAGAGCCGCGGCACCTTCTGGTTGGCAAGAAGGCGTCCATAGCGGTCGAGGCGGTCGGCCATTGGCCGGAAGTCGAACTTGAAGAACGGAAACAGGTCGTGGGTAGCCGTATCGTAGACCACGCCGCCGTTCTGGGATTTCTTGTCGACGTCGGCGATCGCGGCATGCAGTCGCGTCTCTTTCCGGAGAAGCTCGGCGGCGCCCTTCATCGCCGGCGGATTGTCCCTTAGCTTCTGGTTGTAGTTGAAGGCGACGGCGCAGTCCTCCGTGCGGATGCCGCCCGGCGGCCATGCAAAGGCCGACGTGACGGCGACGACGACCGGGCGCTGATAGTCGGGAAAGAAATTGTGCCCGTAGTCCTCGTTCAACTTGGCATCTCCCTCGCGGTAGATCACGCGCTGCCAGATCGCGCGCTGGATCGAGGTCCATTTGCGGGCCTCGGAGGCCGGGTTGATCAGGACGACGAGGTTTCCCAGCAGAGGGTCAAAGTAGTTCTGCGGATTTACGCGCGATGCGGCAGCCCTTCCCGTCGCGGGCGTTCCGCCCTGCTGGCGTGCCTCGGCGTTTCGTTGCGCCTGCCATTCCACGTGCTTGACGGCGTCGTGCTCGAGCGCCGTCGCCAGCAGGTTTCCCCCGAGGCTGTGGCCGATCACCAGGAGACGATTGGAGTTGCGAAGCTTGTCGTAGTAGGGGATCGCGCGCCCCTCCTCGACAGTGTCGAACGTGCTTTCGATCGATCGGACCGCGGTCAGCACATGCGGCGCGATCGCCTCGCTTACCGGCTTGCGATCGAACAAGGTCAGTGCCGCAAATAGCGAGGCTACACCATTGCCCCAACCCTCGAGCAGATCGCGCCAGCACTTTCGGGTGGCAGATGGAGTGGCAGGTTCGACAGGCTTGTCTCTCCGGCAGCTCTTTGTTCCAGCATCGAGCCAGCTCCCGAGCGCGACGAAGGGTTCGACCACGCGCCGCTCGTCGATCCTGGCTCCGCGCCAGCCAACGAAGACGGCCGTGACCACCCGGTCGCATTGCGCGCGCTCGCCCGCCTGACAGCGCTCTTTCAGGAATCGCGCCGCATGACCGGCATATCGGCGCAGCGCAGCGACGTTGTCGTCACCCACGCGGGCGTCGTGGCGCCAGCCATGCACGAACACGATCACGTAGTTTCGGCCGGGCGTTTCCCTTAACAGATTCGTGAGCGCCCGCAGTTGCGTGATCGCTTCGCGCTTTTCACTGTCGACGAACCGGATCCGGCTCGACAGCTCATCGAGAGGGTAAGGCAGTCCGATATCCTTGATCAGCTCATAGGGAGTGCCATCCTCCCTGAATTCCACGAATGCCAGATTGTAGAACAGCGCCTCGCCATCGGACGCCCCGGGGATTACGTGCCGCTGCAACGCGCAGGAGAATTTTTTGTCCCATCCGCCGGACAGGAATTTCGCGATCGCCGCCATCTCGTCATTGTCCACGGCCGCACCGGTCATACTGGCGCGATCGGCCAGCACATCCCACGCGCGATCGGATGAGAAGCCGCAGACGTCGGAGACCGGATCGATGTTTCGATAGGCTACGTCGCGGGGCGTCGTTGGCACGATCAGGATGAGGAAGACGAGGCCGATGACGGCAAGGCTGATCAGCCAGACGAATGGCCTCAGGAGGAACGTGATGAGGCGGACGAGAAGCCAGGGAATTACTACGATTACGGCCCGGACCCTGCTCCACATGGCTCACCCCGCAAAAGCGCCGCTCGTGAACGACCTATGATTGCATCCGATAGAGTTGCTCGCAAGACCGGGATTTGCCGCAGACGTCGTCCGCGCCGGATCAAATAAAAAGGGCGGCCTCGCGGCCGCCCTTCTTTGTTTGGGTCGCGTTCGTCGCCGATCAGGCGAGGTCGTAGCGGTCGAGGTTCATCACCTTGGTCCAGGCTTTTGCAAAGTCCTTGACGAACTTCTCCTTGGCATCCGACGAGGCATAGACCTCGGCGAAGGCGCGGAGCTGCGAGTGCGAGCCGAAGATCAGGTCGGCGCGCGTCGCGGTCCACTTCACCGCGTTGGTCTTGCGGTCGCGGCCTTCGTAGGCGTTGTCGCCGGCCGGCGTCCAGGCCGTCGCCATGTCGAGCAGGTTGACGAAGTAGTCGTTGGAGAGCGTTCCCACCTTCGACGTGAAGACGCCGGCCTTCGAACCACCAGCATTGGCACCGAGCACGCGCAGACCGCCGACGAGAACGGTCATCTCCGGCCCGGTAAGCCGCAGCAATTGCGCGCGGTCCACCAGAGCCTCTTCGACCTGCATGAACTGCTGCTTCTTGGCGACATAGTTGCGGAAGCCGTCGGCGCGCGGCTCCAGCGGCGCGAAGGAGGCGACATCCGTCTGCTCCTGCGACGCGTCCATGCGACCCGGCGTGAAGCCAACCTTCACGTCGACGCCGGCATCCTTCGCGGCCTTCTCGACCGCGGCGGTGCCGCCGAGGACGATCAGGTCGGCGATCGAAACCTTCTTGCCGCCGGACTGGTAGTCCTTCTGGATGGCTTCGAGCTTGCCGAGCACCTTCGACAACTGGGCCGGCTGGTTCACCTCCCAGTCCTTCTGCGGAGCCAGACGAATGCGCGCGCCGTTGGCGCCGCCGCGCTTGTCGGAGCCGCGGAAGGTCGAGGCCGAGGCCCAGGCCGCGGAGACCAGCTCGGAGACCGAGAGGCCCGACGCCAGGATTTTTGCCTTCAGCGACGCGATATCGGCATCGCTGGCGACCTCATGATTGAGGGCCGGAATCGGATCCTGCCAGATCAGCGTCTCCTTCGGCACCAGCGGGCCGAGATAGCGCTGGATCGGGCCCATGTCGCGATGGGTGAGCTTGAACCAGGCGCGGGCAAACGCGTCCGCGAACTGATCGGGATGCTCCAGGAAGCGACGCGAGATCTTCTCATAGGCGGGATCCATGCGCAGCGAGAGGTCGGTCGTCAGCATCGTCGGGCGATGCTTCTTCGACTTGTCGAACGCGTCCGGAATGATGGCGTCGGCGCCCTTGGCGGTCCACTGCTGCGCACCGCCCGGGCTCTTCGTCAGCTCCCATTCGTACTTGAACAGGTTCTCGAAGAAATTGTTGCTCCACTTCGTCGGCGTCGTGGTCCAGGTGACCTCGAGACCGCTGGTGATGGAATCGCCGGCGAGGCCCGACGCATGCGCGCTCTTCCAGCCGAGGCCTTGATCCTCGAGCGCGCCGGCTTCCGGCTCCGGTCCAACCAGCGACGGATCGCCGGCGCCATGCGTCTTGCCAAACGTGTGGCCGCCGGCGATCAGCGCGACGGTCTCTTCGTCGTTCATCGCCATGCGGAAGAAGGTCTCGCGGATGTCCTTGGCCGCAGCGACCGGATCGGCCTTGCCGTTCGGGCCTTCCGGGTTGACGTAGATGAGGCCCATCTGCACGGCGCCGAGCGGCTCCGCGAGCTGGCGCTCGCCGCTGTAGCGCTCGTCACCGAGCCAGGTGCCTTCGGGGCCCCAATACAGCTCTTCCGGCTCCCACACGTCGGCGCGGCCACCGGCGAAACCAAAGGTCTTGAAGCCCATCGATTCCAGCGCGACATTGCCGGCCAGCACCATCAGATCGGCCCAGGACAGCTTGCGGCCGTATTTCTGCTTGATCGGCCAGAGCAGGCGGCGCGCCTTGTCGAGATTGGCGTTGTCGGGCCAGCTATTGAGCGGCGCAAACCGCTGCTGACCGGCGCCGGCGCCACCGCGGCCGTCGGTGGTGCGGTAGGTGCCCGCGCTGTGCCAGGCCATGCGGATCATGAGGCCGCCATAGTGACCGAAGTCGGCCGGCCACCACTCCTGTGAATCCGTCATCAGGGCGGTGAGGTCCTTGACCACAGCGTTCAGGTCGAGGGTCTTGAACTCCTTGGCGTAGTCAAAGTCTTTGTCCATCGGATCGGACAGGCCGGAATTCTTGTGCAGCCCCTCGATATTGAGCGTGGTCGGCCACCACTCGCGGTTCGATGGCGCGGGTTTTCCGCCCGAAAACGGGCACTTCGTCTTGTCGTCCATGAATACCTCCTCTGGTGGCGTGAGTAATCCGCCCTGCACCAGGTCAAATCACTCTAAGCACGCCCTCCTATCAGGTAAAGTTGACTTTAGTGATCGCTGCGATAGGTTTTTCTGATGATAAACCTCACGCTGCGCCAGCTCCGGTATTTCGATGCGCTGGCGCGTCACGGCCATTTCGGCCGCGCGGCGGAAGCCTGCTCGATCTCGCAGCCGGCGATGTCGATGCAGATCAAGGAAATGGAAGAAACCCTGGGCGGCCTGCTGCTGGAGCGCAGCGCGCGGCAGGTGACCTTGACGCGGTTCGGCGAAGAACTCGCGCAACGCGTCCGCGACATCTTGCGCTCGGTCGACGAGCTCGGAGATTTCGCCCGCGCCTCGCGCGACCGCTTCACCGGACGCCTGCGCATCGGCATGATCCCGACGATCGCGCCTTATCTCCTGCCGGAGATCACCAAGACGCTCACGCGCCTGCATCCCGAGCTCGACATCCGCGTGCGCGAGACGCTGACGCCGCGACTGATCCAGGAACTCGCCGAAGGCCGGCTCGACACGGCGATCCTCGCACTGCCGGTGTCCGAGCCGTCGCTGACCGAGGTGGCCCTGTTCGAGGAAACTTTTCTGCTGGTGCGGCCGGGCAAGGACGAGGGCGCTCCAGTGCCGAGCCGTGAGATGTTGCGCGAAATGCGCCTGCTGCTGCTCGAGGAGGGACATTGTTTTCGCGAGCAGGCGCTGTCGTTCTGCAAGATGCAATCGGCTCCACCGCGGGAAATGCTCGACGCGAACTCGCTGTCCACGCTGGTGCAGATGGTCAGCGCCGGCATCGGCGTCACCCTGATTCCGGAGATGGCCGTCGCAGTGGAGACGCGCTCCGCATCGGTGTCGGTCGCGCGCTTCGAGGCGCCGCAGCCTTCGCGCACCATCGGCATGGTCTGGCGCAAGACCAGCCCGCTGGCACGGCAGCTCACGCAGATCTCGGAGGTGGTGTGTCTTGCCGCCGGCAAGGTCCGTGCGCGCAACGCGGCCGGATCGTCATCGCGCCGGTCACGGGTTTGATCGGGAGTCGTCATGTCGCCTCCGTTGATCCGGCTCGCACGCCCCGACGAATATGACGAGGTCGGCCGCGTCTGGATGGAGAGCTGGGTCTCGACCGGGCTAGCGGAGGCCAGCAATTTCCTGCTCGCCAATCTGCGTGCACGCGTGCGGCGCGAGATCGATGATGGCTGGACGCTTTTCGTGGCCGATGACAACGGCGCGATCGCGGCGATGCTGGCGCTGCATCTGCCAAATCACTATCTCGACCAGCTCTTCGTCGCGCCCGCCTGGCAGGGCCGCTCGCTCGGCCGGCAATTGCTGGCATTCACGCGCACGCAACTGCCCGACGAAATCTATCTGCGCTGCGTGCGCGAGAACGAAAAGGCCTGGCGCTGGTACGAGCGCGAAGGTTTTGTGTTCGAGAAGGAGGAGATCGCGGAAGCGACCGGCTTCATGATGAAGTGCTACCGGTGGAAGAGGCCTGCATAAATCCTCCGCTTGCGGACGCCGCCTGCACGCTCTAGTTTGCAGCTCCCGCCTCATCAACCTTCACTTCCGAGCCATGCTGCGTAATTTTGCCGTCACCGTCGTCCTCGCGTCATGTCTTGCGACGGCGGGTTGGGCCCAGTCGCCCTCACCTTCCTCCGCTCCACCTGCCACGACGTCGGCGCCTGCCAAGCCCGCTCCGAAGAAGCCGGCGCAAAAGGCCGCCAAGCCGGCGACGAGCAAGCCGCAAGCGGTCGAAAGCGGCCCTTGCAGACTCGGCGTGATCTCGGTGATCGGCGAGCGCTATTCCGTCCAGAAGTTCGGAGTCACGATCTTCGAGAACGAAGCGACCGAGGTCCCCATCGACTGGGGCCTCGACGATCTCGTGTTCGCGCGGGTGCGTGCGGCGGCGGGCGGCGACGCCGGTGTCCGCAGGATTGGTTATCCCAAGGGGGCTTTCGCGCCATTCTACAATCCGAAATCGCTCTTCATTCCCGATCCCAGCGAGCGCCTGCCAACAATCGTCAAAAGCATCACACCGGATGCGAATTGCGAACGCTACCTCGTCGCAACCACTTACAAAGGGGAGTTGCCAGGATCCAAAATGGTGCTGAACGGCATCGGTGCCTACAATCAGGGCGTCGGATCGATCCTCCGTCATTCGCATTTGTTCGCCAACATCTCGATCACCCTGATCGACGGCCAAACCTATGAGCAGATCAAGCGCCCGTTCGTGAACTTCGGCATGAACCTGGCCGCAAGCATGCGATTGACCGAGGATCCGCTCAACAAGCTCGACAATTCGCAGTTCCCCGACCCGCCTGAGGCTGCCTCGGGCAGCGCGGTTTTGCGGGAAAAGACGCGGGCGCTCGTCACCGACAGGCTCGACCGCGGGCTGCCCGGCTATCTCAAGGAAGAGTGAGAGCTTGCGCTTTCGCACACCGATCATGCTTCGATCTGCCGTGACCGTCGCGCTCGCATTTTCGCTTGCTGCGCCTGGATGGGCCCTGTCACCTCCAGGAGAAACCGTTCCCGCATTGCCGCCGCCCGCCAAGACTACGGCAAGGAAGCCTTCGACCCCAAGCAGCCCGGCCGGCAAACCGGCGTCCGTCGGGAGCGCGCCGTGCTGGCTTGGCGTGGTGGTCACCACCGGCGATGAGTTCATGGTGAAGTCGATTGGCCTGACCGTCTTCCAGAGCAAGGAGACTGCCGTTCCGATTACGAGTTGGGGGCTCAACGATCTCATATTTGCGCGGGTCCGCGCCGCAGCGCCGGCCGGTGCGACCGTGCTCAGGATTCCCTACAACCCGGCGAGGCTTCCTCAACACGACGCGCCCAGGGACGGACTTCTTCGCGACCTCAAGGCAGAAGTGGCGGAGCGCATGCGTGAAGCCACCATGGGCACGAATTGCCAGCGCTACATTCAGATCGGCAATTCGATCAGCCGATTCGGCTCGACCAATTATACGGTTGGCGGCTTCGGCATCGTCGATCAGAATGTGCTGCTTGGACATCGCGTCTTCCTTTACGCGGCGACTTATGTCCGCGTCTTTGATGGGCGAGACTTCTCGATCATCCGACACGGCTCTGCGGTGACCAATTTCACGCCGTTCGCGCTGCAGTCGCTCGTGGGCCACCCGATGATGGGCCCTTATCGCGACCTGCCTGCAGAATCGTTCCCAATTCGCCCCGAAGATGCCGCGGGCGATCTGGCGCTGCGCGACGGCGTTCGCGCGATGCTGACGGAAAGTCTCGACAAGACGCTTCCGTACATGCTCGGGCGTCGACCGGCGCGCGAGAGCGACGCGAAATAGCGTTGACCAAGATGTCGTTCGTGGTGCGCTCCGCTTGCCTAGGCGTAGTGCGTTGCGGTTGCGCCGCAAACGCGCGATGAATCGCGCCTCGCTCGTTCCGCCGATGAAAGGTTCCGCGCCATGATCAAGCTCTACTGGTCGCCCCGCTCGCGTTCGTTCTCGACGATCTGGCTGATGGAGGAAACGGGACTGCCCTATGAGCGGGTGCTGACGGATATCTCGACCGGCGCGCAGAAGGCGCCGGATTTTCTCAAGATCAATCCGATGGGCAAGGTGCCGGCGCTTTCCGACGGCGACGCTGCGCTCGGTGAGGCAGCGGCGATCTGCGCCTATATCGCCGACCGCTATCCGGAGACCAAGCTTGCGCCTGATGTGACCGATCCTCTCCGCGCCCGCTATCTGCAATGGCTGTTCTTCTCGCCGAGCTGCATCGAGCCCGCCATCATCCAGATTTTCACCAAGATCGAGGTGCCGACCTCGACCGCGGCCTGGGGCAGCGCCACACAGGTGTTCGACGTGCTCGATGCCGCGCTCGCCAAGGGGCCGTGGATACTGGGCGAAAAATTCTCCGCCGCCGATATCACCATCGGCGCGGGGCTGAACTTTGCCGTGCGGCTGTTCAAGATGGTGCCGTCGCGCCCGAATTTCGACGCCTATATCGCACGCTGCATGGCGCGGCCGGCATTCCAGCGCGCGGAAAAAATCGCGGCGGGTTGAGGCATGGTCTGATCCGGCCGAACGTCATCGCTCGCTGAAACCCTATGGACATGATCAGGACGGTGAGGGAGAACGCTGCCTCATGCCCATTTCAGGAAAACGCGAAAAATGAAATTTGACGATGTCATTCTCGGCCGGCGCAGTATTCGCGGTTACAAGCCCGATCCCGTCCCGCCGGAATTGATCAAGGAAATCCTGGCGCTGGCGATGCGCGCGCCATCGTCGATGAATACCCAGCCCTGGAATTTCTACGTCATCACCGGCGAACCGCTGGATCGCATCCGTCAGGGCAATACCGAGCGCAATCTGGCAGGCGTGCCGCACTCGCGCGAGTTTCGAACCGGCCAGCCGTTCGAGGGCGTGCATCGCGAACGCCAGATCGGCGTTGCCAAGCAATTGTTCGGCGCCATGGGAATTGCGCGCGATGACAAGCAGCAGCGGCAAGACTGGGTCCTGCGCGGTTTTCGCCAGTTCGACGCACCCGTGTGCGTGATCATCACATACGATCGGGTGCTCGCGTCCAGTGACGATACCGCCTTCGACTGTGGCGCCGTGGCGACCGCGCTCGTCAACGCGGCCTGGTCGCGGGGACTTGGTGCCGTGATCAACAGCCAGGGGATCATGCAATCCCCCGTGGTGCGCGAGCATGCCGGGATCGCTGATGATCAGGTGATCATGAAAAGTATCGCACTGGGCTGGCCGGATCACAGCTTTCCCGCCAATGCCGTCATATCCGAGCGCAAGTCGGTCGATGAAGCGACGACTTTCGTGGGGTTCGCGGGAGGGGCTTAGCAGATCGTGTAGGGTGGGCACAGCCAACGGGTCGCGCGACGCGCGCCGATGGCGTGTCCACCACTTCTGTCGGATGTCTTGAAGATGGTGGGCACGGCGCGCAAAGGGCGCGCCTTTGCCCACCCTACGAAGCGACGAAACGCCCTACTCGGCCTTCAGATTGTCCGGCTTCGGCATCAGCACGATATTGTAGCCGGAATCGACGTAGTGGATCTCGCCGGTTACGCCGCCGGACAGATCGGACAACAGATACAGCGCCGAGCCGCCGAGCTCATCGAGCGTGACGCCGCGGCCGAGCGGCGAGTGCTTTTGCTGGAAGGCGAACATCGCACGTGCCTCGCCGATGCCGGAGCCGGCGAGCGTGCGCACCGGGCCCGCCGAGATCGCGTTGACGCGGATGCCCTTGGGGCCGAAATCGGTGGCGAGATAGCGCACCGATGCTTCCAGCGCCGCTTTCGCGACACCCATGACATTGTAATTCGGCATCGAGCGCATCGAGGCGCCGTAGGTCAGCGTGATCATGGCGCCGCCTGATGGCATCATCTCGGCCGCGCGCTTTGCGACTTCCGTGAAGGAGAAGCAGGAGATCACCATGGTGCGCGAAAAGTTTTCGCGGCTGGTGTCGGCGTAGCGGCCCTTCAGCTCGTTCTTGTCGGCAAAGCCGATCGCATGGATCACGAAGTCGAGCTGGCCCCATTTCTTGCGGAGCGCCTCGAAGGTGGCATCGACACTGGCGATGTCCTCGACGTCGCAGGGCAGCACCAGATCGACACCGAGCTCGGCCGCCAACGGCTTGACCCGCTTGCCTTGCGCCTCGCCCTGGAAGGTGAAGGCAAGCTCGGCGCCATGCGCATGCAGCGTCTTCGCCATGCCCCAGGCAATCGAATGATCATTGGCGATGCCCATGATCAGACCGCGCTTGCCCTTCATCAAACCTTGCATCGTGGTTCCTGTTATTCCGAGGTCATCGCCCGACTTGGTCGGGCGATCCAGTATTGCAGAGACGGTGACGAATACGGAGAGGCCGCGGCGTACTGGATGCCCCGGTCAAGCCGGGGCATGACAAAATCCGGGATCACGCATCCAGCCGGCTGAACACCAGCGTGGCGTTGGTGCCGCCGAAGCCGAAGGAGTTCGACAGCACGGTGCCGATCTTGACGTTGTCGATGCGCTTGCGCACGATCGGCATGTCGGCGAACACGGGGTCGAGCTCCTGGATGTGCGCGCTCTCGCAGATGAAGCCGTTGTTCATCATCAGAAGCGAATAGATCGCCTCCTGCACGCCGGTCGCGCCCAGCGAATGGCCCGTGAGCGCCTTGGTCGCGGAGATCGGCGGGCACTTCTCGCCGGTGCCGAACACTTTTCGCAGCGCCTCGATTTCGGGCGGATCGCCGGCGGGCGTCGAGGTGGCGTGCGGATTGATGTAGTCGACCTTGGTCTTCACGGTCGACAGCGCCATGCGCATGCAGCGCTCGGCACCCTCGCCCGACGGCGCGACCATGTCGTAGCCGTCCGAGGTCGCGCCATAGCCGACGATCTCGCCGTAGATGCGCGCGCCGCGCGCCTTGGCATGCTCGAGCTCTTCCAGCACCAGCACGCCGGCGCCGCCGGCAATGACGAAACCGTCGCGGTTGAGGTCGTAGGGGCGCGAGGCGGTCGAGGGCGTATCGTTGTATTTCGAGGACATCGCGCCCATGGCGTCGAACAGCACCGACAGCGACCAGTCGAGCTCTTCGCAACCGCCGGCGAAGATGACGTCCTGCTTGCCGATCTGGATGGTCTCGTAGGCATTGCCGACGCAATGGTTCGACGTCGCACAGGCCGAGGAGATCGAATAGTTGACGCCCTTGATCTTGAACCAGGTCGCGAGCGTCGCGGATGCCGTGGACGACATCGCCTTCGGCACCGCGAACGGGCCGACGCGCTTCGGTCCCTTGGTGCGGGTGATGTCTGCGGATTCCACAATGGTGCGCGCAGACGGTCCGCCCGAACCCATGATGATGCCGGTACGAACGTTGGAGACGTCCTCGGGCGACAGACCGGAGTCCTGGATCGCCTGCTCCATCGCGATGTGATTCCACGCGGCGCCCTGGCCGAGGAAGCGCATCGCGCGCCGGTCGACCACCGTCGCGGGATCGATCGACGGTGCACCCTGAACCTGCGACCGGAAGCCGAGCTCGGCATATTTCTCTGCCCGCGAGATGCCTGACTTCGCCTCGTGGAGGCTCGCAAGCACTTCCTGGGTGTTGTTTCCGATCGACGAGACGATGCCCATCCCGGTGACCACAACCCGCCTCATGACCGCCTCGCCTTAATCGTTGTCTCTATGTAATGCGCTTTCGCGTTAGCCCAGCGACGTGCCCTGCTTGAACAGGCCGACCTTCAGGTCCTTCGCGCGATAGATAATAGCGTCGTCGACCGAAAGCCACCCATCGGCGACACCCAGTACCAGCTTTGAGCGCATTACGCGCTTCATGTCGCAATGGTACACAACCTTGCGGGCCTCCGGCAGCACCTGGCCGCTGAACTTCAGCTCGCTCAACCCCAGCGCGCGGCCGCGACCCTCGCCACCGACCCAGCCAAGGTAGAATCCAACCATCTGCCACAGGGCGTCCAGGCCGAGGCAGCCGGGCATCACGGGGTCGTTCTTGAAATGACAGCCGAAGAACCAGAGGTCGGGCTTCACGTCGAGCTCGGCGTGCACGACACCCTTGCCGAACTCACCGCCGGTCTCGGAGATTTCCGTGATGCGGTCGAACATCAGCATCGGCGGCAGCGGCAGTTGGGCGTTGCCGGGGCCGAACATCTCGCCGCGAGCGCAAGCCAGCAAGTCCTCGTATTCGTAACCGTTACGCCGGTTGAGCATCAGAAGCCTCTATTCAATCCCGATCGGGCTTATTTTGGCGGAATTGGCCCCGCTTGGTAAGGGATCGCGCGCCACTCGTCGCTATCCGGCGCCAAGGATCAGGTGCCAAGCCGGCCCTGGAGGGCCTGATTGCGCCAAAATCGGTTAAGCGGGACCGCGCGCTCTCTAACACAGGCCTTCCTTCGGTCAAAGCCTTGGGGGTGAAAGCCCTGGGTCAAAGCGCCCGCACAGGGTTAAAAGACCGCATCAGGCCCTGGGGTTCCTCCAGCGGCCTCCGCAACTTAGAACCACTCTAGTTGCGAGAAACTTGCATCTGCATCTATCTCTTCATATATTGCAAGACGATAGTATCTGACCACGCGTGCCCGAACAGTTGGAAATGAGCGAGAACAACGCGCCCCATAACGACGAAACCGCCCTTTCCGCGGCCCTCCACCCGGGACGCCAGCCGGCATTGACCGGTTGCCCATGGCACGACGTCAACGAAATGCTTCAGGCTGCGGGCTTGCGTCCGACGCGCCAGAGGATGGCGCTTGGCTGGCTGCTGTTCGGCAAGGGCGCCCGCCACCTCACGGCTGAAATGCTGTACGAGGAGGCCACCCTGGCCAAGGTTCCGGTGTCGCTCGCCACCGTCTACAACACGCTCAACCAGCTCACCGACGCAGGTCTTTTGCGCCAGGTCAGCGTCGACGGCACCAAGACCTATTTCGACACCAACGTCACCACGCATCACCACTATTATCTCGAGAACAGCCACGAGCTGGTCGATATCCCCGACCCGCACCTGGCGCTGTCGAAGATGCCCGACGTGCCCGACGGCTACGAGATCGCGCGCATCGACATGGTCGTGCGCCTGCGCAAGAAGCGGTGAAGTTTTGAGGCTCCCTATTTGTCGTCATGGCCGGGCTTGTCCCGGCCATCCACGTTTTTGCGCTAGGTGAAGAAGTTCGTGGATGCCCGGGACATAGGCGAGCGGAAGCGACGCCGTCCTTCGGACGGCTACGCCCGGGCATGACGCTGTGGCAAAAGCGTGCGCTATCTCAAGTAGGTCAATTCACCTGTTCGTCGGCGTAGACGCCCCAGAGGCGTTCCTGCTGAATCCAGCCGTCGAAGCCGGTGCCCATGACGCGGCACCATCCCGTCACGCATTTCTTGACCTGCGCGACGACGCCGGCCTGCAGCCGCGCGGCGACCGCGCTGTCCAGGTCGGCGCGATCGTAGATCGGCGCGAGATCGTCCTTGTGCTTCATGGTGACGACGGCGGTGCGGCGGCCTGACAGCAGCGAGTGATAGACCCAGCCTTCGGCGCCTTCGGAATCACGCACCCGGCGCCAGTTCTCGAACTCTGCGGTGATTTCGACCGGCAGGCCGGAGCGGGTGTAGACCCAGGCCACGTCATTGTCCTTGGTCGGACCGGCGCGGACGTTGACGTGATCGGACTTGAGGCTGACGTAGCGCGGCACCGGCAAGCCCGAGGTGGTCTGTACGTTGTCCTTGGCCGAATGACTGGTGCTGACCGAAGCGCCCAGACAGACACAGACGAGCGCAACCACCGAACTCAAACGCCCCAACGCCATCACAACCCGTCTCCTGACGGAAACCCGGTGCTGAGCGAGCCGGATCCCCCCACTTAAACTTCCAAACCCCGCCACATATCCCCTCAACCCGCCCCACGCGGGTGTTCCCCGGCTCCGCCGTGGTTCTTGCCGTGGTTCTTGTCTTGGCCCGGCCTTCTGCTAGAGAGGACGGACGCTCAAGAACCCGATTTTCCGGCCGGAAATCTCGGGAGAGCTTGAAGGAAACGCCGGGGACGACGCGGCAAGGGCAGTGTCGAACAACCGGGTTAATGAGACCTGAACGGTCGGCCTTTCATCACGGAGGCGGGATCGTTCGCTCATGAGAGCAGGACATGTCGGTTAAGAAAAAGCCCCTCGTCGTCGTCACCCGCAAGCTGCCGGACCAGATCGAGACGCGCATGCGCGAATTGTTCGACGCCCGGATCAATCTCGACGACGCGCCGCTGTCGGGCGAGCAGCTCGCGGAAGCCGCGCGCACCGCCGACGTGCTGGTTCCGACCGTGACCGACCACATCACCGCCGACATCATCAACCAGCCCGACTGCAAGCTCCGCCTGATCGCGAACTTTGGCAACGGCGTCGACAATATCGATGTCGAGGCGGCGCATGCCAAAGGCATCACCGTCACCAACACGCCAAAAGTCCTCACCGAAGACACCGCCGACATGACGATGGCGCTGATCCTGGCGGTGCCGCGGCGGCTGATCGAGGGTGCCTCGATCCTGACCGAAGGAAAACCCTGGGCGGGCTGGTCGCCGACCTGGATGCTCGGCCACCGCATCGGCGGAAAGCGCCTCGGCATCATCGGCATGGGCCGCATCGGCCAGGCGGTGGCGCGCCGCGCCCGCGCCTTCGGCCTGCAGATCCACTATCACAACCGCCGCCCGGTGGCCCCGAAGATCGCCGAGGAACTCGGCGCGACCTATTGGGAAAGCCTCGACCAGATGCTGGCGCGGATGGACATCATCTCGGTCAACTGCCCGCACACGCCGGCAACCTATCACCTGCTCTCGGCGCGGCGGCTGAAACTGATCCGGAAAGAGGCCTACATCGTCAACACCGCGCGCGGCGAGGTGACCGACGAGGACACGCTGATCAAGCTGATCGAAGCCGGCGAGATCGGCGGCGCCGGCCTCGACGTCTACGAGCACGAACCCGCGGTCAATCCAAAGCTGGTCCGGCTCGCCAAGGCCGGCAAGGTCACGTTGCTGCCGCATATGGGCTCGGCCACGATCGAAGGCCGTGTCGAGATGGGCGAGAAGGTGATCATCAACATCAGAACCTTCCTCGACGCCCACAAGCCGCCGGATCGCGTGCTGCCGAGCATGCTGTAGAGGCGGCAGTCTTGTAGCCCGGATGAGCGCAGCGATATCCGGGAAATGTTGATGCGCGGATAAAGCAGCCCCGGATGTCGCTACGCTCATCCGGGCTACGCTTGCTACTCGCGATGAATGCTTAGATCGTCGAACACCGGCCCATCGCCGTTGAGCGGATTGGCCGGATCGCGCGCGTAGCGCAGGGTCTCAAAACGCATCGCGCGCGCATCCAGCATCAGCAGACGGCCGACCAAGCCATCGCCAAAGCCGACGATCTCGCGGATGGCTTCCAGCGCCATCATCGAGCCCAGGACACCCGCGAGCGCACCCATGACGCCGGCCTCGGAGCAGGCCGGCACCGTGCCGGGCGGCGGCGCTTCCGGGAACAGGCAGCGATAGGTCGGATTGAACGCGCCGTCCTCGTTTGTCTCGTGCGCGCGGATGGTGGTGAGCGAGCCGTCGAAGGTGCCGAGCGCCGCGGTGATCAGCGGCCGCTTGGCAAAGAAGCAGGCGTCGGAGACGAGGTAGCGCGTCGAGAAATTATCGGAGCCGTCGAGCACGAGGTCGTAGTCGCCGATCAGCTCCAGCGCATTGTCGGCATTGAGCCAGGTGGCGTGGCCGACGAAGCGGACATGTGGATTGAGCGCTGCGATCCGTTCGGCGGCGCTTTCCACCTTGTGCCGGCCGATATCCGGCGTCGTATGGATGACCTGACGCTGGAGATTGGAGAGCGACACCACGTCGTCATCGACCACCCCTAACGTGCCGATGCCGGCGGCGGCCAGATACATCAGGGCGGGCGCGCCGAGGCCGCCGGCGCCGATCACCAGCACGGAGGCCCGTTTCAGCGCCGCCTGGCCGGGGCCGCCGACGTCGCGCAGCACGATATGCCGGGCATAGCGTTCGAGTTCGTCCGCGCTAAGCACTTAAGGCTACTCCTGAACCAGGGCGAGATTGTTCGCGACCAACGAGATGTGCTTTGATGGCACCACGTTCAATGGTCTATTTGGATTTGTCATGAGATCGATGCTCGCGGCAACATTGATGTTCGTGACGGCGACCGGCGCGCACGCCCAGATGTCGCCGCCCTCGACCGCCGGCAGCAAGCCCAAGACGGTCCAGACCGTCCCGATCCGCCCCGCAGTGCAAACGCCATCCCAGACCGCCGACGCGATGGCGCAGGCGGAGCGGCTGGCGCTGCAATCCGACCTCGCCTGGGTCGGGCAATACAACGGCGCGATCACCGGCGACGTCAGCGAGCGCATGGTCAACGCGATCAAGGAGTATCAGAAGGCCAAGGGCGGCAAGCCGACCGGCGTGCTCAATCCGCAGGAGCGCGCCGTGCTCGCCGAGACCGCGCGGAAGAAGCAGGAGAGCGTCGGCTGGAAGATCCAGAGTGAGCCGACCAGCGGCGCACGGCTCGGCATCCCCGGTAAGCTGGTGCCGCAGATGTCGAGCGACGCCAACGGCTCGAAATGGACGTCACCGACCGGAACCATCCAGGTGATTTTGAGCCGGCGCAAGGAGGCCAATCCGACCACCGCGAAGATCGCCGAGGTGGAGAAGAAAGAGGCCGGGCGAAAGGTGGACTACACCGTCGTCAAGCCGGACTTCTTCGTGATCTCGGGCCTGCAGGGCCTCAAGAAGTTTTACATGCGTGGCACCTTCAAAGGCGACGAAGTCCGCATCATGACGATCCTCTACGACCAGGCCACCGAGAACACGGTCGAGCCGGTCGTGATCGCGATGTCGAGTGCGTTTGCCGCGTTTCCAGCGGGGCCGCAGGCCGGCCCGCCGCCGCGCAAGACGGTCGAATACGGCACTGGCGTCGTCGTCACCGATGACGGCGTGATCGTTGCCGACCGCGCCGTGACGGATGGCTGCCTCGCGATCACGATTGCCGGCTTTGGCAGCGCCGACCGCATCGCCGAGGACAAGGAGCGCGATCTTGCGCTGCTGCACATCTATGGCGCACGCGGCCTGAAACCGCTCAGCCTCGCAAGCGGGACTACGAAGACGAGCGTCGATATCGTCGGCATCGCCGATCCTCAAAACCAGGGTGGCGCGGCCAATGTGTCGAGCGTGAAGGGCGCAGTGGCAGCGATCAATGGCGGCGATGCCGCGCTGTCGCCGGCGCCGGCGGTTGGATTTTCCGGCAGCGCCGCGATCGACGACGCGGGAAAATTCGCGGGCATTGCACTGTTGAAGCCCGTGATCGTCGCCGGTCCAGCCGCACCGACGGCGCAGGCGGTGATGGTCTCGGCCGATACGGTGCGCGATTTCCTGAAGGCCAACAAAATCACGGCGAACGGCAGCGCGACGGATGCGAAAGCCGCAGTCGTGCGCGTGATCTGTGTGCGCAAGTGACATGAAACGTACTCTCGCCTTTTGTTCGACGGCTGCCATCGGGACGCTGATCGCTGTTGCCGCATCGGCACAATCGCCCGCGCTTCCGACGCCGAAGGTCGAGGAAGTCATGGTCAAGGTCGCGCTGCTGACGCTCAACGACGCCAACCTCACCGGCAACTACAATGTGCTCTATGCCAAGATGGCAAAACCGTTTCGTGAACGTTTTTCGGCCGACACGCTGAAGCAGGCATTCAAGAGCTTTGCCGGACGCCATATCGATACGATCGCCGGCATGCCGACCATCCCGACCGAAGATCCGGCGATCGACAGCGACGGCAGCTTGCTGCTGCGCGGCTATTTCGACACCACGCCGTCGCGGCTGAGCTATGAGCTCGACTACGCCATGTCCGAAGGCGAATGGAAGCTGATCACGATCGACGTCAAGGTGCGGGCGACCTCAAGCAGCGCCAGCGCAACCGATCTGGTCGCGCGTGCGACCGCCGATGTCACCAGGATGCAAGGGCGCAAATAGCAGGCGGATCAGCCCAGCCTGAACCGGATCCCGGCGCGTGCAAGCCCGCCCGAAATCCCGATCGGTGTGCCGTCGGCGCGCCAGCAAGCGGCGCCGGTCATGGTGCCATCTTCCTCGAAAGCGATCGCGTTCATGCCGCCGGCGACGGTCGGCATCACCGCGACCTTGTGGCCCATGGCGGCGAGCTTTGCGCGCACGCTGTCCGGCACCGCACGCTCGACTTCCAGTTCATTGCCTTCGGTCCAGACCCGCGGCGCCTCGACCGCCTCCTGCACGCTCATGCCATGGTCGATCAGGTTGATCAGCGCCTGCATGGCGCTCGGGAAGATACGTTTGCCTCCGGGCAGGCCGAGCGCGAATTTCAACTTGCCGTCGCGCAACGCGATCATCGGCGACATCGAGGTCGTGACGCGCTTGCCCGGCGCCAGCGACAGCGCGTGGCCGGGACGCGGATCGAACAGGTTCATGTAGTTGTTCGGGACCGTGCCGAGGCCAGGGATCAAAATCTTCGCGCCGAAGAGATTGTTGATGGTCTGGGTGGTCGCGACCACGTTGCCTGCGGCGTCAGCAGCCGTCATGTGCGTGGTGTGCGCGCCTTCGATCTGGGTCACGCCCGCGCTCCAGGCTTGCGCCTTCGCGGGGTCGATGGCGCGGCGACGCTCCTCGGCGTAGGCCTTTGACGTCAACCGCTCGACGGGAACGCCGACATAATCAGGATCGCCGCTCGCAGCCGCGCGATCGGAGAACGCGATCTTCAGGACTTCGGCGAGATAGTGAATCGTCTCGGCCGTGCCGAAGCCGAGGCTCGCGATGTCATAACCTTCGAGAATGTTGAGCATCTGCGTGATATGCACGCCGGACGCCGCCGGTGGCGGCGGACCCAATATGGTCCAGCCGCGATAATCGGCGCGGATCGGCTGGCGCTCGACCGTCTTGTAGTTGGTGAGATCGGTGCGCCGGATAAAGCCGCCTGACCTCTCCATGTAATCGACGAGGATGTCGCCGAGCGGCCCTTCATAGAGGGCCTTCTCGCCATGCCGAGCGATATAGGCGAGCGTCTCCGCGTATTCGGCCTGCACCACGCGCTCGCCGACCTTCAGAGGCGTGTCATCGGGCAGATAGATCGCCGCAATCGGCTTGTCCTTGCGCATCTCGGCCGCGCTCTCGGTGATGCATTCGTGCAAGTAAGGCGTGGTCGCATAGCCGCGCGCGGCGTGCTTGATCGCGGGCTGCATGACATCGGCCAGCGACATGGTGCCAAACCGCCGCAGCGTTTCGCACCACGCCTTCAGCGAGCCGGGAACGGCGACCGCCTTTGGTCCGGTGAGATTCTCGTCGCCGACGGTGTCGAACACGTCATGCCGCGAGCCGGGCTTGGAGGTATAGGTATCGTCGCGCACGGCCGATGGCACCGTGCTCTGGCCGTCGATGAAACGGTGGCTGCCGTCGGCGAGGCGGATATGCGCCATGCCGCCGCCGATGATGCCGACCATCATCGGTTCGACCACGGTCAGGGTGAACAGCGTTGCGATCGCGGCGTCGATGGCGTTGCCGCCGGCGGCCAGCATCTCGGCGCCGGCGCTGGAGGCGAGCGGATGATTGCTCACAACCATGCCGCGACTGGAGACCGCCGGCATCTTCTGGCATGCGAAGGTTGTCGCCGCGCGATCGCGCCAGTTGCCGCTCATGGTCAAACCCCTTTTTGTTCGCGATAACAAGCACATCATACGTACGACTACTGGACCCGTAGTCGTACGTATGATGT
>NZ_PPPT01000210.1 GCF_006483445.1 Bradyrhizobium guangdongense | reverse complement strand
GGCGAGTTTTTGGCGCAGAAACACGCCGAAGACCGCACCATAGGCGCCGCTGGTCCGGGACCGCGTGCCGAAGGCGTTGAAGATGCGCAGCGAGTTGACCGGGAGGCGATAGACTTGGTGCCAGTGGAAGGCCGCCTGCTCGCCCTGATATTTACTTAGCGCGTAGGGGTATTGCGGCGCGATCGGGTGATCTTCCCGCGTCGGCGTGTTGGCGAGGCCATAGCAGGACGAGGACGCCGAATAGACGAACTTTTTCACGCCGGCGTGGCGCGCGCATTCCAGCATCTGCACCGTGCCCTGGACGTTGGTCGACATGTAGATGTCGGGCGTCTCGATCGAAGGCACGATGTCGCCGATGCCGGCGAAGTGGAAGACATAGTCGACACCGGCGAACAGCGCATTGCCTGCGCGGTAGTCGCGAATGTCCGACTGCTCGAAGGTGAAATCCGGATTGCTCGCGTGCTGCGCCAAATTGGCCGCGCGGCCGCCGACGAGATTGTCGATCACCCGCACCCGAAAACCGCGCGCCAGCAGCAGATCCACCATGTGGCTGCCGATGAAGCCGGCGCCACCGGTGACGACAGCGGTGGCATGCTCAGTCATTTTGCGCCAATCGCCTTCATGGTGCGGACGTTATAGTACCAGTCATTGTCAAAGCTGTCCGGCAATAGGTGCAGGCGGAAGGCGCGCGTGAGGTCGCGGATCGCGTCCTCGACGCTGCGCTTCGGCGCAAAACCGAGCACGCGGCGGATCTTGTCCGAATTGACGTGGTAGGAGCGGTTGTCGTTCGACGGCGTGGTCCTGATGTCGATCGTGCCCTTCTCCGGCATCTCGCCTTCGACCACCGCCTTCACCATGCGGGCGAGCTCGGCGATCGAGTGGTTCTCGAAGCCGACATTGAAGATCTCGCCGTGGATCTTCTCGTGCGGGGCGGTCAGCATCAGCCGGTAGGCGTCGACCATGTCCTCGATGTGCAGGTTCGGCCGCATCTGGTTGCCGCCGAACACGGTGATGACGCCCTTGTTGACGGCATGGTTGGTCAGGATGTTGACGGACAGGTCGAGCCGGGTCCGCGGGCTGTAGCCGCAGATCGTCGCCGGGCGCAGCGTCACGCAGGTGAAGTCGTCGGAGGCGTGCTTGAACAGCAGCGGCTCGCACATGCCCTTGAACTTGTTGTAGAGCGTCAGCGGCACCAGCGGATGCTCCTCGGTCACGTCAGGCGCGTCGCTGACACCGTAGACCGAGCTGGTCGAGGCGTAGATGAAGCGTTTGACGCCGGCACGCTTGGCGGCGACCACCATCGGCTCGAAACAATCGAAGTTGATGGTTTGCGACAGGTTTTCGTCGAGCTCAAAGCTCGCATCGTTCGAGATGCAGCCGAGATGCAGCACCGCGTCCTGGCCGGACATGGCCTCGGCAAGCTTTGCGGTGTCGCGGAGATCGCCGATCACGACGCGCAGGTTTGGGTCGTTCGGCAGCCGGCAGCCGAAAAACAGGGTGTCGTAGACGGTGACGTGGTAGCCGTCCTGGAGGAGCTGCGGCGTCAGCACGTGGCCGACATAGCCAGCACCACCGGTCACGAGCACGGATTTGAACATGGAGGTCACTTCTGAATGTTACCGCTCGCCGCGGCCTTAGCCGGCCACCGCAGCGAAGCGCCGCGGCTTTCTGGTCGCGGAGAGCGGAATGTCATAACCGGCGGCCAGCGCGTCGGTCCGGAACATGGCGACGGTCTCGCGCGAGAACGTATCGAGGTCATGGCCGACCACGGAGAGTTTCTTGAGCAGGTCCGGCGTCATCGTGATGATGTGGCAGCCGACGGAGTCGGCATGGAAGAGGTTGAGCAGCTCGCGCGGGCTCGCCCACAATAGCTCCGCCTTCGGGCGCTCGCGCAGAATTTCCACGGCTTGCGCCATGTGCGGGACCGGATCGCGCCCGGTGTCGGCGATGCGGCCTGCGAATACCGACACGATCGCGGCGACATCAGGCGCCAGCGCGTCGCGCACCTCGGTGACCTGCTCGATCGTCATGATCGCGGTGACGTTCAGCTTGACGCCCTCGCGCGACAGCGCGGCGACGATCGGCGCGCAAGACTCACCTTGCGTGGTCGAGACCGGCACCTTGACGAAGACGTTCTCGCCCCAGGAGGCGATTTCGCGCGCCTGGTCCGCCATGGTCGGAAGGTCGTCGGCAAACACCTCGAAGCAGACCGGCCGTGTCGGGACCAGCTTGAGCAAATCGTGGGCGAAGGCGCGATAGTCGGTCACACCGGCCGCGCGCATCAGCGTCGGATTGGTGGTGAAGCCCTTGATCCTGGGGTCCGCAGCCAGCTGCGCGATCCCGATGAGATCAGCTCCGTCGGCAAACAGCTTGATGCCGAGTTGATCGAGATGTGGCCCCATCATTCCATCCTTGCGCTCTGAAATTCCCGCTCCAGCACCAGCCGCGCCGCGCCCGCGAGCGAGTCCACGACCGCATCGGGTATCGTCTCGCCGTCATCCTCGCCGCCCGCCACCATGATGGTGAAGCATCCCGCCGCATGGCCGGCCGCGATGTCACGCCAGCGGTCGCCGACGAGATAACTCTTGCCGAGGTCGATGTCGTGACGGCGCGCGGCGTCGAGCAGCATGCCGGGCTTCGGCTTGCGGCAGGAACAACCATCGCCGTCGACGTGGTAGCAGACCGCAATGTCGTTGACGGCAAGTTGCTCGCGGACGACGGCATGCATTGCCTCGACCGTCTCCCGCTTGGTGCGGCCGGTGGCAACGTCAGGCTGGTTGGTCACGACGATCACCAGAAATCCCGCCTCGCGAAGACTGCCGATCGCGCCATCGGCATCCGAAAAGATGTGGAAGTCGGCCAGCGACGTCGGCGCCACCAGCCGGCCGTCGCGCTCGACGCTGGCGTTGATGACCCCGTCACGATCGAGGAAGACGCACCGACTTGCCACCGCCTCTCCCCCGAATCGGACACAAAACGATACAATGGCAGCCTCTCCGCTGGAATATGCTGCCGGCCGGCCCGTCCCTGTTCCAACACCAAAAAGGCCCAGCCATCGGCCGCAGTACCGTGCGAACCCCGCGAAATTACGTGCTTTTCGGCTGAAGCCGCCAACATGGCCGGCCACCCGAACGACGCTTCCGACACGCCCTTTCGCCGGCTGCACGAGCTGAGCCGGGATCCGCCGGGGCGTCAACCGGGGCGCGAGGACAGGATTGACACAACGTCGGAGCTACGGTCCGCCTCAAGCGGAATTTTGCCGCTTCCGCGGCGGAGCCGGATTTGAGATGGTCGCGAGATGGTTGCAGTCAGTTCGGCGTCGGCACGACAGGTGGATGGGCAGGCAAGGCGCAAATTCGCGTTTCTCTGTTTCAACACCGCCTTCTTCGTCTCGCACTTCCGCCCCGCCGTCGACGCCGCCCGCGCGCAAGGGTTCGAGCTGATCGCGTTCCTGCCGGAGGAACCGGCCGCCGACTGCCCTCACCTTCAGGATGTGACGGTGATCCGCTTCCTCGGGAAGCGGACGCGGTTTCCGTTCCTCCGCCTGTTGCCGAACCTGTATTGTGTGGCGCTGGCGCTCTGGCGTCACCGGCCGGACGTGGTGCAGGCCTTTTCGCTCCAGTCCTGCGTCGTGCTCGCGGTCGCCGCCCGCCTGGTTCGCGTCCGGCGCAAGATCTACACCATCACCGGCCTCGGCCTGATCGGTGTCGACACGCGATGGAGCAACCGCATGCTGCGGCCGCTGCTCTATGCCCTGTTCCGAGCTGCAAGCCGCGGGCCGTCCTCGACCTTCATCTTCGAGAACACCGCCGACTTCAAAGCGCTTGGCCTGTCCGAACCGTTTGCCGCGCGAAGCCGGCTGTTGATGGGCGCCGGCGTCGACCCCGAGGTGTTTTCGTTCCAGCCACTTCCGCCCTCGCCGCCGCTGAAGGTCGCAATCGTCGCGCGGATGATCTGGACCAAGGGCATCGACATCGCCGTCGAGGCGGTCTCGATGCTGCGAACGCGCGGACTGCCCGTCGAGCTCGACCTCTACGGCCATGCCGATCAGCACAATCCGCAGTTCTTCCCCGAGGCGACGCTGCGGCACTGGGGACAGTTGCCCGGAATCCGCTGGCACGGTCACGTCGTGGATGTGCCCGCGATCTGGCAAGCGCATCACGTCGCGCTGTTTGCGAGCCGCGGCGGCGAAGGCCTGCCGCGAGCGATGCTGGAGGCCGCCGCCTGCGGCCGCGCCCTGATCGCGACGCGCGTTCCCGGCTGCATCGATTTCGTCCGCCCAGACGTCGATGGCCTGCTGGTCGAACCGAATTCAGCAGAAGCGCTCGCGGACGCGATCGAGACCCTGCTGCGCGCGCCCGAGCGTCTTGCCGGGATGGGCCGCGCAGCACGACAGCGTCTCGTCGAGACCGCAACGGTGGAGATCATCATCGCGCAATACGCGGAGATGTTCGCGGAGATCGACGCCGGCCTGCGGACGCCGTGAGGCCGGATCAGGTACCGAACGAATGGCGCAGGCGGCGCCAACCGATCACGATGCCGGTCAAGGAAAACAGGACTCCCAGCGTACAGAGGCCGACGATCACGACGCTGCGGAGCGTTGGATGGGCCGTCAGCACCGGGACATCCAGCGTATGCAGCGCGCCGTAGAGCCAGCGATAGGTGCGCCTTGCGGCATCCCATCGCTGCAGCACGCGGCCATCGGCGCCGTCGATGTCGAACCACACCTCGCCGCATGTCGTGCGGTAGACCGGAGCACCCGGCAGGTTCGACTGCGCAGGATAATTGTCGTCTGTCGCGACGACCGACGGCGCGGCGCAGCCATTCGCCAGTTGGGCCACGAATTCCCGGATGTCGGGCAAGCCCAACGCTCCCGTTCCATCGCCGAGATCTTCGCCGGCCCTGAACAGGGTCTGCCCGTGAAGGCTGGTCCGGTCCCGCCGATAGAACTTTCCGTTGAGGGCAAACCACTCGACTTCGCGCGCTGCCGGCGACATCGGCGGCCAAACGGTCGAGCGAACCGCCGTCCAATCCGGCAGCAACGTCATGACCTCTGACCTGGTCAGATCTCCGCGCGAGAACAGGCGCCCATGGTCCATGGAAAGCCAGCCGCTGAAAATCCAGGTCAGGACGAACGCCGTTGCGATCACGCCGATGACGTGATGCAGCGCATGCCAGCCGCGATAGGGCGATAGCGCAGTTCCCTGCCCGATCCTGATCCGCAACACGCCAAGCACCGCACCGAGCACGGCTGCGATCAGCGCCAGCAGCGACAGCGTCCAGACCGCACGATCCCACAGCGCCCAATTGCTCCGGAGGATCGTCGGGTAGATCCAGTGCAGGACGCTGCCGGCTAGATTCCAGGCGCGTTCGCGCCCGTCCGTCTCGAGCACGACCTCGCCAGTGACCGACGACACGTAGATCTGCGTCCCCCTGACATCATCGAGCGCGATGCGAAACAGCGGGCGATGGCGATCAAAGCCGTTGGGCACGCTCCATTGATCATAGTCCGCGAGCCCGATGACCGACGCGCGCGAAGCATCGAGCCCGCGCCGGTTGGCGTGGTCTCTGGCCGCAGCGAGTGCTGTTTCGCGCGCGTTCACCGGAGCAGCGGCGCCATCGGACGCGCGGACCGCGCGCAGCAGCGACGAGCCCGACACGACATAAGCAGGACCGTCGCTCCGCTGGATCAGGCGGACCCGCTCGACATTCGCGATCCCGCTGGTCCGGACGGCGTCCGCCGGGCCGATCTCCACGCGCGCGGTGTCGACCGGCGCGAGACCGGCAAAGCGTTCCGCCTCCGCGAGCGAGGGAAACGGAACGAAGTGCATGACGATGCCGGTCGCAAACCACATCGCGAACAAGAGGCAGCACGCGATGCCCAGCCAGCGATGCAGGAAGACGATCGCGCCCATGCGCTCGCATCACCATTTGAACGCGGCCGACACCTCATAGGTGCGGGGCGCGCCGAGCAGGATCTGGTCGGGATAGAACGGATCGCCCCAGACCGCGTAGCGCTTGTCGGTCAGATTGCGCACGCGGAACGTCAGCCGCGTCTGCTCGACGGCGGCAAACATGGTTTTCGGGATGTCCACGAAGGCGTAGAGATCGGCGACCGTGTAGGCGTTCATGGTCACCGTGTTGGCATCGGTGTTGGTGCGGTCGCCGACGTGACGGCCGACGATCCCGAGCTCGACCGGCCAGGGCGTGAAGAACCGGTAGGCCGCACCGGCATTGGCGACGATGCGCGGCACGTTCGGCGGCGTGTTGCCGGAGAAGGAGCCGCCGGCAAAGTTATAGTCGGCATAGCGCGCATCGACATAGGCGATGTTGCCCCAGAGCCGCAGCGCATCCGTGACGCGCACGGCGCCCGCGAACTCGATGCCCCTGGATTCCTGCCGTCCGGCGATGTTGAGCTGCTGGCCGCCGGCCGCGGCATAGACGTTCTTGCGCTCGATGTCATAGAGCGAGAGCGACCATTCCGCCCGATCGTTCCAGAACAGATGTTTGACGCCGGTCTCATAGGTGCGCGAGGTCGTGAGATCGAGATTCTGCGCCGGCGAGAGCAGAAAGATGTTGTTGGCGGCGACGTCCGCGCCGGTGGCGTACTGGCTAAAGAAGGTCAGGCCGGGAACGGCTTCCCAGGTGTAGCCGATGCGGCCGGTCACCGGCGTCCATGACTTCGCGAAGGGAAAGCCCGCCTTCACCACGCCGTTGACGTCGGTCGAGTTGCGGTCGAGCCCGATATGCTCCATGCGCAGGCCGCCGACGAGCGCAAAGGTCCGCGTGATCTTCAGACGATCCTCGAAGGACAGCGATTCATTGTCGATCCGCGCGGTCTGTTGTTGCGTCGTCAGCAGGCCGTAATAGCCGCGTGGCGGGTCGATCAGCGGAACGGAGTCGCCGGGAAAATTGGCCGCGCCCGGCCGCACGAAATCGAGACCGCTGGCGGCAAGCGTCGTC
This sequence comes from Bradyrhizobium guangdongense, assembly GCF_006483445.1. Lineage (GTDB taxonomy): Bacteria > Pseudomonadota > Alphaproteobacteria > Rhizobiales > Xanthobacteraceae > Bradyrhizobium > Bradyrhizobium guangdongense_A. The sequence goes on along the minus strand of NZ_PPPT01000210.1, from coordinate 2,458 downwards.
ACCAGCCGGTTGTCCATGCCGGCGATGTTCGTATCCCAGGTCAGGTCGGTGATGTTGCCGGCGAGCTTCTGGTTATGGGCGACATAGAAGCGTTCGCGATCAACGAGATTCGTATTGGCGTTGAACGCCTCGATCTCGTTGTTGAACCATTCACGCTCGGCACCGTAACCGTAGGCCTGGCTCTTCAGCGTCAGGCCGGGCGCGAGCTTCAGCTCAAAACCGCCGCGCAACCAGGCCTCCTTGGCGACGTTGCGATTGTCCAGCACATTGTAGTTGGTTTTGAAGGTGCGGTCGTCGATGGTGACGGCCCCGAGGTTCGATCCGTTGTAGTTCGAGACATAGTTGCCCGAGACGATGCCGGCGGTTGCATGCGATCCAGAGAAGGCCACGGGGACCAGTGGCGCTCCCCAATAGGCCTTCGAGCGATCCTCCCTATATTCGATCGCACCCCAGATCTTGAGATTGTCGGTGACGCGGTAGTTGAGCTGGCCGGAGACGTCCAGCGTCTTGGTGTTGGTATCGTCGGCAAAGCCGTTGAGCGAGGATCGGCTGATGTCGAAGCGATAATCGAGCCCCCCGACGTTGGTGCTGCCGCCGGAGCCGTAATAGCTGCGGAACGAATTCAGCGAGTCATAGGAGAAGAAGGCCTCGTTCCGGATCGGCCCGGTGTGCGGCTGCTTGGTGACGAAATTGATCGCGCCACCGCTGGCGCCCTCGCCCGACAGCAGCGAGGCCGAACCTTTCAGAAACTCCACCGCTTCGAGATTGGCGGTGTCCATGATGCGGGACGTCATGTTCTGCGGCCCGATCTTGATGCCGTTATAGAGCGTGTTGATCTGGCTGTTGGTGAAGCCGCGCATCGAGAACGCTGCCGGCTCGGCCGGATTGTCGCCGGCGGTCACGCCGACCGCGCCTTGCGCGACATCCGACACCGTCCGATAGCCCTGTTCGCGGATCATCTCGGCCGAGATCACCTCGACTGTCGCGGGCATCTCGCGCGCGGTGAGCCCGAGCCGCGACGCGCTTTCCGCAACCGCATTGCTGTTGAGCGGGGTTTGCACAGGCAGTGCAGCCGGCTTCGGCGCAGTCGCCTGCGATGCGGCGCGATTGGCCGCAGCACGCCGCGCGCCTCGCTCGTCACGGCCGGCGAGTTTGGCCTGCTTACGCTTCTGGTCAGGTTGCGGGGAAACCTCGACGGGCGGCAATTGCTCGCGCGGGTTTGCCTGCTGCGCAAGCGCGATGGAGATGTCGAGGGCGGCAAGGGACGAGAGAACGCCGGATGCGAGCAGAAAACTGCTCGGACGGCCGGCATGGAGACGGGACATGGTCGAGACCTCGGTATGACGTCAGTGGCACGTCACAGCGAACCAGATCTCAACCCTCGGCCTGAGCCTCAGGAGAAGCCGAATGTCTGTACTCCCCGACCGACATCTTCGCGTGTGACCACGGCTGACGGCAGGTCTCCTGGCTTGCGGGTCGTTACCTCACGTCGCCTTCCCGGGACCGAGATGCCCAGTGGCTATTGACGCAAGATTCTCCGCTCACAGTTGCGGGGGCAGCTACGGCATTGAGGTAACTTTAGCCTCGCACCGCATTCCCTTTTCATCCCCTCCGAAGGGGAAACCGTCGCGGACATCTAGGATTAAGACGACGAAGGAGTCAATGTGCGGCTATGTCGTCGCACAGATTGTGCGGCGACGATTGACAAGCGTTGGAACGAGCGTGCAATCGCAGAGCGCGCGACACCGCGATTGCATCACGATGGAGAGGAAAAAATGGAAGGCGACACCTTCCTCTGGCTGGTGCGTCATGCCGTCGTCGACGGCATCGCAGGAACCATCCACGCCTCGGATGCGCCGGCCGATCTCAGCGACCGGCCACAACTGGACGCGCTCCGTCGCCATCTGCCGCAGAATGCGACGAGTTATGCGAGCCCCTCCCGGCGCACGGTCGATACCGCGCGCGCGCTGGGGCTCGAGCCCGCGCTCGTACCTGAATTCCGTGAGCAGGACTTTGGCGCCTGGACCGGGCGGCGCCACGACGATCTCGCTGCAGCCGGCAAGGACAAATACGCAGCGTTCTGGAACGAGCCGGCACGCTCGCGGCCGCCGGGCGGCGAAAGCTTTGAAGACCAGTTCGCGAGGGTCCGACGCGGGCTCGATCAGGTCGCAGCCGGCACGGCAACGCTCGTGGTGCATTCCGGCACGATCCGCGCCGCGCTTTGCGTCGCGCTCGACCTCACACCCGAGGCTGCCTTGCGCTTCGTCATCAACCCGCTCTCGCTGACCCGGATTGATCGCCTATCGAAAGGCTGGCGCGTGGTGTCCGTCAATCAGCGGGTCGCATAGGCGGACGACATCGGGAGTGCGATGAGACCAAGCCACGGGCAAGCTGCGCTTCCTCGTCCCGATGCAGGCCACTTCCGCACCGTCATGGCCGGGCTTGTCCCGGCCATCCA
>NZ_PPPT01000209.1 GCF_006483445.1 Bradyrhizobium guangdongense | reverse complement strand
CAAGCCCGGCCATGACGAATGAACTTATTGCGGTCGTAGCCCGGATGGAGCGTAGCGCAATCCGGGCCGTCTCACCGCGCGGATAGAACCCGGATTTCGCTACGCTCCATCCGGGCTACAAGCTCAATACCCCTTCGCCCGCGCCAATTGCTCGGTCTGGTAATTCGAATCGCCGAACAACTCTTCGCAAACCCGTGCGCGCTTCATGAAGAAGCCGATGTCGAACTGGTCGGTCATGCCCATGCCGCCATGCATCTGCACGCCTTCCTGCACCGCGCGCGTCGCGGTGGTGCCGGCGCGCGCCTTGGCGACCGCGATGGCTGAGCCGGCCTTGGCCACGTCGGCATCGAGCGCCTGCAGCGCCTTCATGACGGCGGCACGGGTGATCTCGATGTCGACATAGAGCTCGGCGGCGCGATGCTGCAGCGCCTGGAATTCGCCGATCAGCTTGCCGAACTGTTTTCGGCTCTTCAGGTACTCGACGGTGCGACCAAAAACCTCTTCGCTCAAGCCCACCATTTCGGAGGCGACCGCGCCGCGGCCGATATCGAGCACGCCGTCGAGCAGGCCGGCTGCCTGATCGACCTCGCCGAGCACGCTGTCGGCATTGACCTCGACATTGGCGAACTCGATGCGCGCCGCGTTATGCGCATCGACCATGATGGTGCGCTCGGTCGCAACGCCCTTGGCCTTGGGGTTGACCTGGAACAGCGTCAGGCCGTCGCGGTCGCCGGCCGAGCCTGAGGTGCGCGCGGCGACGATCAGGAGGTCGGCGACGTGGCCGTCGACGACCAGCGCCTTGGCACCGCTGAGCTTGAAGCCATTGCCGGAGCGGACGGCCTGCAAGCTCGTCTGCAGCGGACGATGTTTTGAACCCTCGTCGATCGCCAGCGTCGCGAGCAGCGAGCCGCTGGAGATCTTTGGCAGGTACTCCGCCTTCTGCGCGGCGTTGCCGCCGCGCGCGAGCGCTGAGGCCGCAACGACGCTGGTCGCAAGAAATGGCGACGGCATCAGCGTGCGGCCGATCTCCTCCATGACGACGCCGGCTTCGACAAAACCAAGACCGCTGCCGCCAAACTCTTCCGGCACCAGCAGGCCGGCAAAGCCCATCTCGGCAAAGGACTGCCAGAGCTCCTTGGAGAAGCCGGTCGGATCCTTGGAGTCGCGCAAGTGACGCAGATGCGACACCGGCGCCTTGTCGCTGATCAGCCCGCGCGCGGAGTCGCGGAGCATCGATTGTTCTTCGGTGAGGACGAGGGCCATGTGCGTGTTTCCGATTCGAAATCTAGTTTGTCTTCGTCATTCCGGGATGGCCCGCAGGGCTAGGCCCGGAATCCATTTTACCGCAGGCTCTGTGGCTCGATGGATTCCGGACTCGCGCTACGCGCGCCTCGGAATGACGGGTGGTGAGAGGGGCCTCACGCCCCCGGCAAATCCAGGATGCGTTTTGCGACGATGCCGAGCATCACTTCTGACGTGCCGCCCTCGATCGAGTTGGCCTTGGTGCGCAGCCAGGCGCGCGGGCGGGCGCCTTGCCGCGAACGCTCGCTCTCCCATTCCAGCGCATCGACGCCGCCGGCCGACATCAGGATCTCGTAGCGACGCTTGTTGAGCTCGGTGCCGTAATATTTCATCGCCGAGGAGAAGGCCGGATGTGCCTGGCCTGCCTTGGCGAGATCGACGGCGCGCTCGGCGCAGGCCGCGAGCGCGGCCTCATCGACCTCGAAGCTCGCGATCTTCCCGCGCAGCATGGAATCGTCGAGACGCCCCTGCCCATCCGTGCCGATGGAATCGGCCGCGATCTGGCCGAGCGGACGGCCGACACCGCGCTCGCCCATGCCCGAGATCATCGCGCGCTCATGCTGCAGCAGATATTTTGCGACGTCCCAGCCGCGGTTGACGGTGCCGACGACATGCGACTTCGGCACGCGGACGCCATCGAAGAAGGTTTCGCAGAACGGCGAATAGCCTGAGATCAGCAGGATCGGCTTGGTCGTGACGCCCTTCGAGGTCATGTCGAACAGGATGAAGCTGATGCCGTCGTGTTTCTTCGCCGTCGGGTCAGTGCGGACGAGGCAGAAGATCCAGTCGGCGTAGTTCGCGTAGGACGTCCAGATCTTCGATCCCGTGATGACGAAATCATCGCCGTCGCTCTCGGCGCGCGTCTGCAGCGAGGCGAGGTCGGAGCCGGCGTTCGGCTCGGAATAACCTTGGCACCAGCGGATCAGGCCCGCGGCGATCTTTGGCAAGTGCTCCTTCTTCTGCGCCTCGTTGCCGTATTTCAAAAGCGCCGGCCCGAGCATCCAGATGCCAAAACTCGACAGCGGCGGGCGGGCGCCGATTTTCGCCATCTCCGATCGCAGCACTTTGTGCTCGGCGGGCGACAACCCTCCGCCGCCATATTCCTTTGGCCAATCGGGCACGGTCCAGCCCTTGTCGCGCATGCGCTCGAACCAGACGCGTTGCGGCTCCGACGAGAACTTTGCATTGCGCCCACCCCAGAACACGTCACCATCCGACGTGGCGGGCTTGCGCATTTCCGGCGGGCAATTGGCCTCGAGCCAGGCGCGGGTTTGCTTGCGGAATTCTTCAAGCTCGGCCGTTTCGGCCGTTGACGTCTCAGAATCGGTCATGGGTCGCTTCCATCAATCAATCAATCGACTTGTTGCAGACGACTCTGAGCCATCGCACTGCGGAATTCAACCACCTTCCATACCGCACGGCTGCGCATAGTGGACGGCATTCCGCTATAGTCGCCTTGCGGCGAGGCTTGAAAATAAAGAGGAAACGAGAATGCGCCTGAAACTACTTTCGCCTGGCGAAATGAGCGAGGACCAGAAGCAGACCTATGACGAGTCGATTGCCGGCAAGCGCGGCAAGCCGCCAGCGCCGATGATGGCCTGGCTCAACAGCCCCGACATGGCGCGCCATGCCACGCGGCTCGGCGAAGTCCTGCGCTACGACACGATCTTCCCCGCAAAACTGTCCGAGATCGCGATCCTGGTGACGGCGCGGCACTGGACTGCGCATTACGAATGGTATGCGCATAAGCGCCTGGCGCTGGCTGGCGGGATGAATCCCGCGATCATCGATGCGATCCGCGATCGCCGCACGCCCGAATTCGACGACCCCAGGGGCAGGATGATCTACGATCTCTCGAAGTCGCTGCATGAGGGCCATGGCGTCGAGAAGGGCCTCTATGACGACGCGGTCAAGCTGCTCGGCGAACGCGGCGTCGTCGAGGTGATCGGGCTCTGCGGTTATTACACGCTGGTGTCGATGACGCTGAACACGTTTGAGTTCGATCTACCGGAGGGTGAGGTGCCGGAGCTGTCATAGCGACACATCCGGAAACGATGGGTTTCGGGATGGGCAATGGCGCACCCCCGACGCCTGACCTACGTGAAGGGGCTAACGGAGCAACCACATGTCCCAGAACCCAGCCATCATTGCCGGAACGAGAATCGGCCACGTTCATTTGAAGGTCGCCGATCTCGACCGCGCGCTCGGTTTCTATTGCGGCGTGCTGGGCTTCGAGCTGATGCAGCGCATGGGCTCGGGCGCCGCCTTCATCTCGGCCGGCGGCTATCATCACCACATCGGGCTCAACACCTGGGAAAGCAAGGGCGGCTCGCCGCCGCCGCCGGGCACCACGGGCCTCTTTCACACTGCGATCCTCTATCCGACACGGCCGGCGCTGGCAGATGCGCTGCATCACGTGCACTCGGCCGGCATTATGCTGGACGGCGCCAGCGACCATGGCGTGTCCGAGGCGCTGTATTTGCGCGATCCCGACGAGAACGGCGTCGAGCTCTATTGGGACAAGCCCAGGGAGCAGTGGCCGCTCACGCCGGACGGCAAGCTCGCGATGTTCACGAAGCGGCTGGATTTGGAGGATTTGCTGAAGCAGCGGGAGGGGTGAGTGTCGCTCTCGTAGGGTGGGCAAAGCGAAGCGTGCCCACCGCTTCTCGCGAGATAGTGGAGAGATAAGCGGTGGGCACGGCGCTTCGCGCCTTTGCCCACCCTACGAGGTCGTCACTCGACGTCCCCTTACCATGATCAGCGCCGCCGCTCCCAGCTCCAGCGCGATGCAGACATAGAACGGCAGCGCATAACCGCCGGAGAGATCGCGGAGCAGGCCGACCACGCCGGGGCCGAAGGCGTAGGTCACCTGGTTGATGGCGACGTTCAGGCTGATCAGCACGCCGAACGAGCGCGGGTCGAATTCCTGCTGCACGATCAGCGAGGGCATGGTGATGAGGTTGCCGACGGAGAAGCCGAACAGCGCGCAGGCCGCGATCAGCACATAGTCGTTGTGCAAGTTGATGATGACGGATAGCGCGATGGCCTGGCTCAGGAACGACAGCGCCGCGGCGAGGCGTTGATTGAGCCGGTCGATCACCATCGAGAACAGCACACGTCCCACGACCGCCATGGCCGTCAGCACCGCGACCGCAACGGCCGCACGCTCGCGCCCGATCACGGGGTCGAGGAACGAGATCAGGTGCACGATGAAGCCGACCTGGGCGAACAGCACCAGCGCAAAGGCCGTCGTCACCGTGAGGAAGCCGACATCGCGCATCGCGTGGTTTCGGATTTGCGCCGACGATTGCGGCTTTGCCGCGGCTGCGGGCCAGCCGTGATTTTCGGGCGCGCGGCCGACAAAAATCAGGATCACCGGCACCATCAGCACCAGCATGGCGGCCGACGTCGCATACATCGCGTTGGAGAAGCCGACATAGCCGATCGCAGTGATCAGCAGTGGCACGCCGACGATGCCGCCAAAACTGGCGCCATTGAGGGCGAGGCTGATCGCCATGCCGCGCTTGTGGTCGAACCACAGGCTCAGTGTATTGGTGATCATGGCAAGGCTGGTGCCGGCCCAGCCGAAGGCAAGCACGGCATCGGCCAGATAAAGCTGCCAAGGTTCACGCACCGCGCCGATCGCGACTGCCGCGGCCGCCATCGCAATCGTGCCCGCGATGAGGCAGATACGCGGGCCGAACATCCGCACGGCCTCGCCGACGAAGACGACGATCAGCGCGCCGAACAGATAGAAGAAGGTGGTACCCGAAGAGATCAGCGACGTTGGCCAGCCGTGCTGGCGCTGCAACTCGGCGACATAGACGCTCTGGCCATAGAAGCCGAGACCCCAGCCGAAGGTCGCGAGCAGGAAGCAGACCGCGACGATGCGCCAGCCTTGGTAGCTGAGGGAGGATTCGTCGAGCGTGGCAGGTCGGGGATTATCGAGCATAGCCGCTTACTCCGTCATGCCCGGGCTCGTCCCGGGCATCCACGTTCTTCGATCCGCGCGCCCAAGACGTGGATAGCCGGGACAAGCCCGGCCATGACGACATCTAACTAACCCTCACCCAAAAATCACTTCGACGGCGATCGAAGCGTTAACGCTGCTGACAGCCTCCTGCCAATCAAAGCGGATCCGGGAACTCGCCCATGGCCGCCTCCAGCCGCGCCTTGCGGCGGCGCGCATAGGAGGCGAGCGAAAGCACCGCGAGCCCGAGCAGCACCGGCGGGAACACCACCATGTTCACCGCGGACCAGCCGTAGCTCGCGAGCAACTGGCCGGAGGAGAACGAGCCGATCGCCATCATGCCGAACACCAGGAAATCGTTGAACGCCTGCACCTTGTTGCGCTCGTTCGGGCGATGGGTCTCCAGCACCAGCGCGGAGGCGCCGATGAAGGAAAAGTTCCACCCTACCCCGAGCACGATCAGCGTGGCCCAGAAATGCATCGCGGTGACACCGGAGAGGCCGATTCCCGCAGCCGCGGCTTCCAGCAACAGACCGGTCGCGACGATTTTTGGCGCGCCGAAGCGCCCGATCAGCGCACCCGTGAAGAAGCTCGGCCCGTACATGGCGACGATGTGCCATTGAATGCCGAAGTTGGAATCGCTGACGCTGAGGCCGCACATCTTCATGGCGAGCGGCGCCGAGGTCATCACCAGATTCATCATGGGGTAGGAGATGACGCCGCACAGCGCGGCCGCGATGAAACGCGGTTGAGTGACGATGCGCAGCAGCGGACGCCCGCCATGAAGGTCGGCCGGCGCGGGTTTTGGCATGTCGACGCCGGCGACGATGCCCATCGCGATCAGCGCGACCGCAGCCTGCACGACAAAGCTGAAGGCGAACAGGAAGGGCGACCAGATGTCCATGGTCCACTGCACGAGCTGCGGACCGAGCACGCCGGCGAATACCCCGCCCGCCATCACCCAGGACACCGCCTTGGGCCTGAAGGCCGCGCTGGCGCCGTCGGCCGCCGCGAAGCGGTAGGACTGCGCGACGGAGCCGTAGAGGCCGCCGAGGAAGGTCGCGAGGCAAAACAGGGCGAAGGAATTGTGGAGGATGGCCCAGCAGCCAAGCAGCCCGGTGAGCGCGCCGCAAGCGGTGCCAATGATGAACGCGACGCGACGGCCGAAGCGCCGCGAGATCGCGCCGGTCGGCAGCGTGCCCGCGGCAAGCCCCAGCACGTACATCGACAGCGGCACGGTCGCGAGCGACATGTTTGGCGCGAGCGTGGCGCCGACGATCGAGCCCGTCGCGAAGATGACGGCCGAATTCGCGCCGGTAAGTGCCTGCGCCGCGGCGAGGCGCACCACATTGGCACGCGCGCGTGCGTCGTTGGCAATTTCGTCGGCGGCTGTCACGTCGATCATCGGCACTATCGGCTTTGGGGAATGGCGGGCTGGTCGGATCCCGTCACTATGAAGTGACCCGCAGGGTCGAGCAACTGGCGTAAACGGGCGCAGGCCATGCCCTGGATGCACATTGGACAACGAATAGCGCCCCGCGCTAGTGATGGCCTTGCGTTCGATCAAGCCGATGTCGCAGCCCCGGAGTTTTGATCATGTCCCTCGACAACAGGCCCACGCTCGAAGCGCCCGACGACGACCCCTATCTCTGGCTCGAGGACGTCGAGGGCGAGCGCGCGCTTGCGTTTGTCGAGCAGCAAAATCGCGTGACGCTGGAGAAATTCTCCGACGCAGCGTTCGAGCGTGACCGCGATGCGCTGGCCGCGATCTACGACCGTCCCGACAACATTCCCTATGTCGGACGGCGCGGCAGATATCTCTACAATCTCTGGAAGGATGCCCGGAATCAGCGCGGTCTCTGGCGGCGCACGACGCTCGAGGAATTTCGCAAAGCCAGCCCCGCCTGGGAAACCGTGCTCGATATCGACCAGCTCGCGCTCACGGAAGGCAAGGACTGGCTCCTCAACTGGGTGATTTCGCAGACGGGCGACCAGCCGCGCGTGATCCTGTGTCTGTCGCGCGGCGGCAGCGATGCCGTCACCCTGCGCGAGTTCGACGTCGACACCAAGAGCTTCGTTGCCGACGGCTTTGTGCTTGATGAGGCCAAGAGCTCGCTCGACTGGATCGACAACGACACCGTGCTGCTGTCGAGCGCGCTCGGCGAGGGCAACGCGACGAGCTCCGGCTATGCCCGGACCGTGCGGTTGTGGCGGCGCGGCCAGCCGGTCGAGCAGGCGACGCAGATCTTCGAGATCGCCGCTGAGAACATGCGGGTCTATGCCGGCGTCGATCACACTGGTGACGCTCCGCGCTCCTGGATCGTCGATCAGGCCGACTTCTTCAACTTCGTCATCTGGCTCCGCGACGCGGCAGGCACCATGACGAGGCTCGATATGCCGACCGACGTCTGGATGCAGGCGCATGGCGACTGGTTTGCGTTGAAGCTGCGCAAGCCGTGGTCGGTGGCGGGGCGAACCCACGCTGCCGATACCGTGCTCGTCATCTCCCTGTCGGCCTTTCTGGCTGGCGGCCGCGACTTCACCGTGCTGTTCGAACCGGGACCGCGGCGCGCGCTGCAGGGCCTGTTCTGGTCCGCAGGCAAGCTGGTCCTGCCGATCCTCGACGAATTGCGGCCGGTATTCGAGATCTGCACGCCGTCCTCGCAAGGCTGGACGTGCGAGACGCTGCGTGGCCTGCCCAAAATCGGCGTGGTCGACGTTTGGCGGTTCGACACCCACGAATCCGACGGGAATGGCGACCTGCTTGCCAATGTGCAGGATCCGCTGACGCCACCGTCGCTGCTGCTGATCGAGCGCGGCGTTGAAAGCCCCGCCGTGTTGAAGCAGGCGCCACAGACATTCAATGCCGATGGCCTCGTCGTGACCCAGCACGAGGCTGTTTCTGTCGACGGCGAGCGCATCCCCTATGTGCAGACCGGTCCTGCTGGCGAGACCGGTGACGCGCCCGTCCATATGAGCGCCTATGGCGGCTTCGGACACTCCGTGAAGCCCTATTACAATTCCGCGCTCGGAAAACTGTGGCTCGAGCGTGGCGGCACCACCGTGCAGGCAAATTTGCGCGGCGGCGGCGAGTTCGGCACGCGCTGGCACGATGCCGGCCGCTATGCCGGCAAGAGATTGTCGCATGACGATTTTGCGGCCGTCGCCGCCGATCTCGTCCGCCGCGGCGTGACCCGCGCCAAGCGGATCGCGGCGGAAGGCGGATCGAACGGCGGCATCCTCATCACCAACATGCTGACGCGCTATCCCGAGCGCTTTGGCGCCTTGTTCTGCACCATCCCGCTGGTCGACATGCGCCGCTACACAAAGCTGCTCGCGGGCGCGAGCTGGATCGCGGAGTACGGCGACCCTGATAAGCCCGAGGAATGGGAATGGCTGCAGACCTATTCCGCCTATCACAACGCCAAACCCGGCCAGCCCTATCCGCCGATCCTGATCGCGACGACAAGGCGCGATGATCGCGTCCATCCCGGCCACGCCCGCAAGATGGCCGCGAAGCTCCAGGCGATGGGCTATGAAGCCTGGTTCTACGAGCCTGCCGCGGGCGGCCATGGCTACGGCAAGGACAACAAGGAACGCGCCGGCTTTCAGGTGCTCGGCTACAGATTCTTGAAGAACAAGATCGGCTGGGCGGACGACGCGACGAGCTAGGTTCGCGCAAACACCAGCGTCAAATTATTCGCCGGCATCTCGTTCTCCTCGACGAGCGCGAGGCCGGCGTTGTGCGCGAGCTTCTCGACGTCGCTGATGTCGCGCACGCCCCAATCGGGATTGCCGTCACGCAAGGACGTGTCGAACACGGCGTTGCTGAGCGCGGTGTGTTTTCCGGCGCGCTTGAACGGGCCGTAGAGGAACAGCTTGCCGCCGGAGCGCAGGTAACGGCCGGTCCCGGCGAACAGGCCCTCGGCCACGTGCCAGGGCGCGATGTGGATGACATTGGCGCAGAAGATGGCCGCGACGCCCTTCGGACCCTGTCCCGCCTTCAGCTCCGGACACCAGTCAGGATCGGACAGATCGATCCGCAGGGGGCTGCGGATGTTTTGCAGGCCGGAATGAATGCGCCAAGCCTCGATACTGCGGAGGTGCCGTTGATTGAGGTCGCTCGGCCACCAGACCAGATCCGGCGTATGGCGGGCGAAGTGCACGACGTGCTGGCCGGTGCCGCTGCCGACCTCGATGACGTCGCCGGACTGTCCGGCGAGATGCTTTGCCAGCGCCGCCCAGATCGGTTCGTGGTTGCGTTGGAACGCCGGTGCATCGAGGCGCCCGTCGGGTTCGACCCGCCCGCCGTCCCTGCCAAATTCGACCACATAGTCAGCCAATTGAGGCCCCCGGAAAAATGCACGATAAAAACGATGGGGGCGGCCCACGCCCCTTCAAAACCCGGTCCGTTCCGCCCGAATTGACGGAACAAATCGTTCTCGCGGCTGCAATGCGAGGGCATATTAACCGCAATTCGGCTGGCGGATAGTCTCGATTGTCAGACCATCCCCTTTGTGCTTTGAGCACTTATATTTCCGTTTTGGACGTTCGACCTAATGCCAGGGAATGACACCTTGACCGCCCTTGCCCGCATGCCCGCGCTCGCCGCCGCTCTGTTGGCCGGTCTGCTCGCAAGCCCGGCCCATGCGCAGACGGCTGCCGACGGCCAAAAGCTCGCCTTCGATCGCAGCAAGGGCAATTGCCTGACCTGCCACGTCATCAGGGGCGGTGACCTGCCCGGCTCGATCGGGCCGGAGCTGAAGGACATCAAGGCGAAGTATCCCGACCGTAACGAGCTCGTCGCAATCGTGAGCGACGAGCCCAAGCGAAATCCGCAATCCGTGATGCCGCCGTTCGGGCGCAACCGGATTCTGACCGAGCAGGAAATCAACGCGATCGTCGATTTCCTCCAGACCCTGTAACGACCGGACGGCCCAGGAGACTTTTGATGAACGCAACCACCGGCCCTCTCGCGACGCGGCGTCTGATCCTTCAGGGCGCTGTTACGGTCGCGCTGATCGGCCTCGGCAACCTGCCGTTCGGCATCGCGCCCGCGCGTGCGGCGGCCAACGACAAATATCCGGAAGACGCCTTCAAGCAGAAGAGCCAGGCTGACGCGATCAAGGCGCTCTACGGCAAGACCGCTGAACCCTCCGACAAGATCAAGCTCGACGCGCCCGAGATCGCCGAGAACGGCGCGGTGGTGCCGATCTCGGTGACGACGACGCTCGAGAAGGTGACCTCGATCTCGTTCCTGGTCGCCGAGAATCCCAACGCGCTCGCGGCAAGCTACCGGATTCCTGATGGCACGATCCCGACGATTGCCAATCGTCTGAAGATGGCGAAGACCACCAACGTGCTGGTGCTGGTCGAAGCCGACGGAAAGCTCTTCAGCGCGGCCAAGGAAGTCAAGGTCACCGTCGGCGGCTGCGGAGGATAGCAACATGGCATCGACCATTCGCGTGCGCGCCACGAGCAACGGCGACATCACCGAGGTGCAGGCGCTGATCCAGCACCCCATGGACTCCGGCTTCATCAAGGACGCCAAGGGCGAGCTCATCCCGGCGCATTTCATCCAGGAGCTGAAATTCGAATATAACGGCAAGGACGTCTTCGTCGCCGATTGGGGCCCCGCTGTCTCCAAGGATCCCTATGTAAAGTTCAGCTTCAAGGGCGCCAAGAAGGGCGACGAAATCAAGATCAGCTGGGTCGACAACAAGGGTGCGTCGGACACGACCACCGCGAAGATTTCGTGATGAAGCCACGTCTCGCGATTCTGCTTGGCTCCGTTGCCGCCGTGCTGACGGCGCTCGTGGCGGCCTCGCCGCGCGTCGTTGCCGCCGACAAGGTCGATCCGGCCGCGGATGCCAAGGCGTTCCAGAACTTCTTCTTCCAAAAGTTTCCAAAGCTGAAGCCGGAGGAATTCGTCAACGGTCCCTATTCCATGGACGAGGGCCTGAAGCGGCAGTGGCAGGAGAAGGAAGAATTTCCGCCCTACGAGTTCGCGCTCGACGCCGGCAAGGAGATGTTCGCGACGCCGTTCAAGAACGGCAAGACCTACGCCGACTGCTTTGCGAATGGCGGCATCGGCATCCGGCAAAACTATCCCTATTTCGACACCAGGGAAGGCAAGGTCATCACGCTGGAGCTCGCGGTCAACCGCTGCCGCGAGGCCAATGGCGAGGCGCCCTACTCCTATGTCAAGGACGAGATGGCCTCGCTCACCGCCTACATGGCCTTCACCTCGCGCGGCAAGCCTTTTGACATCAAGATCCCGGACGACCCGCGCGCGCTAGAAGCTTTCGAGAACGGCAAGCGCTATTTCTATACCCGGCGCGGCCAGATGAATTTCTCCTGCGCGAGCTGCCATGTGCAGAGCCCGGGCGAGCGCATCCGCGCCGAGATTTTGGCGCCGGCGCTCGGCATTCTCAACGCGATGCCGATCTACCGCTCGGAATGGAGCGGCATGGGCACGACCAGCCGCCGCTTCGTCACCTGCAACAGCCAGACCCGCGCGGTTCCGCTGGAACCGCAGTCGGACGAATATCGCGACGTCGAATATTTCCTCTCCTATGTCAGCAACGGCCTGCCGATTTCGGGACCGGGAGCGCGGCCATGAGCAAGACAACAGGCAAGCCGTTCCAACTCGCGCTGGTCCTGCTGTCTATCGCGGCAACGCCGGCATTCGCCGCGACCGAGGCCGACTACAAGGCAGCCTATGCCGCGGCCGAAGCTGCCAGCAAGGAGGCGGTCGCGCTGCGCCACCAATGGACCACCACGGTCTCGACACTATCTGCAGCGAAGAAGGCCGCCGACAGCGGCGATTTCGACCGCGCCACCGCCGCTGCGAAGGAAGCCGAAGCGCTGGCGAAGGCATCGATCTACCAGGCGACCAGCGAAAAAGAAGCCTGGAAGGCGATGGAAATCCGCTAGACTGCCTGGTGGGGCCGTCCGGATTTGTCGAGGAGGCGCGGAAAATTGAGTATGGCGATCCGCCGCCGCGATTTCCTGAAGAGTGCAGGCGCTGCCGCAGTTTCGGTCGGCCTGCCGCGGTTTGCGCACGGCGCCGACGCGGCCGGTATCTACGATCTCGAGCGCTTCGGCAATGCGCGCATCCTGCACATGACCGACACGCATGCGCAGCTCAACCCGGCATACTACCGCGAGCCGAGCGTCAATCTCGGCCTCGGCGAAATGGCGGGCCGGCCGCCGCATCTGGTCGGCCGCGCGTTCCTCGATCATTTCGGCATCCGGCCCGACAGCGCCGACGCCTACGCCTTCACCTGCTACGAGTTCGAGAAGTCGGCCACGCGCTTCGGCAAGCTCGGCGGCTTCGCGCATCTGAAGACGCTGATCGACCGGCTGCGCAACGATTTCGGTGGCACGCATTCGCTGCTGCTCGACGGCGGCGATCTCTGGCAGGGCACGGGGCTGGCGAACACCGTGCAGGGCCGCGACATGGTCGAGGTCGCCAACCTGCTCGGCATCGAGGCGATGACCGGACATTGGGAATTCACCTATGGCGAGCAGGCGCTGCGCGACAATCTCGAACGCTTCAAGGGCGAGTTTTTGGCGCAGAACGTGTTTCTGACCGAGGAAGCCGCCTTCAACGACGCCCGCGCCTTCGACAAGGCAACGGGCCGCGTGTTCAAGCCGTCCACCATCAAGGAGCTCGGCGGCTACCGCGTCGCCATCGTCGGCCAGGCCTTTCCCTACGTGCCGATCGCGCATCCCAGGCGCTTCACGCCGGACTGGACCTTCGGCATCCGCGACGAGGAATTGCAGAAGCATGTCGATGCGCTGCGCACCATCGACAAGGTCGACGCAGTCATCCTTCTGTCGCACAACGGCATGGACGTCGACCTCAAACTTGCAAGCCGCGTCACCGGCATCGACGTCATCCTCGGCGGCCACACCCATGATGCCGTGCCGCAGCCGGTCGCGGTGAAGAATGCCGGCGGCACGACGCTGGTCACCAATGCCGGCTCGAACGGAAAATTCCTGGGCGTGCTCGACCTCGCGCTCGACAAGGGCAAGGTCAATGACGTCAGATATCATCTGCTCCCGGTCTATTCCGAACTGCTGAAGCCCGATCCCGCGATGGCCGAGCTGATCGGCAAGGTGCGGGCGCCGCATGTCAACGACTGGTCCGAAAAGATCGCGACGCCCGACCGCCTGCTCTATCGTCGCGGCAATTTCTCAGGCCCAATGGATCAACTGATCTGCGCGGCGCTGCGCCGCGAGCTCGATGCCGAGATCGCGCTGTCGCCGGGCTTTCGCTGGGGCGTCACCGCGTTGTCGGGCCAGGCCATGACGATGGAGGATCTGCTCGCGGAAACCGCGATCTCCTATCCCGAGACCTATGTGCAGGAGATGACCGGCGCACAGATCAGGGATTTGCTGGAAGACGTCTGCGACAATCTGTTCAACGCCGATCCCTACCTTCAGCAGGGCGGCGACATGGTGCGCGCCGGCGGGGTCAGCTACACCTGCACGCCGACGAATGCGATCGGACATCGGATCTCCGAGCTGAAGCTCGATAGCGGCCGGACGCTGGAGGCGCACAGACACTACAAGGTCGCCGGCTGGGCCTCGGTCAACGCGCAACAGGGCGCGCCGGTCTGGGACGTCGTGGCAAAATATCTCCGCTCGGGCCGGATGATGCCGGAGCGTCTCGGCGCCGGCGTCACGCTGAAGGGCGTGGACGGCAATCCGGGCATGGTGGGACAGGGATGATGCGGTCTCTCGTATCAGGCGCGATGATCGTCGCGGCGCTGGCTTTCGCGATGATGTCGCCAGCCGCGGCCCAGCAGGCACCGCTGCAGGACAAGCCGTTCGCCGAGCACAAGATCGTGCTGCAGCTCTCCGACGGCGACCCCAAGAAGCAGGCGCTGGTGCTCAGCGTCGCCAACAATCTCATCAAGCATTACGACCCGGACAAGGTCGCGCTCGAGGTCGTGGCGTTCGGCCCCGGCATCGATTTGCTGCGCACCGGCAGCGACCGTCGCAAGCAGGTCGAGAGCCTGATCGCGCAAGGCGTCCGCTTCGACATCTGCCTCAACACCGTGGACACGCTGGAGCGGGAAACCGGCAAGCGGCCGGATTACATCCCGTCTGCAACGCCTGTGCAGGTCGGGGTCGCGCAGATCCTGTTTTTGACCGAGAACGGGTACACGCTGGTGAGGCCGTAGGGGCTTCGCACCCCCTCCCTCGTCATCCCGCACAGCAAAAACATTTCAACTTTTCTTCATGCGGCAGTGAATTGCTTCTCTTTTTGACCCGTGGCGTAGTAGAATTTTGGAATCGCCACTCCCCGGGTTCTGCCATGATCTTCCGCCAGCTCTTCGACAGCGTTTCGGGCACCTACAGCTATGTCCTCGCCAGCCGGCCCGGCGGCGAGGCGCTGATCCTTGATCCCGTGCTGGAGAAGGTCGACCGTTACTGCCAGTTGCTGCGCGAACTCGACCTCAAGCTGGTCAAGGCTGTCGACACCCATCTGCACGCCGACCACGTCACCGGGCTCGGCGAGCTGCGCGACCGCACCCATTGCATGACCATCATGGGCGACCAGAGCAAGGCCGATGTGGTGGCGATGCGGGTCTCCGACGGCGACAAGGTGACGATCGAGGGCCTGTCGCTCGACGTGATGTACACGCCGGGCCATACCGACGATTCCTATTCCTATCTGATGGGCGATCGCGTCTTCACCGGCGACACGCTTTTGATCCGTGGCACCGGCCGCACCGACTTTCAGAACGGCTCCTCGCGCGCGCAATACGATTCGATCTTCAATCGCCTGCTGAAGCTGCCGGAGGAAACGCTCGTTTTTCCAGCGCATGATTACAAGGGCGACACCGTCTCCACCATCGGTGAGGAGAAGCGCTACAATCCGCGCCTCCAGGTGAAGTCGGTCGACGAATATATCGAGCTGATGGCGAACCTGAAGCTGCCCAATCCCAAGATGATGGACGTGGCGGTGCCGGCCAACATGCATGTCGGACTGCATCAGGAGGAGCTGGCGAAGGAGGGCCGCGCGCTCAGCGCAACAGAGGCGATCCGTTCGCTCGGCCGGCCCGATATCCTGCTGGTGGACCTGCGCGAGGCCAATGAGCGCGCCAAGCACGGCATGCTCGAAGGCGCGCTGCATACGCCCTACGCTTCGGTCGAGGACAGCCTGAAGCCCGGCGGCATGTTGCGCGAGGTCGCGGCTGCCACCGGCCGCCGCGTCGTGTTCTTCTGCGCCTTCGGCGAGCGCTCGGCGATGGCCGTGGCCGCCGCGAAGCAGGCGGGGCTGGCAAATACGGCGCATCTCGCCGGCGGCATCGACGCCTGGAAGAAGGCGGGTGGTCCGGTGGTGCGCAACTGACTCGGTCATTCCGGGGCGGCTCGAAGAGCCGAACCCGGAAT